>JBKPQM010000064.1:0-23449 GCA_046734095.1 Actinomycetota bacterium | reverse complement strand
GGCCAACCGGTCGGCGTTCGCGTCGACGAGGTCAGCGAGCCGGCGCAGCAACCGAGCGCGTTCACGGGAGCGCCGCGGCCAGCCCGTGTCGTCGAACGCAGCACGCGCCGCGCTGACGGCCCGGTCGACATCGGTCGCGTCGCCTTCGGGGAAGACCGCGTTCACAGCGCCGGTGTACGGGTTCGTCGTCTCGAGATAACGCCCACTCGCCGGCGCCACCCGGGCACCACCGATGACGTGGTCGTATCGCGTCGGCTCGGTCACGTCAGTTCCCTCTCCCCGTGCGTCATGCCACCACACTGGACACGGAGAAGTCGACAGACACAGGCGCGCTGCCCGGGAGGACCCGTCCGAACACGAGGTTCGCGAAGTGGCCGCCTACGGTGACCGTGTCCGGCTGCTCGAGCTCCCGCTCGATGCGGCGCTTCGTCTCGCGGGCGAGTGCGGGGTCAACATCGAACACGAAGTCGATCTCGGACTCCCCGATCTCAAACGGGCAGTGGATCATGTCGCCGAGGATCACCGCGCGCCGCGTTCCCGACGAGACGACAAAGCTGATATGGCCGGGCGTGTGGCCCGGCGTCGCCACCGCCGTGACACCGCGGACCGGGGTGCTGTCGTTGTCCAGCAGGCTGAGTCGCTTGGCTATCGCAGCCTGCTGCAGCGCTGTCGGGGCGCGCGGCGTGCCAGCCTCGGGGCCGTCGAGCCAGTATTGCCACTCGACCGAGCCGACGTAGTACGTCGCATTGCGGAACGTCGGCTCGTCGTTCTGGTCGACCCAGCCGACGTGGTCCGGGTGCAGGTGCGTGAACAGAACGTTGCCGATGTCGTCGGGAGTCAGACCGACGCCGGCGAGGCTCTCGATGAGCGCTCCGCCGATCAGATCGCCCTCGTGCTCGCCGTAGGTCAGCTGCGTGATGTCGACCGAGTTCGGGCCGAATCCGAGATCGACCAGTGTGTTCGACTCGCCGTTTTGGATGAGCAGCGAGCCGATGCTCATTACGAGCCAGCCCTCGTCGTCGAGCACGTGGCCGCGGCTCGCCCAGAACGCATTGTCGGAGCCGCCGTACTGCGCGATCGGGCGGACGTGATGGATGCCGTCCGGAAGGTAGGTAATGCGGACGTCACCGATGTCGGTGTAGCTCAATGGTGCCGAGGTCGCCTGCACGGTCGGTCCTCTCGTCAGGATGGTCAGGCCAGCTGGGAGAGCACGGTGTCGGCGAGACGGGCGGCGTTGCCTTCCTTGCGGTCGGTCGTGGGCACGCGCGTCAGAACCAGGATGCGGTCCACGCCGAGGCTCATCACCTCGCGGAAGCGGTCCGCGCATTGCTGCGGGTCGCCGACGATCGCGAAGCGGTCGACGAAGTCGTCCGGCAGGACGCTCGCAACCGAGAAGTCGGCCCTCTTCGGCATGTTGCGCGAGTGGTCGCGGGTCACCTCGAACGAGCGCAGCACGGCCTCGCGGTCCTCGTCGCTGACGCCTTCGAGCACGTTGCCGTGGAACGCGGAGAACCGGGTGTGCCGAAGGACTGCGCCACGGATGATGTCGCGCGCCGCGGCAACGCTTACGCCATCCGTGGCGACAGCCGCGGGGATATGGCAACCGATTCGCAGCGTGCCGGGGTCCAAGCCGGCGGCTGTCCGCGCATCGCGGGCCAGCTTGATGCAGTCACGCAGCCGGTCGAGGTTCGCCCCTACCGCGAACGTGATGCTGTCCGCGTGACGCGCCGCGAGGTCGATCATCTTCGGGCCGGTCGCCGACACGTCGATGAGTGGCTTCCGGCCGTCGAGGGAAGGGTCGATCTCGTAGACGGACCGCATCGTGCTGCGGAAGCCGTCCAGGTCGACGTCCTCCTTGCGCAGGTAGGCCTGCACCTGCGCAAGGTAAGTCTCGAAGGCAGTGACGGTCATCGGCTTGCGGCCGATCTGCGCGAAGCCGCCGTCACCGCGGCCGAAGCTGATGACCGATCGGCCGCCGGTCACCGCGTAGAGCATGGCGATCGTGTTTGCAACGTCCATCGTGTTGCGGAGCGGGACCGAGACGCCCGTCCCGACTTTGAGGCGGGTCGTCGCAGCGGCGGCGAAGGCAAGGAACAAGTACGAGTCGGGCAGGATGCCGATGTCCTGACCGACGACCAGCCCGTCCCACCCTTGCGCCTCGAACCGGCGGGCCAGGTCGCCGACGCTCGTCGCCGGGACCGGGGTGCCCCCGAACCGCCAGAACTCGACCGTCACCGCGCCTCCAAAAATCAATTTATGCTTATTGTTATGCTGTATTAGCCCTCGGTCAAGGTCGGCACCGCCCGCAGCTGGGCGAAGAACGGCTCCAGCGTGCCCAGGTCGGGCAACCCGGACAGCGTGCTCAAAAGCAGATCGGTGCCTGCGGCCGCCAGCACGGGGCTCACCTGGTCACGGAACTTGCGCTCCAGCTCGGCGTGCGTCGCCGGGTTGCCGGGATGGCCGCGGGGATAGTCCACCCGGATGGAGCTCGTCGTCCCGTCCGTCAAGCGCACGGAGATGCGGTGCGCGGGAACGGCGACCCAGCTCGCGGTGATCTCTGGGGCCTCGACGACCTCGATGCGCTGCATGAGCGGGCGCAGCGCCGGGTCGAGGAATCGCTCCGGCCGGTAGCTGTCGGCCTGCAGCCGCCCGTCGGTCAACGCCACGGCGCACATGTACGGCAGGCTGTGGTCGGCCGTCTCGCGATTGCGCGGGTCCCACTTATCCGCGGCGTCGTTCTGGCCGCCGCCGATCTCGCTCCATGCAACGAAGTACGTCGCGATCCGGATCGACTCGACGTCGTCAGGCCGGACGCCGGCGTCGTGCAGCCGGATGAACTCAGCTATCGGCCCCTGTGAGTTGAACTCCGCCACGGACAACTTGTAGGCCGATCGCTCAGCTGCGGATAGTCCGTCCAGCGGCACACCGAGCCGGTCGAGCGAGAACTTCCCGGTCACGAGCGACCACAGCCCGCGCACGCCCTCGATCGACTGCGGCGGGCCGGTAAGACCCTCGGCGGCGAACCGTGCTGCGAGCAGGCCGGTAGTCGTCGCGAACGGTGAGGCCAGGCCCTTCCAGTTGCTGAGCCGGCCCACGCGGGTCACGCCGAGCGGCACCGCGGGTGTCACCGCCATGGCAACGGCGTTCGCGATCTGCTCGACCCCGAGCTCCAGGACGACGGCGGCGCCGACCGCCGCGGCGACGGCGATGAACAGCGGATAGTCCCAGCCGCGGTCGCGCAGCGGCACTGCGTCCGCGAACGCCGCGAACGTCTCGTAACCCGCATGCAGGCCGAGGAGCAGGTCAGCGCCGCGAGCGCCGTGCAGCTCCGCGGCCGCCCACACGGCGGGGATGATGTCGCTGGTGTGCCCACCGCCGAGTCGCAGATAGTTGTCGTTGAAGTCGAGGTAGCGCACCATGGTCGCGTTCGCGAGCGCCGCCTGCTCGGAAGCGACCCGTCCCGGCATGCCCACCACAGACACACCTCCGGTGGCGATGCTCGCAGTGGCCGCGAGCCGACGCACCGCCCGGCACACCTCTGCCTCGTGCGCACCGATTGCGCACCCGACAGAGTCCAGGTGGTGCCAGACGAGCGCGTCGCGGTCACCGTGCGTCAACGAAGCCGACCGTAGCCCGGACGCCCATTCGGCGAGATGCAGCGTGGTCGCGTCGTAGGCGTCGAGGGTCGCGGTCATGTCGGCCGCAACAGCAGACCGCCGTCCACGACGAGTTCCGCGCCCGTGACGTAGGCGGCCTCGTCGGAGAGCAGCCACGCCACACCGCACGCCATCTCGACCGGGTCGGCGACACGCATGATCGGCACGTACGCCGCAATCGCGTCCGACTGCGCGCCGCCGGCTCGCATCATCGGCGTGTCGGTAATCCCCGGTGAGAGCGCATTGACGCGGATGCCATGCTCGGCGTAGTCCTTCGCCGCGACCTTCGTCAGCCCGATCAGGCCGAACTTGGACGCCGTGTAGGCGATGCGCCGCGACAGCGGGTTCGTCGCCTGCACCGACGCGATGTTCACTATGCTGCCGCGGGTGCCGGCCGCGAGCATCGCGCCGATCTCGGCGCGCAAGGCGTGGAAGACCCCGAACAGATTCACCCCGAGCACGCGATTCCAGTCGTCGATCGGCTCCTCGTGCAGCAGCACCTCGAGACCCGATATGCCGGCCGCGTTGACCGCGAGCTCGAGCGAGCCGAACTCCGCGATCGTGCGGTCGACAGCCTGTTGCATCTGCTCGGCAACGGCGACATCGGCCTCGATGGCGACCGCGGTGCCGCCGGCCTTCTCGACAAGAGCGACGGTATCGGCGAGCGGGTCGGTCGGCAGGCCGACGACTGAGATGGCGGCGCCTCGCTCAGCGAGAAGTTCCGCGGTAGCCGCGCCGATACCGGAGCCGGCGCCGGTGACCAGACAGGCCTTGCCGGAGAAGGGTTGAGACATCGACACTCCTTCCAATCCAGCAGTATCATGCGCATAGATCGTCGCGAGGTCAAGCGACTGGAGCAGCCTTGAGCAGCTCGGCCCAGCTGTCCTGGGCGGCCGCCAGTGACCCTGCCCGGGCCAGCACACGGCGGGCCGCGAGCATCCCCCGTGGCCAGTCGACGGTCACGGCGCCGACCAGAACGTCGTCCGCTCCCACGTAGAGGACGCCGGTGCGCGGCCAGTCCCCGGTCGTGACGAACACGGCATCACCCCCGGCCGGCCGGCCGATGATCTGGACCTTGTGTGCGTACTGGTCGGTCCAGACATACTCGATGGGTGCGTAGGCCTGCGCGTCCGCAACGCCGCACACGGTGCGTGCGACGGACTCTGCCTGCTCGACGGCGTTGGTCCAGTGCTCGATTCGCTGCATCTCACCGTGGCGCGGATGCAGCCACCGGGCAACGTCACCAACGGCGTAAACGTCCGAATAGCCGGCTACTCGGCTGTACTCGTCGCACAGCACCCCGTCGGCGACGGGCAGGCCGGACGCGGCGATCCACTCGTCGTTCGGGCGCGCGCCGATGCCCGCGACGACCACGTCGGCAGGGTGGATCGAGCCGTCCGCAAGGTACACAACCCACCCGTCACCGTCGGACTCCACGGCGGTCACGCCGGTCCCGAGCAAGGCGCACACACCGTTGTCGGTGTGCAGGCGGGCCAGCCGGGCTCCAAATTCGGCACCGACGATCCGCGCAATCGGCGCCTCGAGCGGATCTACGACGGTGACGGACAGACCGAGATCGTGCGCCGTCGAAGCAACCTCGGAGCCGATGAACCCGCCCCCGATGACGATCAGTCGCGACCCGCGCACGAGGCGAGCGGAGAGGCGTTGCGCGTCATCGAGTGAGCGCAGCACCGGGAGGTCCGCCCACGGCGCGGACCGAGCCAACGCTCCGGTCGCGAGGACGAGGTGATCCCACGCTAAGACTTCGCCGCAGGCCAGGTGCAACTCGTGTCGCTCGGCGTCGACTCTTTCGGCGCGGGTACCGAGCCGCAGTTCGACATTTGGGTCGGCCAGATCGGCCGGACGGAGGAGCCCGATGCGGTCGTGATCGAGTTGCCCGGCGAGCAGTCCCTTCGACAACGGCGGCCGGTCGTACGGAGCATGGGGCTCGTCTCCGACCAGCACGATGCGATCGGGATAGTGGAAACGGCGCAGCGCCTGCACGACACGCGCGCCACCGACGGACGCGCCGACGATGACTGCAACCACGCTCGTCTCCCCGCTTGCCTGGACGCTGCTCCCTGTTCAATCCATGCATACAGTTATAAGGTAGCGCGGGTAGATGAGGTGGTGAAATGACCGGCTGGCCGATCGACGGCGGCGTCGTCGACCCCTTCGTGGTGCTCAAGAACCGCCCGGACCTTGCCGACGTCCCGATACCCCGGGAGGCGCTCCGCGACGCTGAGAGTTTGGCCGTGTGGCCGTCCACCGATGTGGCCGGTTATCTGTTCCGCAAGGATCCTGGCCGGGCCGAGCGGGAGACGATCGCACACGACCTCGCGGCGTGGGTCGCCAACCTCGAACGTTGGGACGTCCGGCAGGCTCAGGTGCCGCTTCCCGCATCGGCGCCCGACGAGGTCTACGAACAACTGGCCGAACACGCCGGCCGGGTGTTCCTCGCAGTGCGCGGCGACCCCCACGCTGGAATGGCGGGCGTGCGTCGCATCCGCGAACTTGCGGAGCGCTACCCGAATGTCCGCAGCGTGTCCCTGTCGCCACACATGACGTATCCGCTGATCGCGCCGAACTCGCGCGAGTACTACCCGATCTACGCCGCATGCGTGGAACTCGATCTCGCGGTGTTCATCAATGTCGGCTTCCCCGGTCCGCGGGTGCCCGCCGCCGCACAGGATCCGATCCACCTCGACGACGTCTGCTGGTTCTTCCCGGAGCTCACGGTCGTGATGCGTCACGGCGGCGAGCCGTGGGTGGACACCTGCGTGAAAATGTTGCTGCGCTGGCCAAAGCTGTACTACGCGACGACGGCGTTCGCGCCGCGCTACTACCCGCAGCAGATCATCGACCTGTTGAACAGCCGCGGGCGCGACCGCGTCATCTGGGCGGGGTACTGGCCGATGCTCGGCTACGAACGGCTCGCGACCGAGCTCAGCGCGGTGCCGGTCAAGCCCGAGGCGTGGCCGGCATTCCTACGCGACAACGCCCGGACTGCGTTCGGGCTGCCTGCGACCGGGGAGGAACGGTGACTGCGACCGCATCCACCGATGTGACCGACGTCGTCGTCGAGGTGGCCGACTCCGTCGCGACCGTCAGCCTCAACCGCCCCGACAAACTCAACGCGATCACGCCCGCCATGGCGGCCCGGCTCGGCGCCGCGCTGCGGGCGTGCGACGCGAACAGCGACGTCCGCGCGGTCGTGCTCACCGGCCGCGGCCGCGGTTTCTGCGCCGGCGCAGACCTCGCAGTGGTAGGTGGCGGCGTCGACGCGCTGGCCGACTTCGTTCGCGATCCGGCGACGTTCCCGGTCGATGCACTCACCATCCGCAAGCCGGTCGTCGCGGCGATTCACGGACCAGTCGCCGGCGTCGGCATCGCGTACGTCGCCGCCGCAGACGTGCGCTTCGCCGCGTCGGATGCCTGCTTTACCACGTCGTTCGCGCGCCTGGGACTCGTCGGCGAGTACGGCTTGACGTGGATGCTGCCGCGCATCGTCGGGCGGTCCGCGGCCGCGGACCTGCTCTTGTCCGGTCGCACGATCGACGCCGCGGAGGCGTTGCGGATCGGCCTGGTGAGCGAGGTCGTCGACGCTGGCCACGTGCTCTCGCGTGGGCAGGAGTACGCACACGACCTCGCGCACGCTTGCTCGCCGCGGTCGATGGCGGTCATCAAGCAACAGCTGCGCGTCGATGCCGACCGCGACCGGCTGGCCGCGTTCGACCGATCGATCGCTCTGATGCTCGAGTCGTTCCAGGCCCCTGACCTCACCGAGGCCATGGCGGCGCATACCGAACGCCGACCGCCGGTGTTTCCGCCACTTACGCCGCTGGACGGGACGGACAGCATATGAGCGTCGTCATCGCGGGAGTCGGCCTGCACCCGTTCGGCAGATTCGAGTCCGGCGTCGAGGAACTAGCACGGGTCGCCGCGGTCGAGGCGTTCGCCGACGCCGACATCGGCTTCAATGACGTCGACCTCACCGTCGTCGCGAACGTTGGTGAAGGAATGGCGAAGGCGCAGCGCATCACCGCGCGGCTCGGCGCCACCGGTCGACCGGTCTTCGGCGTTGAGTCGGCGTGTGCGTCCAGTGCCGCGGCCCTGATCACCGGCCGGGACGCGATCGAGTCCGGCCGGGCGCGCGTCGTGCTCTGCCTCGGCGTCGAGAAGGCGCCGCGCGGGTTCATTGCCGGCGCGGGTTTCGAGCCCTGGCAGATCAAGTCGGGCGTCGGTGTCACGCCCATCTACTTCGCACTGCAGGCACAGGAGATGCTCGCCGCTGCGGGCGGGACCCCGCGCGACCTGGCCGAGGTCTCGGTGAAGAACCATGCGAACGGCGTGCACAACCCGAACGCGATGTATCGGGCGGCTATGACTGCCGACCAGATCCTCGACAGCAAGATGGTCTGCCCGCCGTTGACCCTGCTCATGCTGTGCGCACCGAACGAGGGCGCGGCCGCTGTGGTCTTGATGAGCGCAGACGAGGCGCGCCGACGAGGCGTCGCGCAGCTGGTCGAGCTTCGTGCGGTCGCGGTCGCGACCCGCGCGCCGGGTGACTGGTTCGTGCCCGCGCCCTCACGACTGTCCGGCGTGACCTCCTCGCCGACTCGGACCGCCGCAGCAGCCGCATATGAGCAGTCGGGTCTGGGCCCGGCGGAGCTCGACGTCGTCGAGTGTCAGGACACCGACGCCGGCTCGGAGCTCATCGCGTACTCCGACCTCGGCCTGTGTGCCGCGGGAGACGAGGTGAAGCTGCTCCGCAGCGGCGACACCCAGATCGGCGGGCGGGTACCGGTCAACCCCTCCGGTGGGCTGCTGTCCAAGGGCGAGCCGCTCGGTGCGAGTGGGCTGGGCCAGATCCACGAGGTCGTCGTGCAGTTACGTGGTCGTGCCGAAGGCCGCCAGGTCGCCGGCGCCAGGGTCGGGTTGGCGCACGTGATGGGCGCCGGTCACGTGTCCGCCGTGACGATCCTGGCGGCATCATGACCGGTGAGTGGCTGGCCGCGGAACTCATCTGGGCCGATGACCAGGACGCGGCACCACACAGCGAGGTGCGACTGCACGCAACCCACTGCCTGTCGTGCGGGCGGTCCAGCTTTCCCGACGTCGGCAGTTGCAGCTGGTGCGGAGCCTTCGAGCTGGAGCCGAGACCACTCGCTGCAGCCATTGCCGTCGCGGCTACGGCCGTGCTGCATCCGACTCCCGGCGCGGTCGTCGAAACGCCATACGTCGTGATCCTGGCCCGCTTCGACGACGCCGGCTTGGACGTGCTGGGCCGAGTACGGATTGCGGCCGATCAGACTGCGGTTCCGCCCGGCACGCCGATGCGCGTCGTCAGTGAGGCGCTACCCGACGGCCGGCGCCATTACGCGTTCGCCCCCGAGCGCTGAGCGACTGACGGCGATCGGTTCGGCTGCGTCAGTCCGACGGGTTCGTTCCGACGATCGACACGAACGAGACACACTCGCCCGGCTGCCCGCCGAGGTTGTGCGTCAACGCAATGCCACGCCGGGCCTGTTCGGCGCCGATACGGCGGTCCTCCGGCGCCTCGCCACCCAGTTGCAGCCAGCACTCGAACAACATGCGGAGTCCGGACGCGCCGACCGGGTGCCCGAATGCCTTCAACCCACCGTCCGGGTTCACCGGTAGGTCACCGTCGAGGTCGTACGTGCCGGCGAGCACTTCGGTCCAGCCGCTTCCGCGTTCCGCGAAGCCGAGGTCTTCCATCAGCACCAGCTCGGTGGGCGTGAAGCAGTCGTGCACCTCGGCCATCGCCAGCTCGTGACGTGGATCGGTGACGCCCGCCTGGCGGTAAGCCTCGGTGGCGGATGCGACTACCTCGGGGAATGTCGTGAAGTCGTACTCGGCATCGATCAACCCTTGGCCCGGGCCCGCAGCGAGCGAGAGCGCCTTCACATACAGAGGCTTCTCGGTGTAGCGGTACGCCTGGTCTGCGGGCACGACGATCGCGGCAGCCGACCCGTCCGAGACGCCTGAGCAGTCCAGCACGCCGAGTTGCCCGGCGACGATGGGAGACGCCGCGATCGCTTCGCGGCTGATCTCCTTGCGGAACTGCGCACGGATGTTGCGAGCTCCGTTGTGGTGGTTCTTCCACGCGATGCGGGTCATCACCTCCTTGAGCTTGTCGGCCGCCACGCCGTACTTGGCCGAGTACGCGGGGGTAAGCAGGCTGAACATCGCCGGGGCACTCATGTCGTAGGTACTCTCCGTGCCGTCCGCGGCGACAGTCGGGACCACCAAGCCGGAGAAGCCGGAGTCCTTGAGCTTCTCGACACCGATGGCCATGGCGACGTCCACTGCCCCGGCAGCGACTGCGTAACAGGCGTTGCGCAACGCGTCCGACCCGGTGGCGCACATGTTCTCGATCCGGCTCACCGGCTTGTACCCGATCTTCAATGGCTTGCTGAGCGCGAGCCCGGCGACGCCCGAGCCCGCGGTGCCCATCCAGTACCCGTTGACGTCGTGTTTGGAAACGCCCGCGGAGCGCAGCGCGGCGCCGGCTGCGTCGAGCAGCAAGTCGTCGACCGACTTGTCCCAGTGCTCGGCGAACTCGGTACAGCCCATCCCGACGATCGCGACCTTGTCCCTGATGCCTCGGCTGCTCACCGTGATCAGCTCCGCTCCCGGCCTGGCGCAGGCCGGGCCTTCCAGAAGTAGTTGTGGATTCCGCGCGCGGTCGACATCCGGCGAAACGTCATCTCGACCCGGTCACCGACCGCGATCGCAGCTGGCTCGGTGTCCGCAAGTTGGCAGCGCAGCCTGCCCCCGCCGTCGAAGTCGAGCACCACGGCGACGAGCGGTGGGCCGGGCGTGTACGCCAAGCGATCCACCGTGAAGGTCGTGACCGCGGCCGCGACGTCGGCCATGGGAACCGGGGTCATCCGGTCGGCCTCGCCGCAGCGTATGCACGTGCGGGTGGGTGGCAGGTGGCGTGCGCCGCACGCGCCGCACTCCCCCGCCACGAGGTGGTATTTCCACTGCTCGTTGCGGTACGACGGCGGCGCGGCCGGCGCGTCGGGGTCCGGGCGCCGCGGCGGTTCTCGGTCGAGCAGGCCACGCCACGTGAGGTAGCTGGCGTAGGTGAGCGAGTCGTCACCGCGGGCGATCTGGGCGCGGACGGCCACCGGTTGCCGGTGTTCTTCGATGCCCGGCAGGACGCGCAACACGACGCTCGTCGCACCGTCGGCAAGTACTGTGATCGCGATCAGCTGGTCGGGCTGGGCGCGGTCGAGCACGTCGGCGAGCAACAGGCCGGCCTGCGCCGCTCCGGCGTTGCCGACTCCCAACGTCTCGTCACCCGTGACCTGCCCCGGGAAGCCGGCTTCGCGCGCGAACCGGTTAACTGCGCGTCGGTGGGTTCCGGTGACGACTGCGTGGGCGATGTCCGGCTGTCCCACGCCGGCCTGTTTGAGTGCATCGCCGAGCGCGGCGTGGGCGAGCGGCAGGTAGACGGACTCGCCGAACCGCTCCTCCCAGACCCTCGACGCGGTTGCGCCGGGCAGCCGCCATCGGTCCAGGAACTCCTCAGTGGCTGCGGCCACCGAGAGCACCTGCGCGATGCCCGGACCCTCGCCGAAGAGAAACGCGGCGGCTGCGTCCGCACCCTCCCGTTCGTCGGCGCTGCCGGGAAGCCCGCCGCGCATGTCTGAGAGGACGGCCAGCGTGCGGCGCGTCGCGTCGTGTGCGGTGAGCAGCGCGCCGACTCCGTTGCGAACTCCGCCGACCAGGTCCATGGCGAATGCCGAGGCATCTAGGCCGAGCGCCGCGTGGACTGCGCACGCGTTCGTCTTATCGAGGTACGCCGGTGCAGTCGTCGCGAGATAGATCGCAGCCGGCGCCTGGTCGGTGCCTCGGCAAGCCCGGCGGGCTGCTTCGACACCCATGGAGGTGGTGTCCTCGTCGAACGCGGCGACAGTTCGTGTACCTCGCCCGCCGCGTGTTCCCAGCGCGGTGCTGATTGCATCGAGCCGGAGCCGGTAGTGCGGCAGGTACGCACCGTAGGCGAGCAGGTGAGCCACGGGTGCCTCCAGGTGTGCGGGCAGGTGCCCTGAACGTATAATTAAGTCGCATAGTTATCAACTATCGGCTGGCTGCGGTGACAGTCCTCACGAGGGAGCGCGGATGTCCGACCGGGACGCGACGGTGTTGCCGCGATGACGGGGGTAGCCGCCGTCGGCGTGACCCTGCAGGGGCCGGTCGAGACCCTCGCCGGCACCGCACGGGAACTCGAGCAGGCAGGCGCCGCTGCACTGTGGGTGGGTGACTACTTCCAGTCGGGGTTGGTGCGCGCGGCAATCGTTGGTGCGGCAACGACAGCAGTCTCGGTCGGCACGCACGTGCTGCAGGCCTTCGCGCGTAGCCCGCTCGCGACCGCCCTCGCTGCGCAGGAGCTGCAGGACCTGACCCGAGGGCGGTTCCGGCTCGGTCTCGGCAGCCAGCTTCCCGACGCCAACCGGCGCTGGCACGGCGTCGTGGTCGAGCGGCCGGTTGCGGCCTTGCGTGAGTACGTGGCGGCCGTCCGGATGCTGCTGCACACGCCGGCCGGCGAGCCCGCCGAGTTCGCCGGTACCTACGCCAGCTACCGCGTGCCGCCGTTCCGGACGATCCCGGCGGCCGCTGCTCCACCCGTGTGGATCGGCGCGTTCGGGCCACGCAGCACCCTGCTCGCTGCCGAGACGGCCGATGGCCTGGCCGGACATCTGCTCTGGACGGATGATCACTTCGGCGCCTCCGTGTTGCCCGCCCTGCAGGCCCGCCCGATACCCGTCAGCATCGCGCGGCTCGTGGCGCCACGTACGACGCCCGGCGCGCGCGCCGATCTAGTGCGGCGCCTGGCCCATTACCTAGTCACGCCGGCGTACCAGAGCGGGCTGCGCGCGCAAGGCATCGACATTGACCGAGTCGCGCTGTTCGATGCCATCCGTACCCGCGACGGCGCCGCGGTCGAGCGGATCTCCACGCGACACGTGCCTGCGTTCTGCATCGAGGACGCCGACGACCTTGCGCGGCACCGAGAACAATGCGGTTCCCACGGCGTCGCCCAGCTCAATCTGCTCGCCCCCGTCGACCCGGCGATGCCGGCTCGCACCGGTGAACTCGAGCGGGCGATCGTGGACCTGCTCCGCCGAGCAGAATGAGTCTTGTCGAGGTGACCTAACCGATGCCCGCAGCCACCTGGGTGCGCAGGCTTTGCTGGGCGATGCGCTGCGAGCCGATCTGGTCCCCGACCAGCTCGGCCTCGACCACTCCGTCGCACAGCACCAGCACCCGGTCGCAGACGTGGCTCAGTTCGCGCTCGTCCGACGAGCACAGCACCACCGCGCTGCCTTCGTCGGCGGCTGACCGGATCATCCGGTGCAGCTCTGCCGTCGCACCGACGTCGACGCCCTGCGTCGGCTCGTCGAGGAGCATGACGGTCGGTTCGGTGCGCAGCCACTTGCCCATAACGACCTTCTGCTGATTGCCACCGGACAACGACTCCACGACCGCATCCATCGAGCTCGTCCGGATGGTGAGCTTGTCGATCCACTGCCGGGCGGCTCCGCGTTCCCGTGACCGGCTCAGACGCCAGCCGCGCCAGAACGGCTTCAGGTCAACGAGCGTCAGGTTCTCGCGCACCGATTCGTTCAGCACCAGGCCGGCGCCGTGCCGGTCCGCGGGTACGAGTGCGAGACCGTTGCTGATCGCCACGTCGGGTCGGTCCGGTGGCAGCCGCTTGCCATTCACCTCGACGCTGCCGGTGCGGGTCCGCCCGCCGAACACGAGCTCGCATACCTCGTCGCGGCCGGAGCCGTTGAGCCCGGCGATGCCGACAACCTCGCCGCGGTGCACGTCCAGGTCGAAGTCGCGCAACACGCGTCCGCCGAGGCCACTCAACGAGAGGACGACCTCGCCCGCGTTCTCGCGATCCGAGCGGGTGACCTCGTCGACGACTCCGCCAGTCATGAGTTGGATGAGGTCCGCCCGCGTCAGTTCGGCGACCTGATGAGTGCCCGCACTGCGGCCGTCGCGAAGGACGGTCACCCGGTGCGCGATCGCGAACACCTCGTCGAGGTGGTGCGACACGAGCAACACCCCGGTACCCGCTGACGCCACGCGACGGATCAGGCCGAACAGCTTGTCGACCTCCGGCCGGGGCATGGTGGCCGTCGGCTCATCGAGCACCAACAGCGAGACGTTCTCCTCCCAGTCCTGGACGGAGCGAACGATCGCGAGCGCCGTCTTCTCGAACGCCGTCAAGTGCGAGACCGGCTTGGTGACCTTCACATCGCCGCTGCCGACCCGGCTCAACGCCTGGCGCGCGGCGGCCCGTTGCTTGCGCCAGTTGATGCGACCGCCGAGCCCGGTGGCGTAACCGAAGCCGAGCGCCAGGTTGTCGACGCAGTCCAGCGAGTCGATGAGACCGAGGTCCTGGTGGACGAACCGCAGCCCGGCCGCGTGCGCGGCCGCAGAGTCGCCGAGCTTGAAGTCCGCGCCCTTGATCGCTCCGGACGCGCCGTCGTCCGGTCCGTGGAAGCCCGCGAGGATCTTGATGAGCGTCGACTTGCCCGAGCCGTTCTGGCCTACGAGCGCGTGGATCTCGCCGGCGCGCACTTCGAGGTCGACGTCGCTGAGCGCCTTGGTGCCGGGGAAGGTCTTGCTCAGGTTGCACAGCTGAAGCACGGCGTCGCCGCTGCTCGTCGAGGGTTCGCTCACCGGTGCTCCGTCAGTCGTCGGGGTGGTTGTGGTCAGCTCGGACCGAACACGACCGGGAGATGGTGCCAGCCGTGTGCTAGCGGCGACGGGATCCGTTCGGCCGGGCCGATGACCGACACGCTGTCGAAGCGAGCGAGCATCTCTTCGAGGAACACGCGGGCCTCCAGCCTGGCAAGGGCGGCGCCGATGCAGGCATGCTGGCCGAAGCCGAACGAGAGGACGGCCGGATCGGTCGGGCGGGTGATGTCGAATCGGTCTGCGTCAGTCCAGCACTCCTCGTCGCGGTTGGCGGCGAAGTACAGCAGGTAGACGTATTGGCCCTGCTTGATCGTCTCGCCGCGAATCTCGATGTCCTGCGTGGCGTTGCGCATGAACCCCGGGACCGGGGTGACCCAGCGCAGCACCTCCTCGACCGTCTGCTTGATCAGCTCGTGGTCCGTCGCGAGTAGCGCCATCTGGTCGGGGTGCTCGGACAGCGACCACATGGTCCCGGACAACAGGTTGCGGGTGGTTTCGTTGCCGGCGACGAGTACCGCGATGGCGAGCATGAGGATGTTGGCCTCGGACAGCCGCTCATTGTCGAGTTCGGCCGCGGCGAGCGTGCTCATCAGGTCGAGCCCGCCGGGCTCGGCCGCCTTGCGCCCGAACAGCTCCATCAGGAACTGGCCCATCTCGGCGGCGTTGCCGGCCGCCTGCTCCAGCTCCTCGCGCTCGAGCGGAGCGCCCATCTTGAGCATTTCGTCGGACCAGAACTGGATCTTGTCGACGTCGATCTCGTCGGCCGGGACGCCGAGCAGCTGGGTAACGGCCTGGATCGGGACGATCCGCGCCGCCTCATGGACGAAGTCGAACGGACGGCCGGCGTCGACGCGGTCGATGATTCCCCGGCAGACAGCCCGGATGGCGTCCTCGAGGACTGCAATCGCGCGGGGCGTGAACGCGGGCGCCAACGTGCGCCGGACCTGCCCGTGCCGCGGCGGGTCGAGGGTCGAGATCAGTTCGGCGCCCTCGGCGAAGAAGCTGTCGGCAATGCTCTCGCCGTACTTCGCGTCGTTGAGCAGGATGCCCTTGCGGACCGAGAAGAGCTCGGGCGTCTTCGACGCATACTTGACGTCGGCGTACTTGCTCAGCACCCAGGTGTTCAGGTCGGCGTAGTGGAACACCGGTGCCTCGTTGCGCAGCCGCGCCAGCAGCGGGCCGTTACGCACGTCGTAGAAGTCGGGGTCGTCCACCTTCACCAGTTCGGCTAGGTCCCCGGCAGCAGTCATGAGTGACATCGGTTCTCCCGTCCGTGGCGCAGCGCGCACCGCCGATAATCTATGAATACTGTTATTCCCAATCTGATGTGTCAAGGAGCACATCCGACCGGACTTCTCAGCCGGTGCGGCCGCCGTCGACCACGAGGATGCTGCCGTTGATAAACGACGCACGGTCGGAGCAGAGGAAGACGATCGCCTGCGCCAGCTCCATCGGATCGGCGAACCGGCCCAGCGGGATCGGGGCCACGAGCGCCGCGGCGTCCTGGGGGCTGTCGTCGTCCGCGTGTGAGCGGAACAGCGGCGTATCGGTGCGCCCGGGAGCTACGACGTTCACCCGGACGCTGTGCCGGCCGGCCTCCTTCGACGCCACCTTCGACAGGCCGACAACGCCCATCTTGCTGGCCGCGTACGGGCCGAGTCCCGGCGAGGTCCCGAACAGTGTGGCGGACGCGACGTTGACGATGGCCCCACCGCCGCGCGCGTAGAGGTGCGGCAGCTGGGCCCGCATGCAGCGGTAGACCGCGCGCAGGTTGACGTCGATGACCTCTTCGAACACGTCGTCGTCCATCTCGGCGATCGGCATCAACCGTCCGCGGATGCCCGCGTTGTTGACGGCCGCATCGACGCCGCCGAACGTGCGGGTGGCGACGTCGACGAGCCGTCCCGGGAGGGCGGTGTCGTGCAGCTCGCCGGGGACGACCGCGACCTCGGTACCGCGTGCCTTGAGTTCGGCTTCGACCGCTGCCAGCCCGTCGCTGTCGCGGTCGGTCGCCACGACTGCGCGCGCGGTCTCGTCGGCCGCGAGCAGGCAGGTGGCGCGCCCGATGCCGGACGCCGCGCCGGTGACCAGGACGACTTTGCCGTCCAGCATTCCGTTCCCCGACGTCCGTTCGACCTGATCGGGCACGGCAGCCTCCACTCGCTCATTCCCTGGACCGGCTATTGATGATAACTATCATGGTCAATAGACTGCCGATGAAGAGACCGTGGAGGTCAAGTGTCGCAACACCTCGCCGGAATCGCGCCGGACGTCGTCGCGCAGTTCCACCTCGATCGGCTGCCCTTCGACCACGTCGATCGACGGCCCGATGAGCTGATGAGCCTGTCCGGCGTTCGTGCCGTGGTCACCGGGGGTGGTGGCGGCGACCTCGGCCAGGCGATCGTGCACCGCCTGGCGGGGATGGGCGCGCAAGTCGTGGCTGCGGACGTGGACATCGATGCGGCGAACGCCGTGGCGAAGGACGCCGCGCAGCGCTGGGGGGCATCCGTGTCGGCCGTGCGCATGGACGTGACTGACTGGGACGGGGTGCACGCGACGATCGCAGAGGCCGTCGAGCGGCTTGGCGGGCTCGACGTTCTCGTCAACAACGCCGGCGGCGCCTTGCGGCTGCATGGCGCGTTCGTCCAGCAGGCGCCCGATGCGATGCGGCGCGTGATCGACCTAAACCTTGTCGGTGTCCTGTTCGCCACGCGCGCGGCGCTCGCCTCCATGCTGCCCGCAGGGAGCGGCCGAATCATCAACATCGCGTCCGAGGGCGGCAAGATCAGCCTCGACGGTCTGGCCGTCTACAACGCGTGCAAGTCCGCCGTCATTGGCTTCACTCGCAATCTGGCTCGCGAGCTGCGTGACACGCAGGTGTCCTGCGTCGCGGTCTGTCCCGGCGTGATGGTCGGTCCGCACGCGCTCGAACGGCTCGGCAGCAGCGATGTCAACGCCCGCCGCGCCGCACTAGAGGAGTCCTACACGCGGTTGACGGCCGGCCGGTTCTCGCTGCCGGAAGAGGTGGCCAATGTGGTGGCGTTCCTTGCCAGCCCGGCCGGCGCCTACGTGCACGGCACAGCCGTGAGCGTCGGCGGCGGCTTGTCCGATTGACTATCTCGAGCGAAAGGCCACGACGATGCATGCGAGCGACATCCCGGCCAGCGGCATCGGCGCACGCCAGCTTCGGCTCGAGGACGAAGGGCTGGTCACCGGCACCGACCACTACACGTCCGACCTACATCTGCCAGGTGCGTTGCAGGCGGTGTTCGTGCGCTCCCCTGTTGCACATGCACGCGTGACCGGAATCGACACCACCGCGGCGCGGACCTCCCCCGGCGTCGTCGCTGTGGTCACCGCCGACGATCTCGAGGTGCCGCGCGTCTACTTCCCCAGTTTCGGGGGGCTTATCCACGACGCGTATCACCGCAGCCCGCTCGCGTCCGACACCGTCCGCTTCGTCGGTGACATCCTCGCCGTCGTGGTTGCCGAGACCCTTGCGCAGGCCGAGGACGCGGCCGAACTGGTCGAGGTCGACTACGACCCGTTGCCCACTTTGGTCGACCCGGCCGACGCGATCGCCGACGGCGCACCGCTCCTGTTCCCCGAGACCGGGACGAACGTGGCGCTGCACATCCCGTTCGAAGCGGGCACGCACGTTGACGCACCGAAGCGCGTCAGCGTGCGCGTGACGAATCCGCGTATGGCGGTGGCGCCGATGGAAGGGCTCGCGATCGCTGCCGTGCCGGGCCCGAACGGGACGCTCGAGCTGTGGCTGTCCAGCCAGATGCCGCACGCGTTCCGCGACCTGACAGCGGCGTTCCTCGGGATGGACCCGAAGGACATCCGGGCGGTGTGCCCCGCGGTGGGCGGCGGATTCGGCGGCAAGACGCCGGCCGAGCCCGACTACGTCCTCGTCGCCGCAGTCGCCCGCCATATCGGCCGGCCCGTCGCGTGGACGCAGTCACGCAGCGAGAACCTGCTCACCATGCAGGCCCGCGGCCACGTCTTCGACGTGACGCTCGAGGCGACGCATGACGGCAAGGTGACGAGCGTCCAGGTGGATGCGGTCACTGACGTGGGGGCGTACCCCGGTGTGGGCATCGGCATGGTGATGACCGCGCGTGGCCTCGCGACAGGCTGTTACGACGTGCCGCATGCGCGCTACGACATCCGGTGCGTGGCGACGAACACCGCACCAACCGGCGCGTTCCGGGGCGCCGGGCGGCCCGAAGGCATCCACATGATCGAGCGCTCGATGGATGTGCTGGCTGCCGAGCTCGGGATAGACCCGGTCGAGCTCCGACGGCGCAACTTCATCGCGCCCGACCGGTTCCCGTTCACTACCATCATGGGCGAGCGATTCGACTCGGCCGACTTCGACAAGGCACTCAGCGAGGCGCTTCGCCTCGTCGGCTACGACACCTTGCGCGCCGAGCAACAGCGGCGGCGCGATGCCCACGCCGACGTCGTCCTCGGTATCGGCGTGAGCTGCTACGTCGAGATCTCCGCGGGAACGCTCGGCTTCAACGCCGAGTACGCGTCGGTGGAGGTCGACGAGGAGGGCGTGGTCACCGTGATCGCCGGGACATCGGGCCACGGACAGGGCCACTGGACGACGTACGCGCAGATCGTGAGCACCGCGATGGGCGTGCCCGTCGAGAACGTGCGCCTCGTGCAGAGCGACACGGCGCAGGTGAAGAGCGGCATGGGCACGGGGGGGTCGCGCTCGACCCAGATCGGCGGCAGCGCGGTCCGGCGGGCCTGCGACGAGGTCGTCCTTCAGGCGAAGGCGATTGCCGCACGGCTGCTCGACAGCTCGGACGAGATCGACGTCGTTCCGGGTGGCCTGGTCGCACGCGGGCTCGCGAACCACGTCGTGTCGTGGGCGCAGCTCGCCCGTGCGGTGCGCGACGACACGATCCGTCCGGGGTCGCAGGCGCGGCGGCTGTTTGCCGATCCCGGCTTCTCGCAGGAAGGCGGCACGTCACCGTTCGGCTGCCACATCGTTGTCGTCGAGGTCGACCGGCGCACCGGCTTGGTCACCCCAACGAAGGTCGTGGCCGTGGATGACTGCGGTGTCGTCATCAACCCGATGCTCGCCGAAGGGCAGGTGCACGGCGGCCTGGCCGCGGGCATCGGCCAGGCGCTGTTCGAAACCAGCCGCTTCGACGAGGACGGCAACCCGATCACGACGACGTTCGCCGACTACGGCATGCCCAGCGCGGCCGAACTACCGTCGTTCGACGCGGCACACACCGTTACCCCGACGCTGCAGAACCCGCTCGGCGCCAAGGGCCTCGGCGAGGCCGGCACCACAGGCTCGATCGCCGCGACGCACAACGCGGTTGCCGATGCCCTGAGCCATCTCGGCCTGGGCCGCATCGACGCGCCGCTGACCCCGTTGCGGATCTGGGAGGCGCTGCAGGCGGCCGGTGGATCGACCCAATGAAGGCGCGCACCGTGTTCATCGCGTTCCTCGACGTCCGTGACGGCAGGCACGACGCGTTTCTGGACTGGCACGAGCTCGATCATCGCCCGGAGAACCACGGCGTCGTCCCGCACATCTTCCACTCCGAGCGGTTCGTGGCGCCGCCCGATGCATTGCCAAGTCGGTTGCTCGCGGCAGACGGGCCATTTGCCGATCCGGGCCACTACGTGATGCTGTATTGGAGCACGGCCGAACCGGCGACCGTCACCTACGACATGGCCGTGCTGCGCGAGCAACTGGCTGCGCAGGGTCGATGCCATCCGATCAATCGCGATTTCAGTGCGACGTGGCGTGAGCGCATGTACCCCGCGGCCGCGCGGGCAAGTCCGCGTCACGGTGTGTCGGCCGATGCGGCGTGCCTGACGAACCACACCCAGCTGGTCGTAACCGTTGGCCGCTATCCGGAGGAGCCGCACTGGCAACAGTGGTACGGCGTCGGCGGACTGGTCGGCGTGTTCGACGACCGCCGGATCACCGCGGCGTACACGCTCATGCCGGACTGGACCGAACCCGGCGCGCCTTTCGTGCACCTGCACTACGCCACGTCGGACGGGAACGGGCCGGCACCGGTTCAGTCGACGGTCGCCGAGGCCTACGCAAACGGGCCCGGCCCGCGGCCGGAGCTGTGGTTCCAGGGGACCTACCTGGCCCAGCACGCGGCGCAGCCGCGCTTCTACACCTGAGGCGTGCTCACTCCCACCATAGTGCGCCTACCGGACAGCCGGCCACCGCGAGGTCGACGTCATCGTCGTCCCGATCGACCGCGATGCCGGGGACGAGCATGACGCGGCCGTCATCATCCTGGTCGAACACCCGCTCCGCGACGCGAACGCAGTTGCCCGAGCCGATGCAGACCTCGCGGTCGAGACCAAGCCCGCCCGTCACGGCGTGACTACCACGGGCAGTTCCTGCACGCCGAAGATCGAGCGGTCCTCGCGGAACCGCAACTGTTCGACCGGCACCGCGAGCCGCAGCTTCGGGTAGCGCGTGAACAGCGCAGGCAGCGCGACCGCCATCAGCAGCCTTGCGACGGGCTGCCCGAGGCATTGGTGGATGCCGAAGCCGAAGGCGACGTGCGGCACGTCCCGCCGGTGGATGTCGAACCGGTCGGCGTCGGGGAACACGCTGGGATCGCGGTTGGCCGAGCCGAGCAGCACGAGCACGCCCTCACCCGCGCGGATAACATGCCCACACACCTCGGCGTCCTCGACGCAGGCGCGGCGCTCGATCTGTACCACCGACACGTAGCGCAGCAGCTCCTGCACGGCGATCCGCCACAGCGACGGCTCGGACCGCAGCTCGTCGAGTTGCTCGGGACGGTCGAGGAGTGTCATCGTGCTCAGCGCGATCATCTGCTTCGTCGTGTCGAATCCTCCGATGAGCAGCACGTGCAGCAGCGCAGCCGCGTCCTCGGCGCTGAGCTTGCCGGTGAGCACGCTGTCTGTCACGAGCCTCGACGAGAGGTCGTCGCGCGGTGCTCCACCGCTGCGCTCGGCGACGAGCTCGCGGAAGTACTGGCGCAGCTTGTCGTCCGCGCCGTACACGGCGTCGCTCGACGAGGACGGGGTGAATCGTACGTCGAGGCACTGGGTGAAGAACCCGGCGTCGGTCTGCGGCACGCCGAGGAGCAAGCACGTGAACCGAGCGGGCACGGCCGCCGCGTATGACGTGATGAGGTCGACAGGCTGATCCGCGCCGGCCATGGTGTCGAGCAGCTCAGCGACGAACGTCTCGGTACGCGTTCGCAGCGCTTCGATCCGTTTGAGGATGAACTCGCGCAGCACAGCCTCGCGTAGTGCGGTGTGCACGGGTGGATCGAGCATCGGCAGCAGCAGCGCACCCTTGGAGGCGCTGTCCGCCTGGTTGATGGTGGGGAAGCCCGGCGTCGTCGGCAACGAACGGAACCGGTCCTTGTCCTTGAACACGGTGCGCACTGCCTCGTACGACAGCGCCACCCAGGCCGGATCGCCGTTCCACAGCGTGATCCGCCGCAACGGGCTCTCGGACCGCCATCGGCCGAAGTGATCCGGTGGGTCGAGCTTGTCCGCACCCCGGGTGAAGGTGAGGGGGTCGGGGCGCGCGGCAGTGTCGGTAGGTGTCACAGAGCCTCCTAACCGGGCACGGGAAGTTTGCTGCGCCGCAGCTGGAACAGGTCGTCGGTGCGCACCGTCGCAGCGTGCGAGACGAGCACGGGCAGGTCGTCCGCGGCGTCGAGCCACCGTCCGGACAGCTCGTCGGCCGCTCCGGACGCGAGGAAGACGACGGCCCCGGCGGGTGCGTCTGGGCCGATGAAGCGGAGTTGGTCGATGGCAGTGCCGAGCCACTTGCGACCGAGCGCGGACCGTTCGAGGCCCAGGGAGATGTCGGTGCGGATGGTGCCGGGCCCGAGCGCGAAGACCGAAACGCTGTGTTCGGCGGTTTCGGCGGCGAGGCAGTCGGTCAACCGGACGAGCGCGGCTTTGGACGCGGCGTACGCGCTGTTGTACGGGAACGGCCTGCCCGCGGTGCCAGAGACGATGTTGACGATGCGGCCGGAGCGGCGGTCGATCATGCTGGGTAGGACCGCGGCGCAGCACAGGAACGGGCCGTACAGGTTGACCGTGACGTCGCGCCACCATTGCTCCGGCGGGGACTCCCAGAGCGGGCCGAACACGCCGTTCGCGCCTGCGTTGTTAACCAGCAGGTCGATGGCACCGAACCGGTCGAGCGTGAGTCCGATCGCATCCTCGACGGCCGACTGATCGGTGACGTCGGCGGGCAGCGCCAAGGCTCGACGCCCGGCGGCTCGCACCAGCTCGGCGGTGGCCAACACCTGTTCGGCTGAGCGCGCCACCAGAGCAACGTCCGCGCCGGCCTCGGCAAGTGCGACGGCGACGGCGCGGCCGATCCCACGCCCGGCGCCGGTGACGACGGCCACCTGGCCGGAACAGTTCGGCGCAGAATCCATAATAATCGTTACTCTACTCGAGTGGCATCGCTGGATGAAGAGATCTCCGCTCTTTCGCCGGAGGTACGCCGCCACTTCGGACTCGACACCTTTGCCGGAGCCGGCCCGACCCGCGCGCTCGCCAAGCTGCTGGATCTGGCCGGGCGCACGGTGCTGGTGACCGGTGGCGGCGGAGCCGACCTCGGCTCGATGCTCTGCCGGAGGCTGGCTGCTGAGGGCGCCACCGTGGCCGTGCTCGACATAGATGCTGCTGCCGCCGCCGCGGTCGCGGACGAGTTGCGCGCGAGCACCAGCCGCCGCGACCACATCTCGATCGACGCCGACGTGACCGACTGGGATGCCGTCCACGCAGCGGTCGAGGAGGTCGTGCGCCGTACCGGCCGGCTCGACGTACTCGTCAACAACGCCGGCGGCGCATTCGGCACACACGGCCGCTATGCGACGCGCAGCCAAAGCGACATCGACGCAGTTGTCGCGGTGAACCTCACCGGCGTGCTCTATGCGACGCACGCGGCCCTTGAACCGATGCGGGCGCAGGGCTCGGGGCGAATCATCACGATCGCGTCCGAGGGCGGGCGAATGGCGATGCGTGACCTCGCCGTGTACAAC
>JBKPQM010000063.1:0-16066 GCA_046734095.1 Actinomycetota bacterium | reverse complement strand
GCGTCGATCAGGTCGGCGTCGATGGTGATCGAGCCGACGTAGTGCAGATCCGCCTGGGTCACCGTCGCCCGGTGGATCTTGCTTTTGAGCATCGTGCGGTACACGTGTTGAGGGTAAGGCGGCCGACTCGGGCCGGCCATGGGAGATTCGTCACCGCGCATCTCCGCTCGTCCATGATCAAGGGGTCGATGTGGCTCCGGGGGGCAACCACTTCTCCGTCTTGATCCGGGGCGCGGAGAGGCGTTGATCGGAGCGCGCGAGAGAGCCTTGATCGGGTGTGACGAAAGGCGCGGGGCGCGATGTCAGTGCGCGGCGTTGTAGGCCTCGATAACGGTGGCCGGAATCCGGCCCCGATCGCTGACCTTGTGGCATTTTGGTCGCGCCCTTTCCCGAAGGGCCTGGACCTGCTCCCGGTCGGCGCGCGCCGACCCCCGGCCGCCGCGCGCGCCGGATGGCCGCGCTCGGCCGGCCCGCCGGCCGTTCGCTACATATGTGGACAGGGCGTCGCGCAGCTTCCTGGCATTCGCCCTCGACAGGTCGATCTCATATGACGCGCCGTCAAGGGCGAACCCGACGGTCTCGACCGCTTCGCTGCCATCGATGTCGTCGACGAGGGTGACTTGAACCTTCTTGGCCATACGTGCTGGGCTCCTTGCCGTCAATATGCGCGAAGGGACGGCGCTAACAATAGACCTAACTCTCGATTAGTCTAATCACACGCTCGGTGAGTCACAGCGGCTTCAGTAGCGGGAACAGTATCGTCTCGCGAATACCGCGCCCAGTCAGCAACATGACCAGGCGGTCGACACCCAAACCCATTCCGCCCGTCGGTGGCATTCCGTATTCGAGCGCACGCAGAAAGTCCTCGTCGAGCTGCATGGCCTCGGGATCGCCCTTGGCGGCAGCCAGAGACTGTTCGACCAGGCGACGTCGCTGCTCTACGGGATCGGCCAGCTCGGAATAGGCGACGGCGAGCTCGACACCACCGATGACGAGATCCCAGGCCTCGCTCAAACGTGGATCGTTGCGGTGCGGGCGCGCCAGCGGGCGCACGTCCGCGGGGTAATCGCGGATGAACGTCGGCTGGATAATCGTGTGCTCGACGAGTTTCTCGAACAATTCCAGAACGATCTCGCCCGCCGACCAGTCGACCCTAAGCGCCACATCGTGCTTGTCCGCGTAACGGCGCAGCTCGTCCGGACCTGTGTTGACGCTGATGTGTTCGCCCAGTGCTTCGGAGACAGCGTCATGAATGGCAACAGAGTGCCATTCACCGAACAGGTCGATCTCGACACCGTCGTGCATCACCGTCCCGGTTAAGCCGACGGCGTGGCCGGCGTCCACCACGATCGTCCGAGTCAGATCGGCCATGGTGTCATAATCGCCGTACGCCTCGTAGGCCTCGAGCAACGTGTATTCGGGAGAATGAGTGGAGTCGACGCCTTCGTTGCGAAACACCTTACCCATCTCATAGACGCGTTCGATGCCCCCCACGATCGCCCGTTTGAGATAGAGCTCCGTTGCTATGCGCAATGACATCTCGAGATCGAAAGCATTGAGATGGGTGTGGAACGGACGCGCGGCCGCGCCGCCGTGCACCGATTGGAGGACCGGAGTCTCGACTTCGACATAGTGGGCCCGGTGCAGCGTCTCGCGAATCGAGCGCAGCACATCGGCACGCGTCAGCACCATTTCCCGGGCTTCGGGCCGGACGATGAGATCGACATATCGCTGACGGACTCGCGTCTCCTCGGACAAGGGCTTGTGCGCGACCGGTAGCGGGCGCAGCGCCTTGGCCGCTATGCGGAAGGAGTCAGCAAGCACCGAGAGCTCGCCGCGCCGCGATGAGACGACCTCGCCGTGCACGAATACGATGTCGCCGAGATCTACATCGGCTTTCCAGCCGGCCAGCGCAGCCCTACCGACGCCGTCGAACGACAGCATGACCTGCAATTCGACGCCGCCCTCGCGCAAGGTAGCGAAGCACAGCTTGCCGGTGTTGCGGATGAATATGACGCGTCCGGTGATGCCGACCTGCTCGCCCGTCCTCGTGTCGGGCGGAAGATCGGGATGGGCGGCGCGGACCTCGGCCAGCGAGACGGTGCGCGGCACGCCGACCGGGAAGGGTGCGGTGTCGGGGTCGGTCAGCAGCCGGTCGTACTTCGCCCGGCGGACGCGCGTCTGTTCGGGCAGCTCGTCGTCGGCCGGGCCATCGTTCACCCGGCCAGCGTATCGAGCGCCACCCAGGTTGTTTCCCGATCCGCCGAATCTGACTTATGTCATTGCAGATTCCCATTGCCCCGCACTGTCCGCGCAACCGGCCGGACCGGCACAGTTGTAGGCGTGACGACGTACCTCACCAACCCCACGACCACCACCGGCATCCAGCTGCAGGGTCTGGCGAAGACGTTCCGCACGCCGCAGGGCCCGGTGCACGCTGTTCGTGGCATCGACGTATCGATCGCACCCGGTGAGACGGTCGCTCTGCTCGGACCGAACGGCGCGGGCAAGTCGACCGCCATCGACATGATGCTGGGCCTGTTGCCGCCCGACTCCGGCCAGGTATCGCTGTTCGGGATGAAGCCGGCCGACGCGATCAAGCACGGGGCCATCGGCGCGATGCTGCAGACCGGATCGCTCATCCGCGATCTATCCGTGCGCGAGCTGATCACGATGATGGCCTCGTTGTTTCCCAGGCCGCTCGGCGTCGACGAGGTGCTCGAGCTGACCGGGATCGGCGACATCGCCGGGCGGCGAGTGCAGAAACTCTCCGGCGGCCAGACCCAGCGCGTCCGGTTCGGCATCGCGCTCGTCAGCAACCCCGACCTGCTCGTCCTGGATGAGCCGACAGTCGCGATGGACGTGGAGAGCCGGCACGCGTTCTGGACGACGATGCGGCGCTTCGCGTCGTCCGGAAAGACGGTCGTATTCGCGACCCACTACCTCGAAGAGGCCGACGCCTACGCCGACCGGGTCATCCTAATGGCGCGCGGGCAGATCGTCGCCGACGGGCCGGCCACCGAGATCAAGGCGACAGTGGGGCTGCGCACGATCCGGGCCACCCTGCCCGGTGTCGACCCGGCGACCCTCGGCGCACTGCCGGGGGTGACTCACGTCGAGGGCCGCGGTGAAGCCGTGGTCCTCAACTGCGCGGATTCGGACGCCGCAATTCGCGCACTGCTGATCACCCACCCGCAGGCCCGCGACATCGAGATCACCGGCGCGGGCCTCGAGCAGGCCTTCCTGCAACTAACCGGATCGGAAGAGGCCGGCCAATGAGCAGTGCGCTCACCTACGCCCGCTTCGAACTGCTGCGGACGTTCCGCAACGGACGTTTCTTCATCTTCTCGCTGGTGTTCCCGCTGATCATGTACTTCCTGATCGCCGGGCCCAACAAGAACGTTCACAATCTCGGCCAGACCGATGGCTTCGGCGGCTATTTCGCGCCGCTGTACTACATGGTCAGCCTGGCCGCGTGGGGCGGCATGACCGCGGTGATCGCCGGCGGCGCGCGCATCGCCGCCGAGCGTTCGGTCGGCTGGAACCGTCAGCTGCGGCTCACGCCGCTGAGCACCCGCAACTACTTCCGGACCAAGGTGGCGACGGGTTACGTCATGGCGTTGGTCAGCCTGGCGTTGCTGTACCTGTCCGGCGTGATGCTCGGCGTGCGGTTGCCGGCCGACAAGTGGCTGGAGATGACCGGACTCATCCTGGTCGCGCTGATCCCGTTCGCGGCGATCGGGATCTTCATGGGCCACGTGCTCACCGTCGACTCGATGGGCCCGGCGCTGGGCGGGGTTACCGCAGTGCTCGCGTTCCTCGGCGGCACCTGGTTCCCGATCACCGGCGGCGGCTTCTTCGGGGTGCTCGCCGAGTGCCTGCCGTCCTACTGGCTGGTGCAGGCCGGGCGGGTGAGCCTCGGCGGCCAGATCTGGGACGGCAAGGCTTGGCTTTGCATCGTCGTCTGGACGGCGGTGTTCGCGCTTCTCGCCATGAAGGCGTATCAGCGCGACACCAAGCGGGTTTAAGGTCGTGGCCGAGAACTCGCGAGCAGATTCATCCGGCACCGCTTAACCTCGAGCTGCCATGAACGACGACGCATGCGGACCGTCCCAGCCCTGGCGCCCCTGGGGCTGGGATGTCGGCCCGCCCACGGCGGAGGCGCAGCGCCGCAAGTGGTGGGGCTGGCGGCGCTTCGTGTTTCCCGGTATCTGGCTGATCTACCTCGCGCAGACGGCCAGCGGGGTCAGCAAGCACAGCTCGGGCTGGGCCGAGATCGCCGGTTACGCGATCATCGTCGCGTACTGCGCGGCGTACGTGCTGGCCCTGCCCGCGGCGTGGAGCGGTAATCGCCGGCAGTTCTGGGCACTGTACGTGAGCATGATCGTGCTCATGGGGGTGGAGACGATCTTCGCCCACGAGGACGCCTTGGTCATGTGCGTCTACATCGCGGTGCTGACGGTGGGCGGGTTCGGCCGCTCCGCGTGGATCGGGATCGCCGTGCTCACCGCGGTCGCCGCGTTCCTGCCCGCGGCCGTGCCGTCCTGGAACGCGGGGGTGGACGGCGCGATGGCGTTCACCGTTCCCCTGGTGGCACTGGCCATGTGGGGCTTCTTCGGGCTGATCCGCACCAACGTGGCACTCGCCGAGGCCCGCGCCGAGGTCGCGCGGCTCGCCGCCGAGAACGAGCGCACGCGCATCGCCCGCGACCTGCACGACCTGCTCGGACATTCGCTGACCACGATCACCGTCAAGGCCGGCCTCGCTCGGCGGCTCGCGCAACGGCACGACAACGAGCGCGCCGCCGCCGAGATCGCCGAGGTGGAGGAGCTCTCCCGGCGGTCACTGGCCGATGTCCGCGCCGCAGTGGCCGGTCACCGCGACGTCACGCTGGCCGGCGAGCTGGCCACGGCGCGCGAGGTACTGCGGGCCGCCGGCGTCGTCGCGCAGCTGCCGGGATCGGTCGAGGTCGTCGATCCGTCGCTGTCGGAGCTGTTCGGCTGGGTCACCCGCGAGGGCGTGACCAACGTGGTGCGGCATGCCCGGGCGGCGCGCTGCACGATCCGGGTGGACCGGGACTGGATCGAGATCGTCGATGACGGACGCGGCGGAATTGCCGGCGCGGGCAATGGGCTTGCTGGATTGCGCGAGCGGGTCGAGGCCGCCGGAGGCACCGTCAAGATCGGAGCCGAGCCGTTCGGCGGCTGGCGGCTGCGGGTGGATGTGCCGAGGGCGGCCGCCGAGCTCCGAACGGTGTCATGATCAAGCTGTTGCTGGCCGACGATCAGGCGATGGTGCGCTCGGCGCTGGCCGCTCTGCTCGCGCTCGAGGACGACTTCGACGTCGTGGCCCAGGTTGGGCGCGGCGACAACGTGGTCAGCGCGGCGCTCGAGCACCGGCCGGACGTCGCCCTGCTCGACATCGAAATGCCCGGCATGGACGGGCTCGCCGCCGCAGCTGCGCTGGCCCACGAGGCGCCGTCCTGCCGAGTGATCATCCTGACGTCGTTCGCCCGGCCCGGGTATCTGCGGCGCGCCATGGAGTCGGCGGCGGTGGGCTTCGTCGTCAAGGACGCGCCGGCCGAGCAGTTGGCCGACGCGGTGCGTCGAGTCATGCGGGGTGAGCGCGTAGTCGATCCCGCGTTGGCGGCGGCCACCCTGGCCGGCGGCGCGTCCCCGTTGACGGGCCGGGAACGCGATGTGCTGGTCGCGGCCCGCGACGGCGCGACCGTCGCCGACATCGCCGCCAAGCTGTTCCTGTCCGAAGGGACGGTGCGCAACTATCTGTCGGCGGCCATCGCCAAGACCGGCGTGCGAAATCGGGTCGAGGCCGTACGGGTGGCCGACGCCCGCGGCTGGCTATAACCGCTGGATCATAGCGACGCGACCTGACCAGCGACGGCGTTGGCGATCAACTCCAGGTGATCGAGATCCGTCAGGTCGAGGACCTGCAGGTACAACCGGCTCGCGCCGAGCTCAGCGAATCGCCCGATCTTGTCCACGACCTGGGACGGGGTGCCGGCCAATCCGCCGGCGCGTAGCCCGCCGACATCCTCACCGATCGCGGCGGCACGACGGGCCACCTCGGCGTCGTTGCGGCCGACGGCAACGGTCTGGGCCGCCGAGTACCGCAACGTGCGCCCGCTCGCGGCGGCGCGCACCCGCTCGTACACAGTTGCGGTGTCCTCCACGGTGGAGAACGGCACGTTGAACTCGTCCGCGTAGCGCGCCGCTAGTTCCGGGGTCCGCCGCTTGCCCCGGCCGCCGATGATGATCGGCGGATTCGGCGACTGTACTGGCTTGGGCAGGCCGGGCGAATCCTCGATCGAGTAGAACTTGCCGTGGTAGCTGAACGTCTCGCCGAACGGAGTTCGCCATAGACCGGTGAGCACCGCGAGCTGCTCCGCGAAGCGGTCGAAGCGCTCGGCAATGTCGGGGAACGGCACGCCGTAGGAGCGGTGCTCCCTCTCGTACCATCCAGCGCCGAACCCGAACTCGACCCGTCCGTTGCTCATCGCGTCGACCTGAGCCACGGCGACGGCCAGCGGGCCCGGCAGCCGGAACGTGGCCGAGGTCACCATCGTGCCGAGTCGGATGCGGCTGGTCTCACGGGCCAGCCCGCCGAGGGTCACCCAGGAATCGGTCGGCCCCGGGCGGGGGTCGCCGCCGCCCATGCGCTGCAGGTGGTCGGATCGGAAGAAGGCATCGAAGCCCAGGGCCTCACTGGCCTTGGCCACCCGAAGAAGGTCCTCGTAGCTCGCGCCCTGTTGCGGCTCGGTGAAAATCCGAAGGTCCACGGACCTCAGCCTAGTTAGGCTCGGCGCATGGTTGCCGCGCTGACCGATGAGGAGCGTCGCCGCCTCGGCGCGACGTTCGACTCCGTGGCCGAGCTGTACGAGCGCGCGCGCCCGGGGTACGCGCCAGAGGCCGTTGAGTGGTTGCTGCCGCCGCAAGCTGCCCGAGTGCTCGATCTCGGCGCCGGAACCGGAAAGCTCACCGCGGAGCTCGTCGCGCGCGGGCTCGAGGTTGTCGCGGTGGAGCCGTCGGCGGGAATGCGCGACCAGCTCGTCACCCGACTGTCCACAGTGGACGTACGTGCTGGTACGGCGGAGGCCACCGGACTTCCTGACGGCGACGTCGACGCGGTCGTGATTGCCGCCGCGCTGCACTGGTTCGAACGACCCGCGGCCGATCATGAGATTGCCCGGGTGCTGCGGCCCGGCGGCGTCGTCGGCGTGCTGGCCAACCGGCGGGACACGTCAGTCACCTGGGTCCGCGCGCTCGACGAAATCCTGGCGGCCCGGCTCGCCGGACACCCTCGCTCACCGCGCAGCACCGCCGAGGCGACATTCGACCCGGCGGTGTTCGACCCACCGGAACGAGCTGAGTTCCCGCATCACCAGACCGTCGATGCGGACGGCCTGGCGGACGTGATCGCGACCCGTTCGTACGTCATCGCCCTGCCCGATCCCGAACGCGCCGGACTGCTCGACGAAGTTCGCGACCTGGCGCGCACCCACCCGGACCTGGCCGGACGCGAACGCTTCGAAGTGCCCTATGTCACCGAGGCAGTACGGAGCCACCGTCATGAATAGTGACCGTCTTACCCGTTACGCCGAGCTCGTCGTCGAGGTCGGCACGAACGTTCAGCCCGGGCAGCCCGTACTGGTGACAGCAGACGTCGCGCACGCGCCGGTGGTGCGCGCCATCGCGGAGCAGGCCTATCTCGCCGGAGCCAGCCGCGTCCATGCCGATTACACCGACCGGTACGTCCGTCGCTCAGCCCTGCTGTACGGTCCGACGGAGTCGCTTACTACCGCGCCGGCCTGGGAACTGGCTCGGCTGCGTGAGAGTGAGCAGTCCGGCGCAGCGCTGATCCGTCTTACCGGCAACCCTGATCCGCATCTGTTCGACGGCATCGACCCGGCGCGCGTCGCCGCGGTGCCCTTGGAGCTTGCCACCGAGTCGCGCCGGGTCATCCTCGGCGGCCGGGTCGCCTGGACGGTCTGCGCCGCGCCGAACGCCGGCTGGGCCGAGCAGGTGTTCGGCGAGCCGGACGAGGAGCGGCTCTGGGAGGCCGTCGGCGTCGCGATGCGCTTCGACGCGCCCGACGTCGTCGCCGCCTGGCGCGAACACCGCGCGGCCTTGCGCGCCCGGGCCGAGGCCCTGCAAGCCCACGACCTCGACACGGTGCACTACGTCGGTGACGGCACCGACCTCACGGTCGGGCTGTTGCCCGGCGGCCTCTGGCACAGCGGATCGCTCACCACCGACGCCGGCGTCGAATACATGCCGAACCTGCCGACCGAGGAGGTCTTCACCTCACCCGACCGCCGCCGCGCGGACGGCGTGATGACGCTGACCCGACCTCTGGTGATGCCCCGGGCCGGCGCGCTGGTCGAGGGATTGCGGGTCGAGTTCGCGGACGGCCGGATCGTCGACGTGAACGCCACGCGCGGCGCCGACGCCATTCGCGCCGAGCTCGGCGCTGACCAGGGCGCGCGCAGTCTGGGCGAGGTTGCGCTGGTCGACGGCAGTTCACGGGTGCGCGCCGCCGGCGTGATCTTCCATGACACTCTCTACGACGAGAACGCCGGTAGCCACGTCGCGTGGGGGCAAGGCTTCCCCATAGCGATTGACGGTGGTGTCACGATGTCGCCGGACGAGCTGTTCCGGCGCGGAATCAACCGCTCGAGCGTCCATACCGACGTGGTGATCGGCGGCCCGGGCGTGAGCGTCGAGGGCCACACGCGCGACGGTCGCACCGTGCCGATCATCAAAGACGACGTCTGGGTCCTCGCCGCCAGTTAACGATTGCGCTCGAAGACGAGGCGCAGGCCCAGTAACGTCAGCTCGGGTTCGTACCGGGTCACGGTCTCGCAGTGCTCGATGACCAGTGGCGCGAGACCGCCCGTCGCGACGACGGCGACCTCATCCGGAGCCTCGGGGGCGAGCGTCGCGCTGAGCCGGCGGACCAGGCCGTCGACCTGCGCGGCGAAGCCGTAGAGGATGCCCGACTGCAGCGATTCGACGGTGTTCTTGCCGATCGGCGAGCGCGGCTCGACCAATTCGACCGTGCGCAGTTGCGCGGCGCGCGCGGCCAACGCATCCAGCGATATCTCGATACCGGGCGCCAGCGCGCCGCCGAGGAACTCGCCGCGCGGGCTCACGACGTCGAAATTCGTCGAGGTCCCGAAGTCGACGACGATCACGGGTCCGGCGATGAGGTGGTGGGCGGCCGCGGTGTTGCAGATGCGGTCGGAGCCGACCTCCCGCGGGAAGTCGGTCATGACGCTCACGCCGGTGCGCACCCCGGGCTCGACGATCAGCGTCGGGACGTCCGCGTAATAGTCGGCGAGCATCACCCGCAGCTCGCGCAACACGGCGGGCACCGTCGAGCACGCTGAGATACCGGTGATCTTGTAGTTGTCGAGCAGACCGCGGAACGTCAGCGCCAGCTCGTCAGCGGTGTTGCGGGCATCGGACTTGATCCGCCACGACCGCACCAGCTCGTCGCTCTCGAACACGCCGAGGACGATGTTGGTGTTGCCGATGTCGATCGTGAGGAGCATCAGCGATCCTCGATGTCCAGGCCGATGTCGAGCGCAGGCGCGGAGTGGGTTAGCGCGCCGACCGCCAGGTAGTCGACGCCGGTTTCGGCCACTTCACGGACCTGGTCGAGCGAGAGCCCACCGGACGCCTCGAGCTTCACCCGTCCCTGTGCGTACGAGACGACTGCCCGCATGTCGGCGGGTGACATGTTGTCGAGCAGCACAAGCTGGGCGCCGGCCTCGATCACCTCGCGGGCCTGCTCGACGGTGTCGACCTCCACCTCGACGACCAGGTCGGGACGGGCGCCGCGCACCGCATCGAACGCGGCAACCACGCCACCGGCGGCGGCCACGTGGTTGTCTTTCACCAGCGCCGCATCGCTGAGCGATAGGCGATGGTTTTGGCCGCCGCCCGCCCGGACGGCGTATTTCTCCAGGGCGCGCAGCCCGGGCAGCGTCTTGCGGGTATCGCGGATGACGGCTGCGGTGTCTGCGACAGCGTCCACCCAGCGCCGAGTGAGCGTCGCGACGCCCGAGAGATGACACAGCAGGTTCAGCGCGGTGCGCTCGGCCGTGAGCAGGTCGGCCACTGGACCGCGGACGGTGGCCAGCACTTCTCCCGGCGTGACGCGCGCGCCGTCGAGCGTGCCGAACTCCGTTCGCGCACGGCCCTCGCTCACGACGTCGAATACCCAGGCGGCTATCGGCAATCCGGCGACGACCCCCTCGACCCGCGGCACCAGGTCGGCCCGGCCGACCAGGCCCCGCGGAACCGTCGCCGCGGTCGTGACGTCGCCGCCGGCGCCCAGATCCTCTTCGAGGGCGCGATCGACCACCTCGCGCACCACGTGCAGCGAGAGTCCGGCCGCCTCAACGGCATAGCGGACCGACGGATCGCCCACCTCGGCCTCCTCTTTGCCCCTCGACGGCACGTACTCGGCGATGCTCAGCGTGTCACAGAGGGGCAAAGTCGATTTGGGGGGCGCCGTCGGCGTCAAGGCTGACGTCCAGGTGCACCCGCCAGTGCTCGTCGTCGCGATCGGGGAAATCGTCGCGCCAGTGCGAGCCTCGTGTCTCTTCGCGCAATCGGGCCACGGTCGCCAGGACGCTGGCCACCGTGACCAGGTTGGTGGCCTCCCAGTTCTCCGTACCGCACGGTACGCTTTCGCCAACGGCCGCTAGTTCGCCCAGCTCGCGTAGCGCCGTCTCCAGTCCCTTCAAGTCGCGCAGCACGCCGACATGCGCGGACATCAGCTGCTGCAGCGCCGGCCTGATGCGATCGTCGACGACGCCGCCCGGCCGGGACAGCGTTGCGGGCTTCCGGAAAGGCCCAGGTTGCTCAACGATGTTTGAGGCGATTCGCCGGCCGAACACAAGCCCTTCGAGTAAGGAGTTAGAGGCGAGCCGGTTTGCGCCGTGGACCCCTGTACATGCCGCCTCGCCGCAGGCGTACAGACCCTCCACGGTGGAGCGTCCGAGGAGGTCAGTGCGGATGCCCCCCGAGGCGTAGTGACAGGCCGGCACGACAGGAATCAGCTCATGCACCGGGTCGATGCCGAGCGAGGTCAACGTCGCGTAGATGGTCGGGAACCGCACACGCCACTTCTCCGCGCCGAAGTGCCGGGCGTCGAGCCACACGTGCTCGGCTCCGGTCGCTTGCATACGCCGGAGTATGGCTTTGGCGACGACATCGCGCGGAGCGAGGTCGGCGAGCTCGTGCTGGCCCGTCATGAACCGCTCGCCCGCGTCGTCCACGAGGAACGCGCCCTCGCCGCGTACCGCCTCGCTGACCAGCGGTTGCTGACCGTGCGCGCGGGGGCCCAGCCAGGCGACCGTGGGATGGAACTGCACGAACTCGAGGTCGCGCACCGTCGCTCCGGCCCGCAAGGCGGCGGCCACTCCGTCGCCGGTCGACACGCTGGGATTCGTCGTCGCGGCGTACACCTGGCCGATGCCGCCAGTCGCGATCACCACGGCGCGGGCCCGCACCGCGCCGACGCCGTCGCGCTGCCCCTCCCCCATGACGTGCAGCGTGACACCTGCAACCGCACCGCTGGCGTCCTGCAGCAGGTCGAGCACCAGAGCGTGCTCGACGATCTCGATGCCGGACGCGTCAAGCACGCGCGTAACAAGCGCCCGCTCGATCTCGGCACCCGTGGCGTCCCCGCCGGCATGGGCGATGCGGTCGTGGTGGTGACCTCCCTCGCGTGTGAGCGAGAGCGACCCGTCGCGTTGCCGGTCGAACCGGGTGCCGAGCTGGACGAGATCGCGGACCGCGGCCGGGCCCTCGCGTACCAGGACCCGCACGGCTTCCTCGTCACCCAGACCGGCGCCGGCGACCAGAGTGTCGGCCAGGTGTTGCTCGGGCGAATCGTCGGAGCCCAGGGCCGCGGCGATGCCTCCCTGGGCCCATCGGGTCGATCCGGCGGCCAGGACGTCCTTTGTCACGAGCATGACACGCAGGGATGAGTGCCGAGTGATCTGCAGCGCGGTCGAAAGGCCGGCGATGCCGGAGCCGGCGATGACGACATCGGTTTCGGCCGTCCAACCCGGATCCGGCGCGGCGAGGCGGGTCGGCAAGGTCATTGGACGACCTCCACGTTGTCGATGAGCCGGGTGTTGCCGACTGGCGCCGCGACGAGCAGCCGAGCCGACCCGTGTGCCGGCGCCGGGCCGAGGTCGGTGCCACGCAGTTCGAGGTAGTCGACCCGCACGCCCGGTTCAGCGTCCAGCACCGCCGTGGCCGCCTTGACCACCGCGTCCGGGCCGCGGCCGGCCGCCGCCTGCCCGGCGAACAGCGCCCGCGAGAGCGTCAGCGCCTCACGCCGCTCGGATGCGGACAGGAAGATGTTCCGGCTCGAGATGGCCAATCCGTCCGGCTCGCGGGCCGTCGGCACCCCGCCGACACCGATGCCCAGTTCGAGGTCGCCCACCATGCGGGTGATCAGTACCAGCTGCTGGTAGTCCTTCTCACCGAAGAAGGCCATCGCCGGGCGGACCAGCCCGAACAGCTTTGCGACGACAGTGAGCACGCCGGCAAAGTGCGTCGGCCGCACCGCGCCCTCCAACTCGGCGCCCAGCGGTCCCGCGTCGATGCTCACCTGAACCGGTCCCCCGGGGTAGATGTCCTCGACGGACGGAGCCCACACGACATCCACCCCCGCCCGCTCGCACTCTTCGAGGTCGGCCTGCAGCGTCCGCGGGTAGACGGCTAGATCCTCGGTCGGAGCGAACTGCATCGGGTTGACGAAGATCGTCACCACGACGGACTCGCTGAATGTTCGCGCCTGGTCCATCAGCGCCACATGCCCGACGTGCAGCGCGCCCATCGTCGGCACGAGCCCGATCGGCCCCATCAGGGTGTCGCGCACCCCGGCGAATTCAGCTCGCGAACGGACGACCTTCACGGCGTCTCCTCGAGGGTGCGGCGGATGGCCTCGGCCTGGTCGGCGCGTAATCGTCCGGAGGCGGCGGCCCGCTCGGCGGTGCGCTGCGCCATCGCGACGTATGCGGCGACCGTCTCCGGCGCCTCCTTGGCCAAGGTGGCAAGGTGCGTCCGCACCGTGGCGACGTCACCCCGCGACACCGGGCCGGTGAGGGCGGCGTCGCCCAGGCGCAGCGCGTTGTCGAGCGCGGCCGACGATAGCGGCGCCAGCAACCGGGCTGGATATTCCACACCGGCCCGTCGGAGCAGGTCGAGGGCGTCGTTCACGACGGTGACGAGGTGATTGGCCCCGACGGTGAGCGCCGCATGGTAGAGCGGGCGGGCCAGCTCCGGCACCCATACTGGCTCGGCGCCGATCTCGACGACGAGCGCCTCGGCGACCGGACGCAGCTCGTCCGGAGCAGTCACGCCGAACGTGGCGCCGGAGAGGCGGTTGAGGTCTTCGGGTCGGCCGGCGAACGTCATGACCGGATGCAACGCGAGCGGCAGGACACCCCGGGCCGCCGCCGGATCCAGCACGCTGATGCCGGTAGCCCCGGAGGTATGCGCAACAAGTTGCCCGCTCCGCCATGCGTCCGTGCTCGCCAAGCCGCTCACCAGGCCGCGCAGCGTGTCGTCAGGCACCGCGAGCAGCACGAAATCAGCGATCTCGACCACCTCGGGCGGTGGCTTGATCGCCACACCCGGCAAGAGGCGTTCGGCTCTGCGCAGCGAATCGCGCGACACCGCGCTGATCGCCACGATCTCGTGCCCGGCTCGAGCGAGCGCCGCGCCCAGCACGGCGCCCACGCGTCCAGCGCCGATGACGCCGACGCGTAAGCGCGCGGGTCGTGCTTGAGTCAACGGCGTCCTCACAAACCTAAATTTCGGCCTAGTCGAGCCTACGCGGGAGGCCCCATTACGGTCGGCGATCGGCTAAGTTGTCCCACCGTGAGTGCGTTAGCCCGGCTCCGACGTGTGCGCTCAAGCCGTGTGCCCGCAATCGGAGCCGCCTCATGACCGAGATCCAGCAGCTCGTGGCTCAGAGCTCTGATGCCGCTGGCCTGCATGCGACGGCGCCTGCGCTGTTGCTCGAATTGCAGACCCAGCTCGGCATCCTCGCCGCAACGGCGACCCGGGCCACGGAACGCGGACGACGCCCCTTCCGGCCGACCGGCGACTGGGCCGGCCGGCTGGGTGAGCTCGCCTACGGCATTTACCTGCTGGCCGATCAGACCGGAGTCGACATCGGCTCCGAGATCAAGACTGTCGCGCTGCTCCAGCAGCAGCGCGCCGAGCAGAACTCGGCGGCGGCCGACTGGCCACTCAGCTCCTGATCTGCAGCGATACCCCCGATGATCTCGGCTAAAGGCGCGAAATTTCGCCAATCCAGCAGAGATGATCGCGATGAGCGCTCGCGCGAAGAGCCCGCCGGCCGCTACGCGGCCCGCGCCGGCAGGCGCGGAGTGGCCCGAGGATGCGCCGCTTGCGGTGCGGCCGAGGGACACATCCGGCGGATGAGAACAGCGATGAGCGCTCGCGCGAAGGCCCGAGGATGCGCCGCTTGCGGTGCGGCCGAGGGACACATCCGGCGGATAAGAACAGCGATGAGCGCTCGTGCGAAGAGCCCGGCCCGGACTAGTTCACGCAGGAGTGGGAGTTCTGCGCGGCGTTCGTCACACCCGACGGCGCGGGTGCCGGCTTTGGCTTCGGGCCGGCTGGTGTCGTCGACTTGGGCATCGGGTTGGCCGGAGTCGCGTTCGCGTCGACGCCGTCGCTGCCGAGAATGAGCGTGATTTTCTCGACGTTTGTGGATTGCTGCAGCTGGGCACCCGGGACGTAGCGCGCGAGCGTCTTTGCTTGCGCCTGCATGCCGTTCGGGTACTGGATCACCGTCTGGTCGCTGTGTTGGTCGGTGTTCCCGACAGTGGCGAGGAAGCCCGCCGAGCCCAGCGTTGCGGCGTTCTTGGTAGCGACGAGGTCGCGGCTGGACTGGTTGAGCACGAGCACGCTGACCTGCCCTGGCGAGACAGGCTTGGCCGTGGCCAGCTTGGTGTCGACCGGTGCGCCGATGAGCCTGTTCATGTATTGCTTGACGGCTGCCGGGTCGACCTGCACGACCTCCTGATTGCCCACCCAATACGCCGGATTGACGATCGGGATCGTCCCGAACGTCACGTTGCCCCCGGCGATGTTGGCGAACTGCTCCACGAACTGCCGGATGTCGAGCGACGGGTCGGTGATCAGCGACTTTTTCACAGCGTTGAGCAGCGACGGCAGCCTGAGCAGGGTGCTTCCGGAGGTCGCCTTGCGGAACACCGCCGACAGGAAGTACTGCTGCCGAACGATCCGGTCGATGTCGCCGCGCGCCAGGCCGTGTCGTTGGCGGACGAACGCAAGGGCCTGAGCGCCTCTTACGCCGTAGTTCCAGCCCTTCTTCAGGTTGATTCCGGAGTACCCGTTGGGATGGCTCGCATCGCCCTCGGTGTACTTGTTCTGCGCCTCGTTCAAGCAGAGGTTGACGCCTCCGATGGAGTTGCTGATCTCGTAGAAGCCAAGCAGATTGATCTGTACGTAGTGGTCGATGTGCAGCCCGGTGAGATTGGTCAACGTCTGCGCCGAGAGTGCGATGCCCGCGCTCTGTTTGGTCAGCAGGTCCTTGGCGCCTTGCGACTCGGCATCGTCGAACCCGTCGATGTAGGCAGCGTTGATCTTGTCGGTGCCGTGTCCGGGAATGCTGACCCAGGCGTCCCGGGGGAAGGAGATGATCGTCGCCTTCTTGCCGTCGGCCGGCACATGCAAGATCATCATCGTGTCGGTGGCGGCGTCGCTGCGATCCTGCGTCGTGCCGAGCGCGGCAACCTCGGCCGGCGTAGCTCCCGCGATGCTGTCGTTGCCGAGCAGCAGGATGTTCTGGTCCTTGCCGTCGAGGTCACCGTTGCCCTGAGAGGCCTTCGGCAGCGCGACACCATGCTGGATGCCCTGCGTGAATTGCCGGTAGGTCGCCCAGGCAATGCCGCTGGCGATCAAGGCGGCGACGGACAGCAGCGCGATGAACACCCGCCCGCCCATCAGCGAGCCGCGGCGTAGGC
>JBKPQM010000062.1:0-20306 GCA_046734095.1 Actinomycetota bacterium | reverse complement strand
CCTTCTTGGTGTCGACTATCCACACCGCGCTGGGCACCTTGCTCATCTCTCGCACGCCGCCGAGCGTGCGCTCGAGCTTGTCCTTCTCGCGCTGGAGCATCAGCTGCTCCTTCTTGGTGGCCGTTCCCTGCCAACCACCCTGCTCCATCGACTCGAGCTCCTTGAGTCGCTGCAGGCGCTTGTAGACGGTCGAGAAGTTGGTGAGCATGCCACCGAGCCAGCGCTGGTTCACGTAGGGCATGCCCACGCGCGTGGCCTGCTCGGCGATCGCTTCCTGGGCCTGCTTCTTCGTCCCGACGAACAAAACGCTGCCGCCGTGCGCGACGGTCTCCTTGACGAACTCGTAGGCGCGATCGATGTAGGACAGCGTCTGCTGCAGGTCGATGATGTAGATGCCGTTGCGCTCGGTGAAGATGTAGCGCTTCATCTTCGGGTTCCACCGGCGGGTCTGGTGCCCGAAGTGAACGCCGGAGTCGAGCATCTCCTTCATGGTGACGACGGCCATGCCGGTCGTCCTCCTCGCTGGTGCATGCGCGCCGGAGCACGCTCCTCGGTTGTCGCGGACGGACCGGGTGGCCCGCCGCCCTGGTGCCCGGTGTCGCGGCCACGTTCATGCCGCCGGCGAACCGACGGACCGAGGGTGGCCGCCTGCCCGAAGTCGGGCGGGCACGCGAAGTCGACCCCGTGCGGAGTCGCGTAGCCAGTCTAACCGCTGGGCGTCATCGGCGCCCAATCCGCAGGGTTCGGGCCATGATCGGCCCCGGGTCGATCACCGCGGCGCTGAATCGATAGCGCTATGTCGCAGCACGATGCCGTCGCGGACGATCTGGCCGAGGGGCTGACGTTGGAGGAGGACGACTAGTTCAGCAAGCCGTCGCGCCGGGCGACGGCAGCGGCCTCGGTGCGTCCCCGCACCCCGAGCTTGGCCAGGATGTTGGACACGTGGACGCTGACCGTCTTCTCACTGATGTAGAGCTGACGGGCGATCTGGCGGTTGCTGCTGCCCTGGGTGATCAGCGCCAAGACGTCACGCTCGCGCTGGGTGAGCGCGTTCGACGTTGCCCCGCCACTGCGGCTCTCGCCGAGTTGGCGCAGCTCGTCGAGCAGCGGCCGGGCACCGAGGGTGCGGGCGACCTCGCGGGCCAGGCTCGCCTGCTCAGTGGCCTCCGGCGCCCGTCCCGCCGCCCGCAAGACGGCGGCGAGTCGAGCCCGAGAGCGGGCCTGCTCGAACACGTGCCCGTACTCGAAGGCCTCGACTGTGCGTTGCCACAGCGCGATGTGCTCGTCGACATCCGGCGACTCGACCCCGCCGAGCCAGCGCAGCCGCGCCCACTCAGCTTCCAACCGCGCTTGCCAGGCGACGCCCTCAACCCCCAGGCGCCCTCCGAACGGCCGTCCTCGGTGCAGGGTCGTCCGGCCGGCAGCCACCAGTTCGCGGCCGCGTTCCACCGAGCCGGCCCGATCATCGCTCGTTTGGCTGGCGGTCGCGCTCGACAACGCGGCCAGCCCGAGGGCCGACAGCCGAATCCGCCCGAGGAACCAGGGCTGCTGCCACAGTTCGCCGACAACCGCGACCAGCTCGTCGAGCAAGCGCAGCGCCGCCTCAGAGCGGCCGTCGTCCATGTACAGGTCGATCGCGGCGCCGCCTGACATCATCGCGATCAGGCCCTCACGCTGCCACCAGGGGCGCAGTATGGGCAGCACGTCGAGCGCGGCCGCCTCACCACGCCCGGCACTCACCGACATACCCGACGCGGCCAGCATCGCCTCGGCCAACTCGGGGGGCGACTCGTCGTCGACGCGGGCCAGATTGGCGCTGAGATCCCAGTCGCCGATGGTGTAACGCGCCAGGCATGCCATCACGCGGGACTCCAGGCCGTACGCCGTCCACGGCCGGCCGATTTCGCGGGCCCGGGTGATGTTGGCCTCCCACGCTTCGAGCGCGCGCGGCAGGTCGCCCTGGTCGTAGTAGAGGCTGCCGAGGTTGTATCGGCTGCGCAGCTCGGCGGTGATCTCGCCGACCTGCCGGGCCTCGACGGCGACCTGGGCCAGCGCATTCGCCGCGGCGGCCGGCTCACCGGCGCGCCGGTGCAGGATGGCCAGCGTCGTGTGGGCGTCCGCTGCCGCCTCGGGGTGGCCTAGCATCCGCGCGGCCTCGACGGCCTCGTTGGCCCACCGCTCGGCGTCGTCGAGCCGATCGAGGGCCATCGCGGCGCGGGCGTGCAGTGCCGCAACCCGGGTGCGGAAGGTGCTGGGCGGATCGGCCGGGACGAGGCGCAACGCGTCGGAGGTCGCGGTGAACACCTCGAAGTCGCCGTCGATGGCGAGGGAGGCGCTGGCCAGGCTGTACAGCAGCTCGGCCAACAGGCGCGGGTCCGTGTCGTCGGGCAGCTCGTCGAGCTCCTCGCGGGCCAGGTGCACGGCTCGATACGGATGACCCGCCGCTACCGCGGCGTCGGCCGCCGCCACCACGAGCCGGGGCTCATCGGCACGTTCGGCCTCGCTGACCGCCGGCAAGAGTTCGATAGCGACCTCGTAGTGCCGCATCGCCTCTTGCGGCGCCCCCACCGTCATCGCCTCGTCGCCCGCGCGGATGCTGGCGGCAAACGCGGTGGCCAGGTCGTGCGACTCGCGGGCGTGCCGGGCCAATTCGGCGGCCGTGCCGTCGACTACCTTGTCGAGCACCGCGGCGTAGGCGGCGTGGATGCGCACCCGCTCGCCCGGCAGCAGATCGTCATAAACCGCCTCGGCGAGCAGTGCGTGCCGGAAGCCGTAACCGGCATCCCCGCGCGGCTCGATGATGTGCGCGTCGATCGCCTCGTGCAACGCCGCATCGAGCGTGTCATCGGGCAGGTCGACAACCGAGGCCAACAGATCGTGCGAGACGCGTCGACCCGCCACGGCCGCGACACGCACGACGCGCCGTCCCTCGTCGGAGAGGCGGTCGACACGCACCAGTAACAGATCGGCCAGCTCCGCCGGAAGCACGGACTGCTGCGGGCATTCCGCTGCGGCGGCGACGAGTTCCTCGGTAAAGAACGCGTTTCCTTCGGCCCGGTCGATGATCTGACGCAGGTCGGGTTCGGCCAACGGTCCGGGGTAGAGCGAGTGGATCAGCTCGCGCACTTCCTCGGCATCGAGAGGAGGCAGATGTAGCCGCTCGACGCGGGGCAGCCGCCCCCACTCGGCGACCGTACGCCGCAGCGGATGGCGGCGGTGCAGATCGTCGCTGCGGTAGCTGATCACCACGGCGAGCTGCTGATCGCGCAGCCGCGCCAGCAGGAAGCCAAGCAAGTCGCGGGTCGACTGGTCGGCCCAGTGGACGTCCTCGACGACAAGCAGCACCGTCGACGTCTCCGCCAGGTGCGACAAGGCGCCCAGCACGGCCTCGAAGAGCGCTCCCCGCTGGATGCGATCGTCGGGTTCGGCCGCGGGCGCGCCGATGACCCGCTGGTTCGGCATCAGCCTGGCAATGGCCGGATATTCGCCGAGCAGCGTGTCGCTGAGTTCCGGATGGCTGGCCGCGAGCCGCCCGAATGCCTCGCTGAACGGCACGAACGGCAGGCCTGCGTCGCCGAAGTTGATGCAGTGCCCGATGAGGGTGAGCACGCCGAGGTCGTCAGCCCGCTGGGTCAGCTCGGCCAAGATCCGCGTCTTGCCGACGCCGGCGTCGCCGGACAGCACGGTCGCGCTTGCGTTATGAGCCGCGGCATCGTCGACGCCGCGCTGGAGCAGGCTGAGCTCTACGGCACGGCCGATCATCGGGCTCGTCGGACGGGGCACAGGTGAAATTTTGACCTCAGGTACCGACAAGCGTCGATCGGGTAACACGAAATCCTCAGCGCGGCCGCCCGGCTTATCCATACTTGTCGGATGTGATCCGGGCGCCTCCGCCTTGGGCGTAATCCCGGCGGGCATATTGGGCGGGCCGGCTGACGTCCTCGATGACTTGGTCGGTGCGCCTGAGGCGGCCGGGGTCATTCGTAGCGCGTCCGGCGACACGGCAGGTGGCTCACCTGGACTGATCCTTGTCACGGCGACGGCCGCGCGTCAGTGCCCTACCCCGTCGCGACTCCGATGCCAGCGCAACCGATCAGCAAGCTTTCGGCCAGGCCGACGCCATCTGCCGCCGGCGCTATGGAACTGTTGCGCGGCGCGCTCACGCCGATACATGTCCTCCGCGTCCGTCCCGATCATCGGGTGGTGCTGCATCGTGATCCTCCTGCTCGAGCCCGGCTTCGAGAGTGCTCGGCTAAGGAGGTCGGTCGCATCGGAACAAGTCCCTAGTCGGGCTAGGCTTCGTTCCCTAGGGATGACTGCGCGGAATGTCAAGGCTGTGTGGATAGGCGGCGCGCTTATCCACAACGCTGCCGGCGGCCACGTCACCGGTCCTGATCGCCAGCAGGCTGATCCCCATGAGAGCCCTTGATGGGTGCCGCCCAGGCGCTGATCGCCCGCCGACGCTGCCTCGGCGCGGGCAACTGCGGATTGTTCGCCGGGTCGCTGCGGTCGCGGTGTTGGTCATGACCATCGCCGGATCGGCAGGGGCCAAGCCGCTGGTCGCCCCCGACGCAGCGACGCTGCCGCTCAGCCCACCTGCTGCGTCGTCGGCTGCGGCCGTGACATATGCGCCGCCGCTCGGGAGCCCGCTCCATGTCCTGCGACCGTTCGAGCCACCACCCACCCCGTACATGGCCGGGCATCGGGGAGTCGACCTCGAGGCTCCGACCGGCGCCCGAGTGCGGGCCGCAGGTGTGGGACGGGTGACCTTCGCCGGGCAAGTCGCGGGTCGTGGCGTCGTCGTGATTGCCCACGCAGACGGCATTCGCACCGAATACGAGCCGGTTACCCCGTCGGTCACGGCGGGCCAAGCCATCGCCCGCGGTGAACAGATCGGACGATTGAGTGGCCAACACGATCAGTGGCCGCCGGGAGGTTGCCTGCACTGGGGGGCTCGGCGCGGCGACCAGTACCTGGATCCGCTCGCCCTGCTGCGTCCACTCGGCCCGGTCCGGCTGCTCCCCTGGCCGCGCTAGCGGTCGTCAGGCCCGCGGATGGGCTTGGCGGTACACGCGCAGCAGCCGATCTCCCGAGACGTGGGTGTAGATCTGCGTCGTCGCGAGGCTCGCGTGCCCGAGCAGTTCTTGTACGACCCGTAGGTCGGCACCGCCATCGAGCAGATGGGTGGCGGCGGTGTGGCGCAGTGCATGCGGGCCAACGTCCGGTGTGCCCGGCAACCGCTCTGCGTGGTTGTGCACTGCGCGGCGGACGGCGCGCTGGTCGATGCGCCTTCCCCGGCGGCCCAGCAGCAACGCCGAGCCGCTGCCGGCGACAGCGAGATGAGGACGTCCGTGGCGCAGCCACGCCTCGAGCGCACGCTCAGCGGCGAGACCGTATGGGACCGTGCGTTCCTTGCTGCCCTTGCCGAGGACCCTGATCACGCGCCGCCGCCGATCAACATCGTCAATGTCGAGGCGCACCAGCTCGCCCACCCGGATCCCCGTCGCATAGAGCAACTCGACCACCAGCCGGTCGCGCCGACCGAGCGGCGTCGCGTCGTTGGGCAGGTCCATCAAAGCGCGGGCCTCTTCGACGGACAGCACATGAGGGAGGACGCGGTGCGGCCGGGGACTGGCGAGCGACTCTCCCGGGTTGACGGGTGCGCGCCCGGTCGCCCAGGCCCAAGCCGTGAATGTCCGGGCGGACGCCGCCCGCCGAGCGAGCGTGCTGCGGGCCTCGCCAGCCGCGTGCCGGGTGGCCAGCCAGCCGCGCAGCCCCCGCAGGTCGAGATCGGCGACCGACCTTCCACCAAGCCGGCGCAGGTGCTCAAGGAGGCTCACGACGTCGCCCAGGTAGGCCCGTACCGTGTGCTCGGAGCGGTTACGTTCGAGCAGGAGATGCCGTTCGAAGGCGGCGAGCGCCTCTCGCATGGGTTCGGGCAAGTTCGCGCGCAGATACGCGACCCTGATACGCGCACGCCCGTCATCACTCGCGGCCACGCCATGACGGTGCGCACTCGGGGCATGATCGTCAACCCGACACGCGCACGCGCGGCACGCCTGAAGGTGGCAAGCGCATGAGTGGACGGGCGCCGCATCACGATCGCGGGCGGACTTGCCGTGCATCACGCGGGCGGTGGTGACCGGCGTCGCCGGAACGCCGCCGCCAGCCGGAACCCCTCGTCGGTCGACTCGACCAACCCTGCTAGGCGAAGCGCGGGCAGCGCCCGGATCACCTCCACCACCGGCAGCCCGCAACGTCGGGCCAGCTCGTCCTCGCGCGCTGGTCGTCGCACCGGCACCCCGTCGAACACCTGACGCGCACGCGGGTCCAGGCGATCGATGTGAGCCCTGAGGTCGCCCGCGTCAATCGTGCCCGTCGGGTTCGGAGGATCCAGCCCCTCTCCGGCCACCCCGATCGCCTCGAGGACGTGGTCGACTGACGCCACGAGAAGCGCACGCTCGGCGCCGTCGCACCGGAGCAGTGCATGGCAGCCGGTGGACATCGAAGACGTGATCGGCCCGGGCACCGCCATCAGCGTTCGGCCGAGCATCCGGCAGTGATGTGCCGTGCTCAGCGCCCCGGATCGGGCGGCTGCCTCGATGACCAACGTCCCGGTGCTCAGCGCCGCGATCAGCCGGTTGCGAGTCAGGAACCGATGACGTTGGGGCGCGGCACCCGGCGGACTCTCCGACACGAGCAGCCCGGACTCGGCAACTTGGTCGTACAAGCCAGCGTTGCGCGGCGGGTACGGGCGGTCCAGGCCGCCTGCCGATATCAGCGTGGTCCGCCCCTCGGCGCTGAGCGCGGCCCGATGCGCGACTGCGTCAATGCCGTAGGCGCCACCCGAAACGACGTCGAAACCGCGCCCCGCCAGGCCGTAGGCGAACTCACTCGTGACGTGGTCGCCATAGGGAGTCGATGCCCGCGATCCGACGATGGCGACGCCCCGTATCCCCGCGGGCGCGAGATCACCCGTGCCCTTCACCCACAACGCCAAAGGCGGTACGGGCTCGCCGCCGTCGCGATGCCGCTCGGTCCCTGAGCGGTAGGAAGCTAGTCGCCGCAGCGCGGTCGCTTCGAGCGCAGCCATGGCGAAGTGCGGCCAGCCCGGCGCCTCGGGTACCAACAGTCGCATTCCGTGCCGCAGGGCGGCGTCGAGGTCGGCGGCCGGATCGGCGGATTCACGCCGGGCCGCCGTCGCGGCGGCGATATCGCTCGGCACGTCGCGCTGCCGGATCACCCGGGCTGCCTGCACGGCACCCACACGACGCACGAGGTCCCAGACCGGAATGCACGCCGGCTCGGCGACCCGACTGAGATATGCGCGTGCGAGGAGGAGCTCGTCGTCGACGGTGTCCGCAAGCGCACCGGCAGCTGCCCGGGGCATGGCATCGGCGTGCGGATCGGACATCACGCCGCCCACGCCGGATCGCGACCCGTGCGCATGAAAACCGCCTCGGCAACGTCGTCGACCTGGGGCACCGTGTGTCCGGCCAGGTCGGCGAGTGTCCAGGCCACGCGCAACACCCGATCGAACCCACGAGCGCTCAGGTCGCCCCGGTCGAGATGGACTTCGGCTTCCCGAAGCGCTGCCGAGGGAAGCCGCCACGGTCGCCGCCGCAAAGTGCCGCCCGGTACCTCGGCGTTCGTGCGCCACCCATCGGCGTGCCATCGCCGGGCTGCGGCGGCCCGGGCTGCTTGCACTCGAACGGCGACGTCGGCGCTGGCTTCGCGGTCAGCCGGCTCGGCGAGCAGATCTGCCCGGGTCACGGCATCGACGCTCAGGCGGATGTCGATGCGATCCATCAGCGGACCGGACAGACGCATGCGATACCGGCGGCGCTGTCGTGGGGCGCAGGTGCAGTCACCACCCGTACGACCACCGCACGGGCAGGGGTTGGCCGCAAGCACGAGCATGAACCGCGCTGGATAGCTGACGGAACCGTGGCTGCGATGCAGGACCACGCGGCCCTCCTCGAGCGGCTGCCGCAACCCGTCTAATACGGACGGGTTGAACTCGGGCGCTTCGTCGAGGAACAGGACGCCGTGGTGCGCCAACGAGATCGCACCCGGCAATGCCGTCCCGGAGCCGCCACCCACAAGTGCCGCCACGGATGCGGTGTGGTGCGGCGCTTGAAACGGAGGACGCCGCAGCAGAATCCCGCCCGAAGGCAAGCGGCCGGCAACCGAATGTACTGCTGTGACGTCGAGCGCGGCGGTGTCGTCAAGCGCCGGCAACAAGCCGGGCAGACGCTGGGCGAGCATTGTCTTGCCGGCGCCCGGCGGACCGAGCAGATACAGGTGATGGCCGCCGGCGGCCGAGACCTCGAGTGCCCGCTTGGCCAGGTGCTGCCCCCCGATATCGGCGAGATCGGGCCCCCGTGCAGCAGCGGCCTCACCGCCAGCCTCGGCGACCGGCGGGGTCGCCCCCTCCCCCCGCAGCCAGCCCACGATCTCGCCAAGGGTGCGGGCCGACCTGATCTCCAGACCGGCAACGAGCGCGGCCTCGGCCGCGTTGGCCTCCGCCACCACGACCCGGCTGACGCCTCCCCGACGCGCCGCCACCACGGCCGGAAGCACTCCTCGGACGGCGCGCAGGCGACCGTCCAATCCCAGCTCGCCGATCCACGCGACCCCCGCTACCGCCTCAGCCGGCAGAACCTTCGCCGCAGCCAACACGGCGAGAGCCAGAGCCAGGTCGAACCGCGATCCAACCTTGCGCACGTCGGCTGGCAAAAGCGCCACCGTGATGCGCCGATTCGGCCACTCCAGGGCGGAATTCAGCACTGCGGCCCGGATGCGATCGCGTGCCTCGACCACAGAGACGTCAGCCAGCCCGGTGAACGTCAACCCCGGCAGACCGGACGACAAATCGGCCTCGACCTCGACGATCTGACCCGCTACGCCAGAAACGGCGAGCGCGAGCGTGCGGGCCATCACCATCCGAGCACCCCGCGCAGATGCCGTACCGACGCGGCGCCCCGCTGCTGACGCAGCACCGACACCACGTCGAAGCGCAGCTCGGGCCAATATCGCGGATCGCCGTAGGCCTTCTGCTCAGCGAGCCAGCGCAACGCCAGCCGTCGTAGGCGCAGCGCCTTCGCGCCGAGCACCGCCTCGGTCGGATCTCCGTAGGCCGTGGACGAGCGGGTCTTCACCTCGCAGAAAACAAGCACGGGACCTTCGGTGGCAATCAGATCGAGCTCGCCGTCTGCGCAGCGCCAGTTGCGCTCGACGACGGTCAGCCCCGCATCGACGAGATGCCGCTCGGCCACGCGTTGCCCGTACTGCCCGATGGCGTCCTTGGCCCGCATGCCTCCAGGTTGCTGGTCGAATGCCGCTACCGGTCGACGTCAGCCGAAGCTGGGGACAACCACCCAGGCTGTGGATGGCTGATTTGACAGGTCAGAATCCACCCTTCGCATCGGGCATCTCGAGATCCGGCTTGTCGAGCTCCTCGATGTTGACGTCCTTGAAGGTCACGACGCGTACGGTCTTGACGAAGCGCGCCGGACGGTACATGTCCCACACCCAGGCATCGCGCATGGTCAGCTCGAAATACACGTCACCGTCGACGTTTCGCGGCTGCAGGTCCACATCGTTGGTCAGGTAGAAGCGCCGTTCGGTCTCTACCACGTAGCTGAACTGCGAGACGATGTCCTTGTACTCTCGATAGAGCTGCAGCTCCATCTCGGTCTCGTAGTTCTCGAGATCCTCAGCGCTCATTGACTGTCCTTCTCGCGCAGGCGCCCATCAGCTAGTCGCTGCGCGCCATGGCGCGGACGCGCGCGCTGCTCGTGACGTCTCATGCGATCTCCTCGGAGCGGTCCACCGGCGGCACCGCGTCGATCCATTCATTCTCCGACACAGCGAATTGGGCCGCTGCCCGGCGCACGTTTACGTAGGATGCCCGATGTTCCGGACATGGACCGTGACGTTCCAAAGCCACCGCATGTTCCGGAGTCACGTATCCCTTGTGCTGGGCGAATTCGTATTGCGGCCACAACTCATGCATCTCGACCATCATCCGGTCGCGGCTCACCTTCGCCAGGATCGAGGCGGCGGCGATGCAGCCGACGACCGCGTCGCCCTTCCACACGGCCGTCGAGGGGACGCCCAACCCGGGTACCGGGAAGCCGTCGGTGAGCGCGTACAGCGGGGCCGGACGCAGAGTGGCCAGCGCGCGTCGCATGCCGGCCACATTGCAGACGTGCAGACCGCGGGCGTCCACTTCCGCTGCCGGAATCACGACGACCGACCAGGCGAGCGCCCGGGCCACGATCTCGGCGTAGAGCTGCTCGCGGACGGCTGGGGTCAGCACCTTCGAGTCGGCCAGCCCCTCGATCTGCCCGCGCCGGCCGCGCGGCAGGATGCACGCCCCAACCACCAGCGGGCCGGCGCAGGCGCCCCGACCGGCCTCGTCGGCGCCGGCCACGAGACCGAAGCCGGCCCGGTCCAGCGCCATCTCGTAGGCGGACAACCCCGCATCACGGCGCACGATCAGACGCGGCGGTTGCAGCGGCAGCGAAACCGCGGCCGGACGACGTGCCATAGCAGGCATGACGTTACGCGGATGCGGCGGGCGGGTCGTCGAGGAGTTGGTCGAGCACGTCCGCGAGGCCAGTGGGGTAGATCACCGCGGCGGAGGACCGCAGCTCGGCTCGGCTCCACCACCGCTCGCCGATCAGCACCGACCGTTCGACCTCGTCCACGCCGCGCGCCGTCAGCGGCGTGCCCGGCGGCAGGCGAACGACGAAGTAGTGGTTGGTCTGGTCGTACCAGCGGCCGTTGAAGCTGAACCGCTCGTAGTCGGTGTAGTGGGGCTCGGCGCCGGCCGGCAGTTCCACGAGGACACCCAGCTCCTCATACACCTCACGCACGGCCGCTTGAGCGGGAGTTTCGCCGGGGTCGGCGCCGCCGCCGGGCGTAATCCAATGCGTCTGCGCAGAGCCGACGTCGACGTTGTTCTCGATCAGCAGGATGCGGTCGGCGTCATCGAGCAACAGCACGCGTCCCGCCACGCGCGGCGTAGCGAGCGCGGCCATCAGCGGCGCCGGCGACGCCGCCGGAGCCCGAAAACGGGTAGCACGAGGGCCGCCGCGCCGAGCACCGGAAACGCGGCCGCGGCCTCGTGTTGGAACGTCGACGGGGTTCCCAACGTGCGCCAGCGCGACGGCGGCCACGCGATCAGCACGGCCTTGCCGATCACCTCGTTCGCAGCGACCGTCGTGTTGGCGGTGCCGCAGACGTGGTCAGCCGGCGACTCCTCGACACAGTGAAATCGCGAGTCGGCCGAATCGCCACGATGATCACCCATGACCCACAGCCGGCCCTTCGGGATGGTGACCGGCCCGAACGTACGCTGATCGGCCGCGCCCGCGACGATGTGACCGGGCCGGTCGCGAGGATCCCACGGGCTGTTCTGATAGATGTACGGCTCGTCGAGCGAGTGCCAAGGCCCATTGATGCCGTTATTGCTCACCTGGACGTGGCCCTGCGAGTCACAGCACTGGATCGTCTGCCCGCCGACGGCGATCACTCGCTTGATCAAATCCTTCTCGTCCGGCGGTACGAAGCCGATCAGCTGCCCGAACCAGCGGACCGCCTTGACCAGTGGGTTCGACGGGGCCTTCGGGGTTGGCTCCTCGTCCCAATTGAGCGGCGCGCGGAACACGACGATGTCCCCCGGATGCGGATCGCGGATATCGAAGATCAACTTGTTGACGAGCACGCGGTCGCCGGAACAGCCTGGGCACCCGTGCAGCGTCTTCTCCATCGATTCGGACGGGATGTAGAACGGCTGGATCAGGAACGTTTTGATCAACACGGCGACGGCGATCGCGACCGCGACCAGAACCGGCAGCTCCCACCACGGCGCCTTCTTGTGCTTTTTCTCCGGCCGACCACCCCGGCGCCAGAAGCGCCATCGCGCGGGCGGCTTTCCCCCGCCGTCGCCTGCTCGACTCGCGGCGCCGGGTGTTGCCGCCGCGTCGGCATCAGTGCCGATGTCCGTCGGAGTGGCGTCATGCATCGACCCAGAATCGGGCGGGTTCCCTGGGTTGGACGCGACTGGAGGCTGCGGGAGCGGAGGCGGCTGGGCGGCCGCAGCCGTGGTCGGCGGCGCGGCTGGAGGCGGCGGCAACGGCCCCGCCTCGGCCGCCGGTGGAGCCGAAGCGGCCCCGTCGGGCGACGAATCGCGCCCGGGGTCGGGCGGCGTCGCCGAGTCAGCCGGCTCGTCGTCACGCACCGAGGCTGTGGACTCGAACTGACGGCCAGTCGGTCCGGAGTTTGCGGCCGGGGCGCCGCGTCGCGCCTCTTCCTCGCCCATCCGATCGTCGCCCGCCGACACTTAGCGGGCGACCGTCTCCCGCTTCTCCTTGATCTTGGCCGCTTTCCCGCGCAGGTCACGCAGGTAGTACAGCTTCGCGCGGCGGACGTCGCCGCGCGTGACGACCTCGATCTTGTCGATCACCGGAGTGTGTACCGGAAAAGTGCGCTCGACGCCGACGCCGAAGCTGACCTTGCGGACGGTGAACGTCTCGCGAAGGCCGCCGCCCTGGCGGCGGATGACGACGCCCTGGAAGACCTGGATGCGGGAGCGTGAACCCTCGACCACCCGGACGTGGACCTTCAGGGTGTCGCCGGGGCGGAAGTCGGGCACGTCGGAGCGCAGCGACTCGGCATCCACGGTGTCGAGCGTGTTCATCGGTTCGCATCCTTCAACGTCTGGTGCTTATGGCCGGCGCGCGGGTCTGCTCTGCCGACACATCCAAGGGAGCCGCCACGCGCCCGATCGGCGCTGGGCAACCACTCGATGGTGCCATACCAACCAGGGCGACGTGAAACTGGGCAGCGCGAGCCTCGGGCGGCGCAGGGTCGCCACCACCCGAGCAGACGCGTTCGCGGATCAGGAGAGTAAGTCGGGACGGCGCTCCTCGGTGCGCAGCCTCGCCTGCTCGGCGCGCCAGCGGGCAATGTGGCCGTGGTGGCCGGACAGTAACACCGGCGGCACGTCCAGCCCGCGCCAGGACGCCGGCTTGGTGTACGCCGGCGCCTCGAGCAAGCCGTCACTGAACGAGTCGTCGCTTGCGGACTCGGCGTTGCCGAGCACCCCCGGCAGCAGCCGTGCGACCGTCTCGACGATCACGAGCACGGCAGCCTCTCCCCCGGCCAGAACATAGTCACCGATGCTGAGCTCGTCGACCCGCATCCGTCGCGCCGCGTACTGGGCCACCCGAGCGTCGATGCCCTCATACCGGCCGCACGCGAACAGCAGCCACCGTTCGCCCGCCAACTCATGCGCGAGGGCTTGGGTGAAGGGCCGGCCAGCCGGCGATGGGATGACCAGCCGGGGCTGCGGCGAGCCGGGCGGCGCGATGTCGTCCAGTGCCCGGCCCCATGGCTCGGGCAGCATGACCATGCCCGGGCCGCCGCCGTACGGGGTGTCGTCGACCGTGCGATGCACGTCGTCGGCCCAATCGCGCAGGTCGTGTACGCGTGGATCGATCTGCCCGCGTTCGATCGCCTTGCCCAGCAATGACTGTCCGAGCGGCGCCAGGTAGTCGGGGAAGATCGTGACGATATCGATCCTCATCGCGGCATCCGCTCGGCGGGCCGTTCTGTCCGCCCCGGTGCGCGACGGGTCGGCGATGCTTCTGGACTCATAGGTCGAGCAGCCCCTCGGGCGGGTCGATGACCACGCGCTGCCCGGGGATGTCGACCACGGGGACGACGGCCGCGAGGAAGGGGACGAGGCGCTCACGGCCACCGACCTCTACGACCAGATAGTCGGACGCGGGCGCGTGTACGACGTTGCGCACCGGCCCGAGCGGCTCGCCGCTGACGGTGGTCGCGGTCAGCCCGATCAGATCGGTGTCGTAGAAGTCGTCCGGGTCGTCGAGCGCGGGACGGCTCGAGGCGGCAACGCGCAAGGTGATGCCGTGCAACTGTTGAGCGGCGTTGCGCTCGGTGATTCCGGCGAACTGCACGATAAGCCGCTTGCCCTGCCAGCGCGAGGCCTCGACGGTGAGCGGTTCGCCGTCTGTTAAGAGCACCGACCCGGGCGCGAACCGTTCGTCCGGCGCGTCGGTGAACGGCTGCACGACGACCGCGCCGCGAACTCCTTGCGGCGGTCCGACCCGGCCTACGACGACGACCTCGCCTTCACCGGCCATGGCGCGCCTAGTGCTGGTCGACGTCGATCACATCCACGCGGATGCCCTTGCCGCCGACACCAGTGATCACCTGACGCAGTGCCCTCGCGGTCCGGCCGCCCCGGCCGATCACGCGGCCGAGGTCGTCGGGATGAACTCGGATCTCCAGCCGGGACCCCCGGCGGTTGTTGACCATGTCGACACGCACGTCGTCCGGATGGTCCACGATGCCGCGCACGAGGTGCTCGAGGGCTTCCTCGAGCACCTCAGCCCTCCGTTGTGCTTGCCGGTGCGCCTGAATCTCCGGCCGGCGCGCCACGGCCGCCAGATGTGTCGTCGGCGCTCGCCGACGTGTCGGCCGCCGCGGCCTTCGACCTGGCTGCCTTCGCCGCCTGCTTGCGCGGCGTGGTGGCCTCGGTCGCGGGGTCGCCGGAGACTTCGGCGAGGGCGGCGTTGAATCGCTCGAGCCGATCCGGCTTGGCGGCCGGCACCTTCAGCGGCTCGGGCTCGGGAAGCCCCTTGAACTTCTGCCAGTCGCCGGTCGCCCTGAGGATGGCGGCGACGGCCTCGGTCGGCTGGGCGCCGACGCCGAGCCAGTAGGAAGCGCGCTCGCTGTCGAGCTTGATGATCGACGGCTCGCTCTTGGGGTGATACTCGCCGATCGTCTCGATCGAGCGCCCATCACGCTTGGTGCGGGCGTCCGCGACGACGATGCGGTAGTGCGGCTCGCGCATCTTGCCCAGACGCATGAGCTTGATCTTGGTGGCCACGGGTGTATGTGCTCCAGAGGTTGCAGGGACGCGCGACATCCTCAGGTGGGGTTCGCGAGGATGCGAGCGGCCACGGTGGACAGGCACGGCGGGGGTGAGAGGGACCTCCGTCGAGCCGGTACTCAGCGCCACATTCTGCCATGCCGGTGGTCCGGGATTCGAATTGCCTGGCGTTACCCGGAGATTCACCGCATGGCGGGCGAGCCTCCACCGGATCGTCGGCGCCGACCGGTACAACCGATCACGCCGGCCCCTCGAAGTATGAGTTCGAGGGGCCGACATCGATTGCCGGCTCGAGACGTGCTCCTCGCCTCAGTGACGTGATCTCGACGCGTGGGGTGCCTCTCTTAGCTTCGCGCGGAGCGCCATGGCGTCGTGCGGCGCGTACGCCTTGACGTCGTTGTCGAAGTAGACGTATGTGTCCGCCGGCGCCCAGTCGCGGATCGCGGCGGCCCATCGCTGCAGCGATTCGTTGTCGTAGCCGCTGGCGTACAACTCCTCGGCGCCGTGCAGGCGGGCGTAGCGAAAGTCAGCGGTCGCCTGGCGGATCACCGGCCAGCGCCCTGGGCTGTCCGCCAGGACCACGGCGACGTTGTGTGCGCGCAGGAGGTCCAGGAACGCCGGCGTCTCGTAGCTCGGGTGCCGCACCTCGACGGCCTGGCGCAGCGGACGGTCCGCGTCGGCATCGACCCAGGCCCGCCCGGTCATCCGCTCATCGTGGTGGCGGGCGAGATAGCCCGCCTCGGCGGTGCTCCGCGGTAGCTTCGCCAGGAACGCCGCCACGCGGACGGCGTCGAACGGCAGGGTCGGTGGTAACTGCCACAACACCGGACCCAACTTCTCGCGCAGTGCCAGCAGCCCGGAGGCGAAGAAGTTGGCCAGTGGGGCGTCGACGTCGGCGAGCTTCTTCATGTGCGTGATGAATCGAGCACCTTTGACCGCGAAGACGAAGCCGGGTGGCGTCTGGTCGTACCAGGCGCGGAAGCTCTCGGGCCGTTGCAGCGAGTAGAAGGATCCGTTGATCTCGACCGTGTTCAGCCGCTCGGAGGCATAGCGCAGCTCATCGCGTTGCGGCAGACCCTTCGGGTAGAAGCGGCCGCGCCAGGGCGGGTATCGCCACCCCGAGATGCCGATGCGGATTTCGCGCGTCCCGCTCACCTCTCTTGCGATCACGAGCCACGATGACGCCTAATAGGAGCGGCCTACGTAGGCGATCAGACCGGGTTCGGTGTCGCTGTCGGGCACGCCGCCGTCCGGGCGCTGCAGGCAGCGCACCGTCACGCCGGACTGGGCCAGCTTCGCTTCGCCCTCGTCACCCAGCACCTCCCAGGGCAGCTTGGCCCATGCCTCGCTGGCGGCCTCCGCGGCCTCGCCGACCGTGGAGACATCGGCAATGCGGGCGTCACGCTGCGCCCGCGCGCCGTCCAGCATTGCCTGCTGCTCGGCGGCGAGTAGGCGCGGGACCTCGACGCTCAGCTCGCCCACCGCGACCGGCACCTTGCCGCCCGACAGCCGCTTCGCCAGCATCGCCGCGTTGGCCTCGAGGTCACGCGGACCCAGCTCCACCCGCAGCGGGATGCCCTTGAGCTCCCAGTCCACGGCGCGCCGCCCGAACGGGATGTCGGCCCGGTCATCGACGGCCACCCGCACGCCGGCGTTCTGCAGGTCGGCCGCGATCTTGTGGACGGCATCGACAACTTCGGCCTTGACCGCCATCACGACGACTTGCGTGGGCGCCAATGCGGGCGGCACCCGCAGGCCGTCGTCGTCGCCGTGCACCATGATCAGCCCGCCAACCATGCGGGTCGAGGATCCCCACGACGTCGTCCATGCGTACTCGCGCCCGCCGTCGGCGGTGGTGAACTCGATGTCGAACGCCTTGGCGAAGTTCTGACCCAGCTCGTGCGAGGTTCCCATCTGCAACGCCTTGCCGTCGCGGGTCATGGCCTCGCAGGTCATCGTGTTGATGGCTCCGGCGAAGCGCTCCTGCTTGGTTTTGCGGCCGACCAGCACGGGCACCGCCAGGACGCTGACCATCAGGTCCTCGTACGCCTCGTGCAGGATCCGCAACGCGTACTCGCGCGCGTCCTCTCGCGTGGCGTGGGCGGTGTGGCCCTCCTGCCACAGGAACTCGCTGGTGCGCAGGAAGAGCCGCGGCCGCAGCTCCCACCGCACGACATTGGCCCACTGGTTGAGCAGCAGCGGCAGATCCCGGTAGCTCTGCACCCACTTGGCCATGAACTCGCCGACCACCGTTTCCGACGTTGGCCGCACGATGATCGGCTCGTCGAGCTGCTTGCCGCCGGCATGGGTGACCACCGCCAGCTCCGGGCTGAAGCCCTCGACGTGCTCCGCCTCGCGGTGCAGGTAAGACTCGGGTATGAACAGGGGGAAGTACGCGTTCTGCGCACCGCACGCCTTGATCCGCGCGTCCATCTCGGCCTGTATCCGCTCCCACAACGCGTACCCGTACGGCCGGATCACCATGGTGCCGCGCACCGGGCCGTTGTCGGCCAGCTCAGCCTTGGCGATCACGTCCTGGTACCAGCGGGGGAAGTCCTCCACCTGCGGTGTGAGCACACGTGCCATAAGGCCAAATGCTACTGAACCCCGCCGATGGCCTGTCGCGGCCGCGGTGCCCTTCGAGCTCATCGCTGAATCGATCGTCGAACCAGCCGACGCCCGAGTTCGGCCAGGTCGTCGACGTTCATGCCGGGCCAGCCGTAGACGCGGCTGATGCGCTGGTCGCGGACCGCTGTCAGGCCGTACGTCGCTCCGGCCAAGGCGCCCGCGATGGCGGCCACTGTGTCGGTGTCGCCGCCCGCTCCGATAGCTGCACCGATGACCTGCAAGAAGTCGTTGTCCGTCGATTTCCGGACCGCTGACCACGCGGTCTGCAGGGCCGTCACCGTGTAGGTGTTCTCGGAGAACGCGCCCGGGGCCGCGTCATCCGCCTCGGCGATCCACGCCGTCCACCGGTCGCGCCGCTGGGCTGGAAGCGCACCGACGTGAGCGGCCAGGTCAGCCGGTTCGCCGCGCAGCGCGGTATCGATCGCGAGGCTCCACAGCACGCACGAGTCGCCGGCTAGCGGGTCGGAATGAGTGAGCTCGGCGATCGCCCTGGCTGTCGCGGTGATCGCCTCGCCGTCGCCGTGCAGGGCCAGCCCGACCGGCGCGGTCCGCGCCAATGCGCCGTTCCCGGCGGTATGGCCGCGCAGCGCTCGCGCCGCCACGCGTAGCCGGGCCGCCGGAGAACCCGTGAGCAGCTCGGCGTCGTGCAGCACGCGCGACGTCAGGATGCCGATGTCCGCGGGACGTCCGGCGTACCAGTCCTCGAGCCGAGCGGCAACCGCGTCGAGGCCCGCATCCGTCGCCAGATCTGCGTCGAGCGCGGCCTGGGCGACGCAGATCGACGTGTGCGTGTCGTCGCTCCACTCCCCCGGCTCGTAGTCACCGAGTCCGCCGCCGAGCAGCTCCGGCGCAGCGTCGAGCGGCCGCACGCCGGCCTCGTAAGGCACGCCGAGTGCGTCGCCGTACGCCTGTCCGACCAGACATCCGGCCGCCCGGTCGAGGAGCTCACTCATAGGATCGCTCGCTCAGGTGATGACGGCGCCGCGCAACACGATGCGGCGCGGGGTGTCCATTGTGGACAGGTCGAATCGTGGGTCGGAGTCATAGACGACCAGGTCGGCTGGTCCGCCCTCTTCGAGGCCCGGCACGCCGAGCCACGACCGGGCTCGCCACGACGCCACCGCGATAACCTCCGGCTGCGGTATTCCGGCGTCGACGAGCGCCCTGATCTCATCGCGAACGAGTCCGTGCAGCAGGGAACCGCCCGCGTCGGTGCCGACGTAGATCGGCACGCCCGCCTCCCAGGCCGCGCGGGCACGCGAGCGTGACGAGGCGTGCAGGGCCCGCATGTGCGCCGCGTAGATCGGGTACTTCGCCTCGCCCTGCGCGGCGATGCCCGGGAAATTGTCGATGTTGATCAGGGTGGGGACGACGACAATTCCGGTGCCGGCCAGCGCAGCGATGAGGTCGTCAGTCAGCCCGGTGCCGTGCTCGATCGAGTCGACGCCGGCCGCGATCAGGCCGGGCAGCGCGTCCTCACCGAACACGTGAACGGCTACGCGCGCCCCGAGTTCGTGTGCCCGCCCGATCGCCGACTTGAGCAGGTCGTCGGGCCATAGGGGCGCCAGGTCCCCGACCGACCGGTCGATCCAGTCGCCGACCAGCTTGACCCAGCCGTCGCTGTGCGCGGCTTGCACCTCGACCTCGGCGACGAGCGATTCGGGCTCGACGGCGACGCCGAGGTCGCGGATATAGCGGTGCGGCCGGGCAATGTGCCGACCCGCGCGGATGAGTCTGGGCAAGTCGTCGCGGGCCTGAACGCCGGTGTTGTCGACCGGTGATCCGGCGTCGCGCAGTAGCAATGCGCCGGCGTCACGGTCCGCCAGGGCCTGCGCCGCCTGAGCATCGGCGTCGTCCACGAACCGGTCGGGCGCCAGGCCGACATGGCAATGCGCGTCCACCAACCCGGGCAGGATCCACCCTCGGGAGGCGATCGTTTCCGCCGCCCGGTTGTACCGCTCGAACGTCAGCCGGCCCCCGACGATCCAGGCGTCGCGCTCCCGCTCGTCGGGCAGGAAGATCCCACGCACGTGCAGCACCGTCATGGTTTGCACGCTACCGAGTGCTAGATGAAGTACCCGGCCAAGTCGAGGGCCACATTCACTGATCCACTCGAGTTCTCGATCTTGATCTGGCCATCGGGGTTCAGGCCGCTCATGGCGGCGTTCGACACCTTCTGCCCGGCCGCGAACGCCATGGTCGAGACCTGCGGGGGGCGCACTGCGTCCGGATAGACCGTCAGGTAGCTCCCGCCGGTCACCGGCAGGGCCCAGACGATGCTCGCCAGCGCCTTCGCCGGGTAGGGGACGTCGAAGATGCGTGCGCCCTGCACGAGCTTGGTCGTGGCACCGAGGGGGGCCGGCGGAATTCCGTTCCCGGTCGGCGTCGACACGACGCGAACCGGTACGGGCAGTGGGACGAAGGACGCGCCTGTGGTGTCGAAATAGCCGACGAGATCGACGACGGCGTCGGACGGTGTGCCGGCCAGCGACAGCCGGAACTTGTGCTGGTTAAGTGGCGTGATCGCAAGATTGGCCCGAGAACTGTTGATGTAGCGCAACGTCGAGACGCCCGGTTGGCCGACGGAGGCGGTGAGGTATCCGACGCCCGAGGGCCGGTAGGCCATCACGTTGACGGCGACCGCCGTCGCCGTCGCGGGAACCGACGAGCCCGCATCGATCAGGACCGACTCGCCGTTGTTCAGCTTGCGATGGTGATTGCCCAACGTCGTCGTCGTGTTCAGGAGCCG
>JBKPQM010000061.1:0-16503 GCA_046734095.1 Actinomycetota bacterium | reverse complement strand
GGGGTCGAAGAACGCGTTGTACCACGGCATGCCTTGAAGCACTGGGCCATTCTGCAGCAGTCGAAGGAACCCATACGCTGACCGGGCCCACCGGTAGCCGCCGATGGTGCCGCGGCTCTTGAGCACCTTGCAGATCGCCAGGCCGGACGAGCCGGTGTCCTCCGGTGGGTAGGTACCCGGGTAGCCGTCAACGACGGTGGCGTCGCTGTAGAGCGCAACGGCGAACTTCTCGGCTTCGCCGGCGTCGGTCAGCGATGGCAGCACCTCGCGCCCGACGGCGTCATAGAACGGTTGCGTGCCGAGTGCTCCGGTACCGGCGTTGCCGGTGCACGAACCGAGATCGCCCTGGTCGAGCACGACGAGGACGCGCTCCCAGGACTGGTCGTTGAGCGGTTTGCCCATCTCGTGCGCGTTGTTTTCCACCATGTAGGCGAGGCTGCGAGCGTCGAGCCACATATTGCGGCCGAGTCTCGTACCTTCGCGTGGTTCCTCGTCGTACTTCAGGTACAGCTGTCCGGAATCCAGCAGACCAGTGAACATGTGACCGCCCCCTTGGCTGGCTGTGGTCGGATCGGGCAACGCCCTCACCGCTTGGCCTCGTAGCAAGAAGAGCCGTCAGGGGCGGTCGCTGATACAACGCCCGACATCAACAACCAGCGGTACCGTCGCCCCGTGCGGGTACACCTGACCCAGGACGATTCGGGTTCGACGCGGGTTGTGCGGATCGGCGATGAGATCACGGTCGTGCTCAATGAGAACCCCACTACCGGCTACCGCTGGCACGCCGACCTCGACGGCACGCGCCTCCAGATCACGGCCGATCATTACCAAGGCCCCGGACGTCCGATCGGTGCCGGCGGCAGCCGCTCCCTGACCTTCGAACCACTGCAGGTCGGCCCCACGCAGCTGCACCTCGTCAAGCGCCGCTCGTGGGAGCAGAAAGCAGTTGCCGAATTCGACGTGACACTCGACGTCGCGGCGCAGTAACGCTGATCGGAGCGCCTAGTCCCCCGCCCGCAATCCCTGGGCGGGAGGGGCCGTCCGCGTGAAAGAATGGATGCACCTGAGGCGAAGGAAGATCGGTGCAGGATCCAACGGCGCTATACACGATAACTGCGCGGCCGGACCTTGATCGGCCGGTGCTGGTTCAGGCTCTGGACGGTTTCATCGATGCTGGCAGCGGACGCCGCCTGGCGCGCGAACACCTTCTCAACGCGCTCGACTCGGAACCGCTGGTTACCTTCGATGTGGATCAGCTGATCGACTACCGATCGCAGCGGCCCGAGATGACCTACACCACCGATCATTGGGAGAGCTACGCCGCGCCGCAGCTCGCGATACGTCTCGTGCGCGATCTGGACAACACATCGTTCCTGCTGCTGCATGGGCCCGAGCCGGACCTGCAGTGGGAGCGCTTCATTTCGGCGATGGAACATCTCGTCGCCGAACTCGATGTCCGGCTCTTGGTCGGCGTGGACTCGATTCCGATGGCGGTGCCGCATACCCGCCCGGCGACAGTGATTGCGCATGGGACACCGCCGGAGCTGGTCGCGGAGTATCCGAAGTGGCTCCCGACGATCCGGGTGCCGGCCAGCGTGGGGAACCTGCTCGAGTACCGCATCGGCAAGACCGGGACGCCGGCCGGCGGATTCGCGGCCGCCGTACCGCACTACCTGGCTCACCTCGACTACCCGGACGCCGCGTACACCTTGCTGAACTACGTCGCCCGCGCCGGCGAGCTGTCACTGCCGACCGAGGCACTTGCGAGCGCAGCCGGCGTCATGCGCCAAGACGTCGACAAGCAGGTGGCGGCCAACGAGCAGGTCGCTGCCCTCGTTCGCGGCCTGGAGCAGCAATACGACGACCTGGCTGCCGGACGCGGCACTCCGTTGCTGGCCGACGGCGCCCGGTTGCCCACCGCCGACGAACTCGCGGCCGAGTTCGAGCGGTACCTGTCCGACCGCCCCGATGACACGTCTGCATAACCAGTCGTTCCCCCGGGGCGGAGCTCGTGCACCGTCTTCGCCGAGACCGCGTGCTGCTCTGGCGGGTTAGGAGGCTTCCTGACCCGTCTGGCGCCGGAGGCGGTCGGCCATCGTCTGCATGACCAACTCGGCGAAGTAGGGCGTCTCGTGTACGAGGAACCAGAAGCGCCGCTTGTCGATCGAGGCAAGCTCGCAGTCCGTCTCGGCTACGGCTGACGCGGAGCGGGTCTTCCGGTCGATCAGCGCCAGCTCGCCGAAGATCACGCCAGGGCCGGCCTGCTCGAGCACCCGGCCGTCCTTAGTCAAGGACACGGTGCCGCTCTTCACCAGATACATCCGGTCAGCGCGATCGCCCTCGGCGAAAATTGTCTCGCTGGCCTGGAAGGTGTGGGCATCTCCGGCCTGCTGCAGCATGGCGACGTACCGTTCTTGCGTGTCGGCGTCGGACACGGCTCCGTAGCCTAACGTCACTCGTGGATCGTGTGGTGAACATCCGGTTGCGAAGCCACGCGCTGTCCGGGCGGCACGCGCTCAATCACGCGCCCGGGTAGGTCCGGGATCCCGATCGACAGGCGACCCGTCCGCGACTGCGACCGCCGAGTAGGTCACCGGGAAGCCGAGGCGCCAACTGGGGTAGCGGAGAGCCCAGCCGAGCTCGCGCTTCGCCTTGGCGTTTGAGGCGCCACGGGCGTTGGTGCCCAGCTCCACGGCGGCCGGCCCGGCGATCAGACGCGCCAGCCAGGTCGGCACGTGTCGGGGTGGCTTGGCGCCTAGTGCGTTGGCGAGGACCGGGAGCCAGTCGCGCACCGGGGCGGGTTCGTCGTCGACGATGTTGTAGATAGCCGGCCCGGAATGCTCGAGGGCGAGCACGGTAGCTGCAGCACCGTCGTCGAGGTGCAGCCAGGGGAAGATCCCGCCGCCGTCGCCGACGATTGGAAACTGCCGCTTGCGAACGGGCTCGATCAGCCCGTCGTTGGCGGCGCCGTAGAACGCGCCGTAGCGCAGGGCGATTCCGCCGAAGGCGAGGGTGGCCTCCTCCAAGTACGTCATCGCGGCGAAGGTCTTCTCGGCGTGGGGCGGCGGAGTGGGGTCGAGCGGATCCGCCTCGGTCTTGATCGGCCCACCCTGTCGCAGGTAGCGGTAGGGCGCGTAACTTTGCGCCACGAACCGGCGCACCCCGGCCTCGCGAGCGGCGGCCAGCAGCGCGTCCGTTCCTTCGGTGCGCAAGCGGTTGGTGGTGCCGAAAGACTTGTCCAGACTGCGGCTGAACTTGATGTTTGCCAGTGCGGTTGCCTGATGCACGATCGCGTCCGGCTTGCTGTCGAGCACCGCGGTGCGCACGGCTCGCGCGTCGAGCAGTTCGACTCTGACCGGTTCGGCGCCGAGCACCTGCAGTAGTTGCCCACTTGCTGGTGAATTATGGCTGCCGATCACCTGGTGCCCGGCGTCGATCAACTGCGGAACGAGGCGGCTTCCCAGCGCGCCGCTCGCTCCGGCAACGAAGACTCGCATCGTGTGTTCCTCTCACTCGAATTCGTGCGGTCCCCGGACAGACACCTCAGCGGCAGCTGATGTGACCGACACCGACGGTGATCGACGACACCTCCGCCGTCGCGCCGGATCAGTCACATCGGCCGGCCCTCGCGGGTCTCCTCTAGGGACCCGTCGCCGAGGGAGGATGTGCCCAGATGAGCGAGCAGGACTGGCTGGCCCAGCAGTTCGAGGAGCACCGGCACCGCCTGCGGGCGGTCGCCTACCGAATGCTGGGCTCGACGAGCGAGGCCGAGGACGCCGTACAGGAAGCGTGGCTTCGCCTCAGCGGCGCGGAACCCGGCGAGATCGAGAACCTGTCCGGGTGGCTGACGACAGTCGTCGCGCGCGTGTCGCTGAACATGCTGCGCTCGCGTGCGGTACGCCGCGAGCAGCCACTGAGTCCGCACCTCCCGGACCCCATCGTCGACCGCGCGGACGGCGTCGATCCCGAGCACGAGGCACTGCTCGCTGACTCGGTCGGGCTCGCGCTGCTCGTCGTACTCGAAACGTTGAGCCCACCCGAGCGGCTCGCCTTCGTGCTACACGACATGTTCGGCGTGCCGTTCGAGGAGATCGCTCCTCTCATCGACCGCTCGCCGCAGGCGGCCCGCCAGCTGGCCAGCCGAGCCCGGCGCCGCGTCCGGGCTCAGCCCACCACCCCGGACGTCGACGTGGGCGCCCAATGGGAGGTCATCAACGCGTTCCTGGCCGCCGCGCGCCGGGGCGACTTCGACGCACTCGTCGCCGCACTCGACCCGGACGTCGTGCTGCGGGCCGATGGCGGCGTGGCCTTCGCTGGGGCGTCGGCCGAAGTTCACGGCGCGCTGGACGTGGCCCGGCGGGCAGCCACGTGGTCACGCGTCGACCTCACCATGCAGCCCGCTCTGGTCAACGGCGCCGCCGGCATGGTCGCAACCCGTAACGGCACGGTGTTCGCGATCGCCTCGATCATCGTCCGCAACCGAAAGATCATCGAAATGGACTACCTCGCCGACCCGGAGCGGCTGGCCCAACTCGACCTGACAATCCTCGGCGGGCGCGACTGACCCCGCGACCTCCCTACGAGGACACGAACTCGGCCACGTCGGCGACCACCTCCGGGTCGCTCAGCAGTCTCTGATGGCCGAGGCCGTTGGTGAGTTGCAGCCGCGATCCGGCCCACGCTGCCGCGATCTGCGCTCCGTCACTCGCCGGCGTGGAATTGTCGTGATGGTCGTGGATGATCAGCGTCGGTGGCATCGCAGCGCTGCGCCCAATCGCCGGTACGTCGAATTCACGCATCGGCGCGCCAACCCGCCGTTCCACGCGTCGGATCAGCCGCCGGTGGGTCCGCTTACCGAACCCGAGTGCGACGGCGAATTGGCTGGCGAAGGAAAGTGGGCTGGCCAGCGGGGCCAGCAGAACCACCCGTTCGGCCGCAAGCCCGTCGCGCAAAGCGATGGCGGTGGCGGTGCTGCCGAGCGAGTGAGCGATGACCGCACTAGCCGGCCCATGGGCTGCGGCGACCGCAGTAAGCGCGGCGGCGAACTCGGGTATCGAAGATGATCTCGGCCCGAAGGCCCCCGGGGCCGACGCGCCGTGACTCGGTGCGTCGAACGCCACCACCCGGTAGCCGTGGGACAGAAGTGGCGCCACGAACGCGGCGAACTGCCCCCGGTTCCCGGCCCAGCCGTGCATGAGGTAGACGGCCGGCCCGGCGCCCCAGGACTCGCCGACGACCTGGTGGCCGCCGACGTCGAGGGCGAACCGCTCACCCGGAACCGGTCGTACGCTTCGCGATCCAGCATGTGCTCTGCGCCGGGGCAAGGTGAACCAGATCCGCTCGGCCCAGCGGGCACCCAAGCCGGGAGCCGTGTATTCGAGCAGCCGAAACATGCGGCGGATGGCCGGTGGTGCGGCAAAGAGACGAACGATCGTGCTTTTCTGTGTAGTCGCCGGAGCGGCAACAGTCATCGGGGGACCCTTCTTGTCGGCCCAGACTCTCGGGCCGCGGCGAGCAGCGCCGCCACGGCGCGACGCGCCCGAGGCTCCGCTTGCCGGTCGCCGAGCAGCCGGGTGGCGTGGTGGCAGGCCAGCATCACGCCGTAGAGATCTTGGGCGAACTGGTCGGGATCGGCGTCCGCCCGGAACTGCCCGTCGGCGATGCCGGCCCGGAAGATCGTGGCGATCATGTCAAGCAGGTCGCGCTGGTCGCGCACCAGCCGATCCCGCACAACGCCTGGCTGGTCGTCGAATTCCGACGCCGCCGCCACGAACGGGCAACCCCCGGGCGCCGCGTCCCACCGCAGCCAGCGGTCGACCAGTTCGCGCACCCGAGGCTCACCGCGGGGAGTACGCAGCACTGGCCGGGCCACTTCCTCCTCGAACCGATCGCGAGCCCGCTCCAGCACCTGCAGCTGCAGCGCTTCCTTCGAGTGGAAGTGCCCAAACAGGCCGCTCTTGGATAGCTGCGCCTGCTCGGCCAACGACCCGATGGTCAGTCCGCTCAAGCCCACCCGGCGCGCCACGTCGACCGCTTGGTCGAGGACCGCCAGCCTGGTCTTGTCACCCTTGCTCACGATGGCAGAAAAGCACGATCGTGCGGAGCACGCAACCGGGTTTAGCGCCCATGCCCGCCTGGGTCGAGATCATTCGTAGGCTGCCAGAGACTCGAACCCTGGTGTGGACCCCTCAGCCTGACCGCCATGGCCCGAATCCAACGGGCAATACCGCTCTGTGATCCGGCCAGTCGCCCTGACCGAATCGGGTAGCACGACTAGGGTCCGCGATGACTGGGGCGACCAGTCATCGTTAACCCCGTGGCCGCTGGGGACTTGAACCCTGATGTATGCCGTTCGGCCGCCGTCACAGGACGTGAGCGTGCTCAGGCAAGTATCGCCCGACGTCACCCACCATTCACTGCATTCTCAGGCTTCCTTAGGGGATCCTGACCGCACGCTGAACGATTCCTCAGTACGGACCGGTCACGCCGCGTCCTCCGGGCATCGGGGCGTGGCGCGTGTCGATCCGCGGCCGGCGAACCGGTCGGCCGGGTGTCCGTCGGGACACGGGGTCGGCGGGACCGACGCGGCGACGGGGCGAAATGGGTGGCGTTGTGGCGCCGAAACGCCCTTGCGCGGACGGCCACGTGACCGCTTGTGCGTCACGATCTCGCCTTTGTCCAGGATCTGGCCGCCCCAGACGCCGGTCGGCTCGCGACGCTCGATCGCCGCGGTCAGGCAGGCCAGCTGCACTGGGCAGCTCCAGCACAGGGCTTTCGCCCGTTCGAGGTCGTCGGGGGCGTCCGCGAACCACAGGTCGGGATCGTCGTGCACTTGGCAGGGCAGGTCGCGGCGGGCCGGCGGGCTGTTGGGTTTGGACGCGCGGCGCCGACGGGACGCGCCGAGCGCCCAGCGGCCGGCCGGTCCGGCGGACAGAGCCGCCGCCTCCGCGTCGAAGCGACCCGCCCGGGGTGGCTGACGCGCGAGCTCGCGGACCGTATTCAGCCGTGACGCATTTGAGGTCATTGCTTCCCTGTTCAGGTCAGTGGCCACGGCCGGGCGGTGGCACCGAGCCGGGTCCACGCATTGATCACGGTGATCACCCAGATCAGTTCCGCGAGTTCATGCTCGGAGAAGTGTTCCGCGGCACGGTCGACGATCTCGTCCGAGACCGGGTGGTCAGCCAGTCGGGTCATCGCCTCGGTAAGTTCGAGCGCCGCCCGCTGGCGGGCAGTGAAGAACGGCGTCTCACGCCAGACCGTGAGCGCGAGGACACGGCGCTCGGTCTCGCCCGCCGCGAGCGCATCGCGGCTGTGCATGTCCACGCAATAGGCGCACCCGTTGATCTGCGAGGCGCGCAGGCGGACCAGTTCCAACAGCCCGTGTTCGAGCCCGGTTTTGCGCACAACGTCGTCAAGAGCGTTCAAGGCGCGGTTCGCGGCTGGCACGAGCTTGTCGACCGCGACCCGGGTCGGCGCGACGACGTCCTCGGGCGGGGAGCTGATGGTCATGCCAGGAACGCTAAGTCGCGGGTGGGTCAGCAGTAAGGTCCAGTTCCATGGCGGATTCTTGGGCCAGTAGTGGGCTCGATCTGCATCTGGAGATGTCCGGTGCGTGGCGGCGGGCAAGCCTCGAGGAGAGTCTTCGCATCGCCATCCAGAGTCGCCGGCTGGCCGCCGGCACGATGATGCCGTCGTCGCGAGCGCTGGCGCAGGATCTCGGCCTGTCCAGAGGAACGGTCGCCGCCGCCTACGACCAACTTGTCGCCGAGGGCTATCTGCTCACCCGGCAGCGAGCGGGCACCGAGGTAGCCGATCTCGGACCGGCGGCCCTGCCCGTGGAACGCCTCAGCCGGCCCAACGCAAGGCGACTCGACCTTCAGCCCGGAACGCCGGATGTCACTTCCTTTCCCGTGGCCGAATGGCTGCGATGCGCTCGCCGCGCCTTGGGCCAGGCGCGTGCGAGCGCGTACGGGTACGGCGACGTGCGTGGCCGCTTCGAACTGCGCGGCGCCCTCGCCGAGTACCTCGGCCGCACCCGCGGCGTTCAGGCCAGGCCGGAGCAGATCGTGATCACCGCGGGGGCGACCCAGGCGCTGTCGCTGGTGTGCGCGGCGCTGGGTCGGGCCGACACCACGTTCGCCATGGAGGACCCGGGGTTCAGCTTCCATCGGGACGTGGTCCAGCACGCCGGGCGCTACGTCATCCCCATACCGGTTGACGATCAGGGCGCCCGCCCGGACTGCCTTTCCGGTGCCGCCGCTGCAGTCGTCACACCGGCCCATCAGTACCCCACCGGCGTCACCATGCACCCGTCGCGCCGAAAGGCATTCACGTCGTGGGCGCGTACCACCGGCAGCCTTCTCGTCGAAGACGACTACGACGGCGAGTTCCGCTACGACCGCCAGCCGATCGGTGCCCTGCAGGGCACTGCGGCCGACCATGTGGTCTACCTCGGAACCGCATCCAAGACGCTCGGGCCCGGACTACGGCTGGGCTGGATGGTGCTGCCACCGCAGCTCGTCGCTCCCGTCGTCACCGCGAAACAGAACACCACCCTGGGAACCGACGCCATTGCCCAGCTGACCCTCGCCGAGCTCATCACCAGCCACGGCTACGACCGGCACATCCGCACGATGCGGCTGCGCTACCGCCGACGCCGCGACCAGCTGATCACCGCCCTCGAACAAATCGGGCCACACCTGATCACCGGCGTTCCGGCCGGCCTGCAGGCCCTCGTCCGACTCCCCGCCGACGGGCCGACCGAGGACGAACTCGTCGCCCTGGCCGCCGCCGAAGGCCTGGCCCTGCAAGGCCTCGGCCAACACTGGCACAGCCCGCGCCCCGACGAACAGGGCCTCATCATCGGATTCAGCGGGCCTTCCGAACGCGCTTACCCCGCCGCGGTCGCCCTGCTCGCACGGGTGCTGCGCCGTGCCCTCAAGTAGTTGGCGAGCAGCGCGCTGCCGCCGCGACGCCATTCGGCGTCGAGCCCGTTACCGTGTCGGCGTTCCTTGGTGGTGGCCGGACATGGCCGGAGGCAGCGGGTGGGACGGAGGCGAGGCCGCTGTTGGGCCCACCGCCGGCGTAGGGGGCGCCGTTGAACCCCCGGACGGCTCCGCCGGCCGAACGGTGTTGGACAGGCTCAAATTGACCAAGATGATCACTGCGGCGAGCACGGCAGCCATGCTGGCGAGCAGGGCCAGCATCGATCGAATGACCGTCCAGAGTGTCGCCAGTACACGGGCAATCGCACCTCCGACCAAGGCTGCGATAACGATCAGGCCGATCACTGTCCCCGGTCCAGCCGCGAAGGCGGTCGTGCCCCGAAGAGGCTGGGACAACAAAGCGTGCAGATCCTGAGTTGGGGGCATGGCCGCGGATATGCTCATTGCGGGCCTCCTCCAGGTTGGCGAACGCTGCGACGGAACGAGGTCCGTCAGAGGAGCAGTGGCCCCTCGGGTGACGCCGCCAAACGATCTCCCGAGGGGTCCTGCGCTGTCGTACCGGGCGTTGCGCCCGGACCAGTTCTTCCACCTGACCGTGCGTGCCATGAGCGGGCATCGGTGCGTCTGCTAGGTGATCATCACCAGTCCTCCAATTGACTTTCAGTGCGCTTCACTGTCTCATACTGGAGTTCAGTGCGGCTCACACAATGCCAATCGGTATTCAGTTGTTACCCAGGTTGATTGCACTGAAGCACTACTGCAACTACTGTTCACGCAAATGTTCCGACTGGGCGAGCACCCGGGTTCAGCCGGATTACAGCCGTGAGTTGGGAGGCCGATGGCCGCGCCAATTCCACCAACTGGTGGTCGGGTAGCACTTGCACGCACCTTGCGGGATCTCCGTCACGACCGCTGGCCAGGCAGAACTGTCCCCCAACGCGCGCTGGCCGAGGCCTTCGGCGCAGCGAAGCCCCTGTCCCTGTCGCTGATCTCCTCCTGGGAGAACGTGAGCAACCCGACCGTTCCCCCAATAGGTCGTTTGCTGGATTATGCGAGGTTCTTCGCGACCGAGCGGTCGCTCGTGGATGGCCACGGCCGCCTGCTTCCCGACGACGAGCTCGACGAGGACGAACGAGTCGCCCGGCAGACCCTCTACGAGCAACTAGTCGCCCTCCGGACAGACTCCACCGATGGTCTAGTCGCTACGGCGGCACCGCCGCTGCGCTTCGACTGGCAGTACCCACCGGGTTCGGTGATCCGGATCGTTTGTGGAAAGTTGGACTTCGGGGAAAATCCGGATCGAGATTTCCGGCATCCATACGCTCGATCCGCAAGCCTCAACTACGCCGACCTCCTTACATTCGCCAATTTGGATGCGCTAGTCGAGCTATTCGGTCACATACGCAGCGTGAATCCGGAAAATGATGTCCAGTTCGTTCGGGAGGATCGGCATATTCCCTCCGATCTACTGGCCAATCATCTCATCCTGCTCGGAGATATCCGTCTAAACCGGCTCTCGGAGCAACTGTCGAGCCGAGCCGGGCTTCCAATCCGGCAGAGCAAAGATCCGCGCGTCGCCGATGAGGGCCGGATCTTCGAGGTCGGCCAAGGAAACGACAAGATCGAATACCTCCCCAATGTCTCGGGGAATTCGCTCAACGAGGACGTAGGCCTCATTGCCCGGATGCCGAATCCGCACAACTCACTGACCACGTTGACAATCTGCAACGGTGTCTTTGCCCGGGGCGTCTACGGCGCAGTCCGCGTGCTGACCGACGACCATCTTCGTAAGCAGAACGAGCGGTATCTCGCGTCACGCTTTGCCGGCGCGAGTCGGTTCGCCGTACTGGTTCGGGTTCCCCTGCTCCTGGGCCTCGTGCTCACACCCGATCTGCAGGACGAGAAGACCCGGCTGTACGAATGGCCTGACGACGTCCAACTGCGGTCGGCGGGCTCAGACCCTGGTCAGCCGGTGCGTGGACGGTTGCTGCCAAGGCATACCTGATTCTTGATTGATTCCAGAATCTGGACGATACTTCGGCCGTGCCGAAAACCGCGGACTTCGAGCGCATGTTGCGGGCGGCCGGTCTACGCGTGACGCGCCCCCGGGTGGCGGTGCTGACCGCGCTGCGCGACCATTCGCACGCCGACACGGACTCGATCATCGGTGTCGTGCGCCAGGATCTCGGCGAGGTGTCCCACCAGGCCGTCTATGACGTATTGCACGCGCTGACTGATGCGGGCCTCGTGCGGCGCATCCAGCCGATGGGCTCCGTCGCGCGGTATGAGGCCCGGGTCGGGGACAACCACCACCACGTCGTCTGCCGGTCGTGCGGTGCGATGGCCGACGTCGACTGCGCCGTCGGCGACACCCCATGCCTGACGGCCGCCGACGACTCGGGCTACGAGATCGACGAAGCCGAGGTCATTTACTGGGGCCGATGCCCCGAGTGCGTCGTGGCCACGTCGGCCGCCTCCGGCGGCTGATCCAAGCGCTCGACAGCGGCAGCACAGCAAGCAGCCACTACAGGAAACCTAGAGAGGACAGGGATCGACGTGTCTGAGCACGGAAGCGAAAGCGAGAACCCGGTAATTGCTTCCCCGACTCCCAAGCAGACCAAGCCCAGAACGAACCGGGACTGGTGGCCGAATCAGCCGGATCTCTCGGTTCTCGACCGGCACGGCCCGCAGGCCAACCCGATGGGTGCGGACTACAACTACGCAAAGGAGTTCTCGACCCTCGACGTCGAGGCGCTGAAGCGGGACGTCATCGAGGTGATGACGACGTCGCAGGAATGGTGGCCGGCTGACTACGGCCACTACGGTCCGCTGTTCATCCGAATGAGCTGGCATGCCGCCGGCACGTACCGCATCGCCGACGGCCGGGGCGGTGGCGGTACCGGCGCTCAGCGCTTCGCCCCGCTCAACAGCTGGCCGGACAACGCGAGCCTCGACAAGGCGCGGCGGCTGCTCTGGCCGGTCAAGCAGAAGTACGGCCGGAAGATCTCCTGGGCCGATCTGATCATCTTTGCCGGCAACTGCGCCATGGAGTCGATGGGGTTCAAAACGTTCGGCTTCGGCTTCGGGCGGGAGGACATGTGGGAGCCCGATGAGGTCTTCTGGGGCACGGAGGACACGTGGCTCGGCGATGCGCGCTACAGCGGCGACCGGGAGCTCGCCAATCCCTTCGGCGCGGTGCAGATGGGCCTGATCTACGTGAACCCGGAGGGGCCGAACGGCAGCCCCGATCCGCTGGCCGCCGCGCGGGACGTCCGCGAGACATTCCGCCGAATGGCGATGGACGACGAAGAAACGGTGGCGCTGATCGCGGGTGGACACACCTTCGGCAAGACCCACGGTGCGGGCAACCCGGACCTCGTAGGCCCCGAGCCTGAGGGTGCGCCCGTCGAGCAGCAGGGCATCGGCTGGAAGAGCAGTTACGGCACCGGCACGGGCGCGGACGCGATCACGAGCGGGTTGGAGGGTGCCTGGACGCCCACCCCGACTACGTGGGACAACAGCTTCTTCGAGACCCTGTTCGCCTACGAATGGGAGCTGACGAAGAGTCCCGCCGGCGCGTGGCAGTGGAAGCCGAAGGACGGCGCCGGCGCCGGCACCGTACCCGACGCGTTTGACCCATCGCGGACGCACGCCCCGACGATGCTGACCACCGACCTGGCGCTTCGGCTCGACCCGATATACGAACCGATCTCGCGACGCTTCCTGGAGAATCCGGATCAGCTCGCCGATGCGTTCGCCCGGGCGTGGTACAAGCTGATCCACCGCGACATGGGCCCGGCCGTGCGCCTGCTTGGACCGTGGGTTCCGGAGCCACAGCTGTGGCAGGATCCGGTCCCCCCAGTCGACCACGAACTGATCGACGACAAGGACATCGCTGCGCTCAAGAGCAAGATCCTTTCCTCCGGACTGTCGATCTCCCAGCTGGTATCCACCGCCTGGGCCTCGGCGGCGAGCTTCCGCGGCACCGACAAGCGGGGCGGAGCCAACGGCGCGCGGATTCGCCTTTCGCCACAGAAAGACTGGGACGTGAACAACCCGGCCGAGCTGGCCAAGGTCCTGCAGACTCTCGAGGGTGTCCACCAGGACTTCAATAGCTCGCTGTCCGGGGGGAAGAGGGTCTCGCTGGCCGATGTGATCGTTCTGGGCGGATGTGCGGCCGTCGAGCAGGCGGCTAAGAAAGCCGGACAAGACGTTACTGTTCCCTTCGCGCCGGGACGTACGGATGCCACACCCGAGCAGACGGATGTCGGGTCGTTCGCTGTGCTCGAACCAACCGTCGACGGGTTCCGTAACTACCTCCGACCCGGGGACAAATTGCCGGCGGAGGTCCTGCTGGTGGAGCGGGCCAACCTGTTGACGCTCACCGCTCCTGAGATGACGGTTCTGGTCGGCGGCCTGCGAGCCCTGAACGCCAACTTCGGACAGTCCCCGCACGGCGTTTTCACCGACCGGCCCGAGACGCTAACCAACGACTTCTTCGTCAACCTGGTCGACATGGACACGGAGTGGAAGGCATCCGCCTCGGCCGAGAACGTCTACGAGGGCCACGACCACACCACCGGCGACGTCAAGTGGACCGCGACCGCGGTTGACCTCGTCTTCGGCTCGAACTCGCAGCTGCGCGGCCTCGCCGAGCTCTACGCGTCGAACGACGCCAAGGAGAAGTTCGTCAACGACTTCGTGGCCGCGTGGAACAAGGTGATGAACCTCGGTCGGTTCGACCTCGCCTGATCGCCTGTCCGGGTCGGCCGCTTACCCGGCCGACCCGGACATCACAGCATCCGTTGAGAATTTGGCAGCGCCTCTGTCGATTCCGCGTGTGCCCGCCCGTCGGGCATACGAGCCGGCGCGACCGTCGCCGGCAGAGGGGAGCAGGGACGATGTCGAGGTACGTGTTGGCCTTCCGGGGCGATCCGAACCGTAGTGCGGAGCCAGATGCCGAAGCAGCCTGGGGTGCCTGGTTCGCCGAGTTGGGTCCCACCATCGTCGATGCCGGCAGTCGCGTGGGTCAGGTCCGACGACTCGCGGCCCAGCAGGGTGGCGATGGCGCCGAGGAGGTACTTACCGGCTACGTCGTGGTTGAGGCCACGGACATCGATGATGCCGTGACGCTCGCCCAGGGCTGCCCGGGACTGAAGTCCGGCGTGAGTGTCGAGGTCGCCGAGACTGTGCCCATGGGTGGCTGAGCACCGCCGTAGCGACAGTTCGGGCGCACGCGGCAACCGCAGATGTCCGCACCGACTACGCGCTCACGCCGTCGTCGGTGCCGACATCGGCATGCGCCTCCCGGCGGCGACGCTCAGCGTCGGGAGGCGCTTTCGCTCGGCCGAACACGCGGGAGAACGCCTTCCGGCCGACGCCATCGGGCTGTCGGCGCAGGCTCACGTAAGCGATCGCGCCGGTTGGGATCGGCAACCAGTAGTTGACCAGTCGCCAGCCGAGCACACCGAGCGTCGCCACGTGCCCGGGCACCCCGAAGCTGACCAGCAGCGCGGGAGCCGTGGCATCGACGACCCCCAAGCCGCCCGGAGTGACCGGGATGGCGGCGAGCAGGTTGGCGATGCCGTATGCGGCGAAGAGCTCGAAGGGCTCGACGTAGCGGCCGAGCGCCGCCAGGAAGCACCACAGCGCGGCGGCGTCGAGCAGCCAGTTGGCCGCGGCCCAGCCGGTAGCGTTGCGGAGCAACCGGGGGTCCTTGGCCAGGTCTAAGAGCGCATTTGTCAGATCGTGGACGAGCGCTTCCATCCGGTCGGCGCCGACCCGAGGGATGCGGCGGCCGACGGCTCGCACGATGCGCACGGCCCGCTGCTCGCCACGAGTCAGCGCGAACACGATCAAGATCGCTGCGGAAATCAGCAGCAGGCCGAGCAGCGCTGCGACGACGTAAATCGGGTGGAAGCCGGCCATCGGGATGGAGACCAACAAGGCGACCCAGAGAAGCGCGTTCAGGACAACGGCCGATCCAAGCGACGCAGTGCCCCAAGCGAACCCGGCATCGGCGCCACTCGCGCCTGACTCGGTCAGTAACCGATAACCCACACTCGCGCTCCCCGCACCGCCCGCGGGCACTACGTGGCCCACCGCGGTGGTGGCAAGCACGATCCGCTGTAGGCGCCAGAAGCGGATGGGGCTCCCCGGCAACACGGAGCCGACCAACATCGCATATGCCGCGAGAGACGCAGCTTCCGCGAAGACGGCCCCTACTACCCAGCCTGGCTGTAATCGACTGAGAAGGTCGAGGTTCTTGCTCGCGCCGTTCAACGCCGGAACGACGATGTACTCGAGCGCGAGGACCGCGATGATGACAAGCGCAGTGGGACGGAGCACCTTGACGGACCTGGACCAGCGCGAGCGGCGCGAGTGCGCGCCAGTCGCCGGCGCGCCGCCCGACGCCAGCGTGTGCCCGCCCGCCGGGGCCGCCTGACCTTCGCCGTCACTCTGCGGCGAGTCGTCCGGGCTAGCCGGCATCAGCGACCAGCGGCTCATCGCCGCCGCCTCCAACCAGTGCGCACCCCACGTGGGGTCAACGTCACCGCGGGTCAAATATTTGCCCGACGAAGACGAGGCCTGCGTCCCTTAATCGGCGCGGGTCCAGCCTTCCCCAACTCCGGCTGTCAGTGCGGACATCGACGCCGCGGTCGAGGCCATGGACACCCTGGGCCTTCCGGGCTTACGAGCCGCTCGCCCGGACCGACACCGACCACGAGGCTGTCGACTCGACGACCCTCCTGCACCTGATCGGGCGTCCTCATCGCGCGGGGAGCTTCCGCAGACCTTCCCCGCTGTTGGAGGGGACTCACGGGCGCGGAAGATCGCTGGACGGCGGCGGCTCAGCTTGGGGTGGGATCGGGCACCAGCAGGCTGCGGGCCTCTCTAACCAGGATGCGCGCTGTCGCGCTCGGGCCAGCGATGGTGCCGGGGATCGGGGTGAGGGCACCTCCACCCACCCGGAACGTGGCGCGCCAGGTCACCGTCGCCATGATTGTCATCTGGCCCGTCGTCGTGTAGGCGTGCCCGAAATAGCCAGGACACTGCTTGGTCGGGCACGGATCGCCCTGCGGGTCATACGGCTTGCCAGGCCCCTCGGCAGTATCGGTGCGCCCGTCCCCGAAAGCCCACACGACGTGATCGATCGCGATGTGGATGCTGACCGGCTGGCCGACAAGAACTACCGATGGCAGCATGCGCGCTGCCCCCGTGTTGACCCACATGATCGTCTGGATATTGACCAGCGTGCTCTCGCGCGGCGCCAACCCAATCGGCGCCGCCGAAATCAGCCGGCGAGCCTGCTCCCACACCATCAGCGGCGTAACCCTCGGCGGCCCCGGAACAGCAACCTGTTGGCAGACTGATCCGTTGAACGACCACGAGCCATCGCTCAGCTTCACTAGGCGAATGCTCGCCTGCTCCGGCTGACCGATTGGCTGAGCGACCGCGTCGCAGCCCTGCGTCCAGTTGTTGCACCCGTCGGCGTAGAACGTCGCCATCTCGGCGGCTTGCCCGTTTGCACGGAGCTGAGACGCGGTGTCCACGCCAC
>JBKPQM010000060.1:0-9510 GCA_046734095.1 Actinomycetota bacterium | reverse complement strand
GTCGTGGCCCTCGGCGCGGTCGGCGGCACGGTAGCTGTCACCAGCGACGCCGGGCCCAGCACCCCGGCGCCCAGCGGGCCGGTTCGGATGCAGCCGGCCGGCAGCACGACGGCCGATCTGTTCGTCCAGCCCGCGCTCAGTCCCGCGCTGCTCTTCCGGCAGGAGCGCTAATCCCGGCAGTCGGGGCGGTTGGCCCTCGCGAGGCCCGCTGAGGCAGACTCGACGACGAGGGCGAGGAGGACCGCATGACGAACGACGACCGGGGTGTGCCGTCCGACTCCGTACCCGAGGACGAGTACGCGCGCCCACCCGGCGTCGAGGATTCCTTCGCCGCCCACGGACCGGAGTTGCCGTACAGCCCGCCGCCGCCGACGGTGTCGCCCGAGGAGCGGGATGAATTCGCCCGCCCGGCCGGCAGCGGCGCCGCGTTCGCCCCGCTGCCCGGTGAGCGCATCGCGCCGAGCCACCGCATCGCGGCGCCACCGGTGTCGCCCAGCCTCTCCCGCGAGTACGGCCGGCCCCTGGGCGCCGACGCCTTCGACCCCGAGCCGGGTACTCGCATCCCGCCGCGAGGACGGGAGCCCGAGTCCCCGTGGTGGAAGCCTGATGCCCGCCGCGACCCGTGGCGTGATCCGCGCTCGCCGTTCTGGCTGGGGCGCCCGGCCGTCTTCGCTGGCGGCCGGCCGTCGCAACTGCCGCCCGAGGAGGACGCCGAGCAGAACGACGAGCTCCCGCCGCCGGGCCCGGAGGAGGTAGCGCCCGAGCCGGCGCGGGCTGCTCGGAGCGGACGCCTCGGGCTCAACGCCTTGGTACTCGCCCTGATCGTGGCAGTCGTCGCCGGCGTGCTCGGCGGTGGCGCCGGGTACTGGTTCGCAACCCGCGCACACGACGCCCTGCACAACAGCGACGTCAAGCTCGCCAAGACCGGAACGCCGGCCAACCGCCCGCCCGGTTCCGTCGCGGACATCGTCCGTCGCGCGTCGCCGGCTGTGGTGTCGATCGAGGCACAGAGCGACACCACCGACAGCTTCGGCTCGGGCATCGTCGTCGACAAACATGGCTATATCCTCACGAACAACCACGTGATCGAAGATGCCGCGCAAGGGGGCACCTTCTACGTAACATTCAGCGACCAGTCGCGGATACAGGCCGACGTCGCCGGGCGTGACCCCAAGACCGACCTAGCGGTGCTCAAGGTCAATACGTCGAAGTTGACCGTCGCCGCGCTCGGCGACTCGGACCAGCTGGCTGTCGGCGACCCGGTGATCGCGATCGGCTCCCCACTGGGATTTCGCGGCACAGTCACCAACGGCATCGTGTCCGCCCTCGACCGGGCGGTTCCGGAGGATGAGTCCGACCCGAACGCTGCCGTGCTCGACGCCATCCAGACTGATGCGGCGATCAACCCGGGTAACTCCGGCGGCGCGCTCGTCGACCAGTCGGGTGCCGTCATTGGCATCAACACCCTGATTTTCTCGGCGAGCGGCGGCAGCAACGGCCTGGGATTCGCGATCCCTATCAACCAGGCGCGACCGGTTGCCGAGTCGCTCATCCACACCGGCAAGGTCGTGCACGCGTCACTCGGCCTGCAGGCGCGCAGCGCTACAACGGGCCCGCGCGACGGTGCCTACGTGAGCCAGGTCGTGCCCGAGGGGCCGGCGGATCAGGCCGGCCTCAAGGCGGGCGATGTGATCACGGTGGTCGATTCGACGCTCATCGAGTCGTCGGCCCGGTTAACGGTGGTCGTCCAGCGGCACAAGCCCGCAGACAGGGTGAAGGTTCGCTACTACCGTGGCAACAAGGAATCCGAGGTCACCGTCACACTCGGCTCCGACCAGTAGGTTAGGTGCAGCCATGTTCAACATCGGGCCGGTGGAGCTGCTGGTGTTGGCGCTCGTCGGCCTGATCGTCCTCGGCCCCGAGCGGCTGCCCGGCCTCGTCCGCGACGCGACCCGAGTGCTGCGCCAGCTCCGCGACATGGCCACCGGCGCGCGCAACCAGCTCAAGAACGAGCTCGGACCGGAGTTCTCGGACGTCGACCTGCAGGCGTTGCGTGATCTGCGGGCGCTGAACCCGCGCACCGCCATCCAGCGGGCGATCTTGGGCGACGATGACGACGCTGCGCCGCCAGCGGCCGCCCCGGCCGCCCAACCGCCGCCGCCCGCCGCGCAGCAGCCGCTCGGCCGCGGCGAGAAAGCGCCGTTCGACGAGGACGCAACGTAACTCATCCGCCGGATGTGTCTCTCGGCCGCGCCCCAAGGGGCGCATCCTCGAGCCACTCCGCGCCTGCGGCGCGGCCGCGTAGCGGCCGGCGGGCTCTTCGCGCGAGCGCTCATCGCTTGGTGGTTGCGTTCCTGAAGGGGCGCATCCTCGAGCCACTCCGCGCCTGCGGCGCGGCCGCGTAGCGGCCGGCGGGCTCTTCGCGCGAGCGCTCATCGCCTGGTGGTTGCGTTCCTGAAGGGGCGCATCCTCGAGCCACTCCGCGCAGCCGCGTAGCGGCGCCGGGCGTTTGGTAACGATTACGTTTTCCCCAGAATTGGTCGGTTGCCGATCGGGAAACCGACCACTCGCGGGGAAAACCGTATCAACACAGGTGATTTCCGGACGCTCGGCGCTTGACCCAATCCGGGCGGCTCGATGGTGACGAACTGTTGGAGAGGCCAACGGCTCGAAGGGAGCAGATCATGAACGGCCGTAGACAACGCAACCGCAGGAGAATTGTGACGGTGGTCGCCGGCGCGCTGGCTAGCTTCGGGATGGCCTTCGCGATGGCCGTCGCCTCGTCCGCACACCCGAGTGGGGTAAACGCGATCTTCGGGGATGGATCGGTTCGATTCATTGCGTACTCGAACAGTCCCTCGATCTCGTGGGCGCTGATCTCGCGGTCCGGCGGCGAGGTGATCAGTGCGGACTCCTGGTAGCGCGTGGTTCTGAGCATGGATGCGTCCCCGCGAGCGGTCATCGCCGAAGCGATCAGGTTTCCCCGGAATTGATCGGTTGCCGACGCGGAAACCGACCGCTAGCGGGGAAGACCTGATCGACAACGCCGCGAGCACGGCAGCCGCGGAGAACGCTAGGTGCGCGCGGGCGTCAGTCCGAGCGAGCGGCCCACGAGGCTGCGCTGCCGGGCCGCGAGCGTCTCGGCGATAGCGCGATAGGCCCGTGAGGCCGGCGAATCAGGATCGGTGAGCACGGGGGGCGCGCCGGTGTCGCCACCCTCCCGCACCAGCGGATCGATCGGTACCTGGCCGAGCAGCGGCACTCGCGTACCGGTCGCCGCGGCCAACGAGTCGGCGACAGACTGGCCGCCGCCGGCGCCGAACAACTCCATGCGGGAGCCGTCCGGCAGATCGAGCCAGCTCATGTTCTCGACCACGCCGACGATCTGCTGATGGGTCTGCAAGGCGATCGAACCGGCCCGTTCGGCCACCTCACGCGCAGCGAGCTGCGGCGTCGTCACCACCAGCAGCTCGGCCGACGGGACGAGTTGAGCGACCGAGATCGCGATGTCGCCCGTGCCCGGGGGCAGGTCCATGAGCAGCACGTCCAGGTCGCCCCAGAAGACGTCGGCGAGGAACTGCTGCAGCGCGCGATGCAGCATCGGGCCACGCCATACGACGGCAGTGTTGCCCGGGGTGAACATCCCGATCGAAATGACCTTCACGTCGTACGCGACCGGCGGCATGATCATCTTCTCGACCTGGGTCGGCTTACCCGTGACCCCGAGCATGCGCGGTACCGAGAAGCCGTAGATGTCGGCGTCGAGCACGCCGACGGACAGGCCGCGCCGGACGAGCTCCACCGCGAGATTCACCGTGACCGACGACTTCCCGACGCCGCCCTTTCCGGACGCGACGGCGTACACCCGGGTGCGCGAGCCGGGCTGGGCAAACGGGATCTCGTTGGCCGGCGCGTCTCCGCGCAGTTGCTGACGCAGCTCAGTGCGCTGGGCGTCGTCCATGACGCCGAGGTCGACGTCGACGCGCGTGATGCCGTCCAGCCGAGAGACGGCGGCCGTGACGTCACGGGTCAGCTTGTCCTTCATCGGGCAGCCCGGCACCGTCAGCAGTACCGAGACGTGGGCCGTGCCGTCCGCCGCGACCTCGGCCGAGGAGACCATGTTGAGCTCAGTGATCGGCTTGCGAATCTCGGGATCGAGCACCGTCGCCAGGGCGGAGATCACATCGTCGTAGGTGGGCACAGGCACACCCTGATCGTACGTGCGAGCCGCGGTAGCAGCCGCCGGAGACCGCGAATTAGGTTTCTCGGGTGACCCTAGGATCCTGATCCATGACGCGTACCGACCAGCCGATGCGCGCGAGCGATTGGCGCGTCGCCGCCTGGCGTGCATTTCTGCGTGCGCACGCCGCCGTGGTGCGTAAGCTCGAGCACGACCTGCTCGCGACGACCGGGATGCCGCTCGGCTGGTACGACGTGTTGCTGCAGCTGGCCGAGGCCCCCGAACGGCGGCTGCGTATGGCTGATCTCGCCGACAAGGTACTGCTGTCGCGATCCGGGCTCACCCGATTGGTCGACCGGCTGCACGCCGACGGGCTCGTAACGCGGGAGCCCTATCCAGGCGACGCGCGCGGGCTCTACACGGTGCTGACCCCGGCCGGTCTTGCGAAGCTGCGCGCCGCGGCCCCATCACATCTCGCCGGCGTGCAGGCTTACTGGCTGTCCAAGTTCTCTGATCGCGAGCTGCACGATCTGCACATGCTGCTGGGGCGGCTCGCGCCCGAGTTGCCCGACGGCGCGGGTCGCCTGCCGTCGAGCTTCGGCTGAGCATGGGCGCCGGCGAGGAGGCGCGGCACTGGCCGCATCCGGTGTTCGCCGGAACCGACCTGCTCCGCGCGCGCTACGTCACCCACCGGTTCGAGCGGCACCGGCATCCGCAGTACACGTTCGCCGCGGTGACGGCTGGGGTGGAGGATTTCGACTACCGGGGCGGGCTGCACCATGTCGTGCCCGGGGCGGTGGCGCTGGTCGATGCCGAGACCGTGCACACCGGCCAACCGGGTGTTCCCGGGGGTTGGCGGTATGAGGTGCTGTATGCCGACCCTGATCTGGTGCGCGACGTCGCCGGCGGCGTGCGCCCGAGCTTTCCCGAACCGCTCGCGCATGACCCACTGGCGGCGGCGTCGTTGCGGAGGGCGCACGCGGCCTCGGCATCCCCCGACCGGCTGGCCGCCTCGGAGCTGACCCGCGAGCTGGTGTCGATGCTGGTGCGCCGCTACGCGCGCCCGGCCCTGAGCGCGACGCCGACGGATCCCGGCGCGCGGCACGTCCTCGAGTGCGTCGCACTGCTCCACGAGCGTCTGGTCGACCCGCCGTCGGTAGACGAACTGGCCGACTTCGCCGGATGCAGCCCCTTCGCCCTGACCCGCGCCTTCCGCCGCCACGTCGGCCTGCCGCCGCACGCTTACCTGACCCAGTGCCGGGTCGACCGGGCCCGGTCGCTACTGAGTGCCGGCGGCGACGTCGCGACCACGGCGCTGGCGGTGGGCTTCGCCGACCAGGCCCACCTGACCCGGCACTTTCGGCGGCACGTCGGCGTGCCTCCAGCGCGCTTCGCCCGCGAGCGCCGGATCGTTCAAGAATCCAGGTAGCGCCCCCTCGTACCGTCGAATTCGTGCTGGAGGAGAGCCGGCGCGGCGTCGTCCGCGACTCGCTCAGTGTGGGCATCGCGGTCGGCGCATACGGCGTGGCATTCGGCGCCTCGTCGGTGGCAGCCGGACTGTCCGTGCTGCAGACTGCGCTGCTCTCGCTCCTAGCGTTCACCGGTGGGACCCAGTTCGCGGTGGTCGGCGTGATCAGCGGCGGCGGCACGCTCGGCACCGCGCTGAGCAGTGGGCTGCTACTCGGCGCCCGCAACACCTTGTACGCGATGCGGCTGGCGCCGCTGCTGCAGGTCCGCGGCGTACGCCGCTTCGTCGCCGCCCAGGGCACCATCGATGAGTCAACGGCAATGGCGTTGGCCCGCCGCGATCGCGCACTGTCGCGCGTCGCGTTCTGGTGGACGTTCGCCAGCATCTACCTGTTCTGGAACGCCACCACATTGGCCGGGGCGATAGGGGCGCAGGCGCTGGGTGATCCGGCCAAGTTCGGGCTGGACGCGGTGGTGCCGGCCGCGTTCCTGGCCCTGCTGGCCCCCAGATTGCGTGCCGGCAACATCGAACGACGGATCGCCGCCGGGGCGGCGGTCATTGCGCTGATCCTCATCCCGCTGACGCCGCCCGGTGTGCCAGTACTCGCGTCGTCCGCGGCCGTATTGCTCGGAGGAGTGCTCCGGTGAACCTGTGGGTACTGGTGCTGACGACCGCCGCCGGTTGCTACGCACTCAAGCTGGCTGGGTACCTCGTGCCGGCGCGGGTGCTGGATGTGCCACGGGTGCGGCGGATCGTCGAGCTCTTGCCCGTGGCGTTGCTGTCCGCGCTCGTGGTCGTCGAGCTGGTCGCCTCAGGACGGCACCTGCAGTGGGACGGCCCGCGGCTGGCCGGCTTCGGTGCGGGCGCGTTCGCGGTCTGGCTGCGCGCACCGTTCCTGGCCGTGGTCGTGATCGCTGCCGTGGTGGCCGGCTTACTCAGGTTGCTCGTCTAGGAGGCGGCTTGATCGCGGGTCCCGTCCAGCCGGGTCAGCTCCGAGCGCAGGAAGTCCCGAGTGACGACTTCACCGAGCGCTAACCGAACGGCCGCCAGCTCGCGGGCGACGTACTCGAGGTCCGCCATGGCCTGCCGGTCTTGACTGCGGTCCTCTTCGAGGTTGATCCGGTCGCGATCGTCCTGGCGGTTGGTCGCGAGAAGGATCAACGGCGCCGAATAGGCCGCCTGCAGCGACAGGATCAGCGTGAGGAACAGGAAGGCGTACGGGTCGAAGCGCAAGTCCTTCGGCGCGAGGGCGTTCCACCCGACCCAGCAGATGATGACCACGGTCTGCACGATGAGGTATCGCCCGGTACCGAGAAAGCGCGCGACCTTCTCGGTCCACTGGCCGAACGCTTCGGCGTCGATCCGCGGCGGCCGCAGCCCGCGCGGCTGGCGGGGCTGGTCGAGACGATCGCGACGCTCAGCCATCGTCGCCTACCTCGGCTGGGAGGGGATCGATGTCCCGCCAGTCTTCGGGCAGCAGGTGATCGAGGACGTCGTCGACCGACACCGCCCCGAGCAGCCGGCCGTTCTCGTCGACCACGGGCGCCGCCACCAGGTCGTAGGTGGCCAGGTGTCGGGTGACCTCAGCAATGGGGGTGTCCGGGCGCAGCGGGTCCGGATCCGTCTCGGCGAACCCGCTGACCAGCGCGTACGGCGCCTCGCGCAACAGCCGCTGCAGGCTCGCCGTGCCGAGGAACCGGCCGGTCGGCGTGGCCTGCGGCGGACGTACGACAAAGACCTGCGTGGCCAGCGCGGTCGGTAGATCCGGGTTGCGGACCAGGGCCAGCGCGTCGGCCACCGTCGCGTCCGGGAGCAGGATCACGGGCTCGGTGGTCATCAGCCCGCCGGCGGTGTACTCGGCATAGGTCATAAGCCGGCGCACCGGATCGGCCTCCTCCGGCTCCATCAGCTTGAGCAGACGTTCCTGCTCCTCTGCCGGAAGTTCCGCGAGCAAGTCAGCGGCGTCGTCGTCGCTCATCGCCTCGAGGACGTCGGCCGCCCGCTCGTCCTCCAGCGAGGCCAGGAGCCGCACCTGCTCGTCTTCAGGCATTTCGGCGAGGATGTCGGCGAGCCGATCGTCGTCCAGCGCCGCCGCCACCTCGAGGCGGCGCTTGCCCGGCATGTCGTGCAGCGCCGCCGCGACGTCGGCCGGGCGCATGCCGGCCAGCACCGCAAGCAGCGTGTCGGTGCCCTGGCTCGACTCGGACAGCGACAGCCCGTCGACTTCGTTCCACTCGACCTGGAACAGCTCCCCCCTCCGGCGGGTGATGCGGCTGCCCATGCCTCGGACCGCGAGGCGGGTGATTTCCCAGTCGTTAATCCGGTTCTGCTCCATGGCGACATCGACGATGCTGACCCGCCGGCCGTCCTCAGTGATCGTCACGGTGCGGTCCAGCAATTCGCTCAGTACGAGCAGTTCGCTCGGCCGTCGCTCGAATCGCCGCATGTTCACGGTTCCGCTCGTCAGCACCACGGCGTTGTTCTCGATGCGCGTCACCCGCCCCATTGGGACGAAGATGCGATGTCGATGCAACAGTTCGACGACCAGCCCGAGCACGCGCGGCGGCTGCCGCCCGACCCGCAGGGTGGCGACGGCATCGCGGACCCGTCCCATTTGGTCGCCGTTGGGGTCGAAGACGCCGATGCCCGCAAGGTGGGCGATGAACACCCTCGGCACAGCACTCACGAGTGTGAAGGCTAGTCGCCAGAACGGGAAAAGCCGGTGACCGTACGTGCCAGGATGGCGAGGGTGGGCACCGCAGGCGCGGAAAATCTGGCGGCGCCCCCACCGCGCGATGCCGTCCTGCTCGCGGTGGCCATCGCGGGGGTGTCGTTCTCAGGCCCACTGATGGCCGCCACGGCCGCGCCTGCGTTGGCGATTGCCTTCTGGCGCAACGCGATGGGCGCGGGTTTCGCGGCGTCCGCCGTCCTGGTCCGGGGCGAGCTGCGGACGCGCGCCTGGCCCATCGCCGCCCTGGCCGGAGTCGCTCTGGCCTTGCACTGCGGCACGTGGGTGCCCAGCCTGACCATGACTTCGGTGGCTTCGTCCACGGCGTTGGTGTGTTCGCAACCGATCTTCGCCGGGCTGATCGCGTTGTTTCTCGGACGGCGGCTGCCCCGCATCGCCTGGATCGGCATCGTCGTCGCGGCGTTCGGGACGACGCTGATCGCCGGGGCGGACCTCTCGGTATCGGTCCGCGCGCTCACCGGAGATCTGCTCGCCCTCGCCGGCGGGTTCGCCGCGGCCGTCTACGTCACCATCGGCGCGGCGGCGCGCACCCGCATGTCGACGGCCACATACACAGCGGTGTGTTATGCCGTCTGTGCAGCCTTGCTCTTGATCGCGTGCGCCGTCGGCGAGGTGCACGTGACGGGCTTTTCGGGCAACGCTTGGCTCAAGATCGTGCTTGTCACGCTGTGCGCCCAGCTGCTCGGGCACACGCTGATCAACGTCGTTCTGCGCTCGACGAGCCCGACCGTCGTGAGCCTGACCCTGCTGCTCGAGACGCCGGGCGCGGCCCTGGTGGCCTACGTGTGGCTGCATCAGCATCCGCCCGCGTCCGCGCTGCCCGGCATCGTGCTGCTGCTCGTCGGGCTGGCCCTCGTCGTGCGAACGCCCAGCGCACCGGCCGACATCGACTAACCCATCCGACTTTGCCCCTCGGGAGCACGCTGCGCGCGACTAGCAGCGTGCCGTCAAGGGGCAAAGTCGCAGACCCCATCCGACTTTGCCCCTCGGGAGCACGCTGCGCGCGACTCGCAGCGTGCCGTCAAGGGGCAAGGTCACACTCAGACGGGGCGGACGCGGTGGCATGCTCAGCGAATGAACCCGATGTTGCGTCCGCGCCGATCGTGCCTGGCC
>JBKPQM010000059.1:0-18669 GCA_046734095.1 Actinomycetota bacterium | reverse complement strand
TGCAGCAGACCGCGGCCGCGGTAGTACTCGATCAGCGGCGCCGTCGCCTCGTCGAAGACGGCCAGCCGGCGGCGGATGACCTCGGGGTTGTCGTCGCTGCGTCCCTCGGTCTTCGCCCGGGCCAGGATGCGATTCACGAGCTCGTCGCGCGGGACGTCCAGATAGATGACCGCGTCGGCCGTGAAACCCCCCTCCTCGGCCAGCCGCCGAGCCTCCCGGGCCTGACCAACCGAACGCGGAAAACCGTCGAGCAGATAGCCGCCGTTGTCGGCCGCCTGCAGCACCCGTGGCATGAGCAGGTCGACGACCACCTCGTCCGGAACGAGGTCGCCACGTTCCAGGTACCCGCGGATCTTCTCGCCCATTGGGGTGCCGGCCGCGACCTCAGCCCGCAAAATGTCGCCCGCCGCGATGTGCTCGAGTCCGAGCCGCTGGGCCAGGCGGTCGCCCTGAGTACCTTTGCCCGAGCCAGGCGGACCGACCAGCAGGACGTTCATCACGTCACTGTGGCATCACCGGGTGAGAATTGCGACAGGCATCGGCGGTATGCGTCACTGCCAACATCGTCATACGCCCGATGTCCACAGGCTCGACGTTCGTCCACAGGTCAGGAGGTGAGCCGAAGCCGCGGCCCGCCGACTGAAAGGATGTCCGCCGTGGCTGAGGCTCGGACAGCGCGGCGCGTCAGTTTCACCGACGCGTTCTGCGTGATCTTGCTCGGAGCAGTGCTCGCGCGATTCGCGCTCGGCGACGTGCTGGCCACCCCGTCGGTCGCGGCGTGGACGACGGTGTTCGCGGCGATCTGCATCCAGGCCGCCCCGTTCCTGGTCCTCGGCATCGGGCTGTCGACGGTCTTGGCCGTTTTCGTGCCGCCCGAGTTCTTCCGTCGGGCGCTGCCCACGCGGCCGGCGGCGGCGGTGCCGATGGCCGGCCTCGCGGGCGGCGTGCTGCCCGGATGTGAGTGTGCGTCCGTGCCGGTGGCGGCGTCCTTGATGCGCCGCGGCGTCGCGCGCGGGCCGGCCGTCGCCTTCCTGCTGTCCGCCCCGGCGATCAACCCAGTGGTGCTCGTCGCGACATCCGTCGCGTTTCCGGGACGTCCGGCGATGGTTCTGGCCAGGTTCCTTGCGTCGCTGGCCACTGCTGTTGTCGTCGGCTGGCTGTGGCAACGCGCCGGGCGCGACGTGCCGCCGCCGCGTCGGTTCGTCGCGCCGGCCGCGGCGAGCCCGTGGCAGCGGGCACAGCTCACCGCGGCCCATGACCTCGCCCAGTCGGCCGGGCTGCTCGTGGTCGGCGCGGCTTCGGCGGCGACGCTCAACGTGGTCATCCCACGGACGTGGCTGGATCACATCGGCGGCAACGCCGTGGTCGGGGTGATCACGCTCAGCTTGCTGGCGGTCGTCCTCGCGATCTGCTCGGAAGCCGACGCGTTCATCGCGGCCTCGCTCACCCAGTTCTCGTTGACGGCTCGGCTCGCGTTTCTCACCGTCGGTCCGGCCGTCGACGTCAAGCTCATCGCGATGCACGCCGGGACGTTCGGGCGGCGGTTCGCGTCCCGCTTCGCGCCGCTGGCCTTGGTGGTTGCCGCGCTGTCTGCCTCGCTAGTCGGCGCGGTGCTGCTGTGAGTGAACGCCCGCGGTTCGGGCGGCCCACCGCGACGCGGGCGATGCAGTGAGCGCTCGGACGCAGGCGTACGTGCTGCTGCTCTTGGGCGGTGCACTGCTGCGGCTGGCGACGACGGATGCCCTGCTGCGCTACGTCCGCGCGGTCGTCCGGCCATGGGTCTTGCTCGCCGGCGCGGCCATGGTGGCGCTCCCACTGTGGTCGCTCCTCGCCGGCTCTCGGCGACCAGCCGGGGTCGAGTCCGATGAGCACGGACACAACCGCCCGTCGCGAGCAGCGTGGCTGGTACTGGCGCCCGTCGTTGCCATCCTCGTTGTTGCGCCGCCGGCGCTCGGCTCATATTCCGCCCGGCGGCTGCCGGTGAGCGCGATCAAGCCACCGTCGCGGCATTTTCCGCCGCTGACCGGCAGCGATCCGGTGCAGGTGAGCCTGCTCGATTACTACAGCCGGGCTGCATTTGACGCCGGGCGCACGCTCGCCCACCATCGCTTGGCGTTGACGGGATTCGTGCTGCGCGTCGAGCCGGGCGGTTTCCAAATGGCCCGGCTCGTGATCACGTGCTGCGCGGCTGATGCCCAGCCCGTGGTCGTATCAGTACGCACGCCGACCGCGGCGCCCAGTCGGGATGCCTGGGTGACGGTCACCGGAACGTTCGGTGGTATGAGCCCGTCCGATGCCACCGTGCCCATGCTGCGCGCGGACGCCGTGACGCCGATCCGCCCGCCGCCCGATCCGTACGACTAGGACGGCACGGGGACACAGGAGACTGGGCACATGGACATGACCGGGTGGCTGGCCGGGCAGGTGTTCTTGCAGACGGTCGACGAGAAGGAGGTCCAGCAGGTCAGCGCCTTCCTCAACGCGCGTGGCCTGGCCTTTCAGGTCCTGACGCTCAGCGAGCGGATGGTGCTCGATCCGCAGAATCCCGAGAACGGCGTGACCACCGACCGATTCAGCATCGCCGTGCAGCTGGGCGGGTTTCCCCAGGTTCTCGCGCCCGTGCTCAACGATCTCGTGCAGCGCGCCCACGGCGGCAGTTGGGATCCGCAGCCGCCGTCATCCTGATGCCCGGTCGGGGACCTCGCCAACCGCCCCGCGGCGGCCGTAGGGTCGTAAGTACGGCTTAGGAAATGCTCAGCGCGCACACAGGGACCTAGCGGATCGTATCCTTCCATGACCGAGAACTACCCGGCCAGTAACCAACAACCCGGCGGTGCGACCTGGTCGTACACGCCCCCACCCACCTATCCCGGGTTCGGCCCGCCGAGCCCGCCGGAGCCGGAGCGGCCCGACCAGCGCCGGTCCGGGAGGTCGCGGAGTGTTTTCATCGTGGCTGCTACTGCGGCGCTGGTCGGCGCCGGAGTAGGCGCAGGCACCGCCGTGGCCGTCGACAACAACAACAGCAAGACGACGGTCGTCAACAGCGTGCCGCAGACGACGCAGACCGCCCCACCGGCAGTGAAGCTCGACGGCACGGTCGCAGCGGCAGCGGCAAAGATCTCGCCGAGTGTCGTCACGATCAACATCGCGGGTCAGGGCGAGCAGGGCACCGGTTCTGGAGTGATCATCCGCAAGGACGGCTACATCGTCACGAACGACCATGTCGTGTCCGTCGCCGCGAACGGCGGGACGCTCACCGTGATCACTAACGACGGTCAGCAGGGCAAGGCGACGATCGTCGGTCGAGACCCCTCGGATGACCTCGCCGTCGTAAAGGTCAACGGCCTGAAGAACCTGACGCCGGCGACGTTCGCCAAGTCGAGCAACCTCGTCGTCGGTCAGACGGTCGTCGCGGTTGGCGCGCCGCTCGGGCTGTCCAACACCGTTACGTCCGGCATTGTGAGCAACACGGCGCGGCCGGTGCGCTCCGGCGACAACGACCAGGCCGTGTTCGACGCCATCCAGACCGACGCCGCGATCAACCCCGGAAACTCGGGCGGCGCCCTCGCCGACCTGAGCGGCAACGTCGTCGGTATCAACGCCGCGATTGCTACCCCGAATACAGGCGGGCTGCAGATCCCGGGCCAGGACACCCAGTCGGGCAGTATCGGCATCGGCTTCGCCATCCCCTCGGACGAGGTCAGCCGCATCGCGGGCGAACTGATCAGCACTGGCCAGGCGAGGCACGCAGTCATCGGCGTCAAGGTGTCGTCGCAGCAGCAGAGCTCGACAGCGGGCGCGACCCTGAACAGCGTCGACGCGAACAGCCCGGCCGCCAGGGCCGGTCTCAAGACGGGCGACGTCGTGACGAAGGTGAACAGCCAGCGCATCGACGACGCCGACGCGCTTATCGCCGCCGTTCGCTCACACGCACCGGGCGAGAAGGTGTCAGTCACATACCTGCGCGGCGGCCAGTCGGCGACGGTGCAGGTCACTCTCGGCGGCTCGAGCAGCTAGCTCCGCCGCTACCGCGAATCGCGCAGCGTTTGGCAGCGTCAGGCTGCCAAGGGTTGCGCGATTCGGCCTGTGAGGCCGCGATTTCGGCGGCGAAACACTAGGGTCGGACCGGTGACTGTTTTCGTCATCATCGGCGGCGGGTTGGCGGGCGCCAAAGCGGCGGAAGGCCTGCGCAGGCAGGGCTACGACGGCGATCTGGTGCTGATCGCGAACGAACAGTTACTGCCCTACGAACGTCCGCCCCTGTCGAAGAGCTACCTGACCGGCGCATCGCCGTTCGAGGACGCGATCGTCCACCGCGAATCGTGGTACGCCGACAACGAGGTCGACCTGCGCCTAGGTGCCCGAGCCACGGCGTTGCACCCGGACGAGCACATCGTGGAGATCGGCGGCGACGAACTGCGCTACGACAAGGTGGTTCTCGCCACTGGCTCGACGCCCCGCCACCTGCCGGGCGACGACGCGCTGCTGCACCTGCGCCGACGCGCCGACTCGGACGCCATCCGCGCACGATTCGGCCAGGGCCGGATGGTGATCGTCGGCGGCGGCTGGATCGGTCTCGAGGTTGCGTCGGCCGCCCGCCAGGCCGGTACTGAGGTCACCGTGGTGGAGGTGGCCGCGCTGCCGCTGCTGGCCGCACTAGGCCCTGAGATGGCGCACGTGTTCGCCGAGCTGCACCGCGACCACGGCGTCGACCTGCGGACCGGAGTGTCGGTGGACGAGCTACGTCCTGACCGAGTACTCCTCGCCGACGGCGCGTCCATCGAAGCCGCCAGCGTGCTGATTGCCATCGGCGCCCGTCCCGATACCGACCTCGCCGAGACGGCCGGCCTGGCCGTCGAAAACGGAGTGCTCGTCGATGCGTCGTTACGCACCAGCGACCCCGACATCTACGCCATCGGCGACATCGCCAACGCCGAGCATCCTTTCCTGGGGCGGCGGGTGCGGGTCGAGCACTGGGCGAACGCGCTCAACCAGCCGGCGACCGCCGCGGCCGCGATGCTGGGCCAGCCCGCGAGCTATGACGCGTTGCCGTACTTCTACACCGACCAGTACGACCTGGGCATGGAGTTCGTCGGCCTGCCGGACGGCTACGCAGAGGTCGTGATCCGCGGCGACCGACCGGGACGGGAGTTCGTCGCCTTCTGGCTCGACCGCGACCAGCGCATGCTGGCCGGCATGAACGTCAACGTCTGGGGCGTCATTGACCAGGTCAGGGAGCTGATCCGGTCACGCGCTCCGGTTGACCCGAAGCAGCTGGCCGACCCGGACGTCCCCCTCGACGCGGTTACTGGCGAGTAGCAGACTGGGCGCATGCCGACGCACGAGGTGTTCAACACCCCGCCACCCCTCATCGGCATCAACACCTACACCGCCGACGCGGCCCTGACGCATGCGCTGCGTGAGCGCAGCGATCTCGAGACGAAGCCGCTCGTCGCGCTGGGCGACCTGGCCGGCAGCGAGCAGGCGCAGGAGTGGGGGCGGCTCGCCAACGCCTACCCGCCCGTGCTGCATACGCACGACCAGTACGGGCGGCGCATCGACGAGGTCGGGTTCCACCCGGCCTGGCACGAACTGATGGCGGTCGCAGTCGGCAACGGCCTGCACGGCACGCCCTGGCGAGACGGCGGGCATGTCGTCCGGGCCGCGAAGTTCTACCTGTGGTCGCAGGTCGAGGCCGGGCACGGCTGCCCGATCTCGATGACGTATGCGGTCGTACCGGCGCTGCGGCATGCGCCGGAGCTGGCGTGGCCCTACGAATCGCTTCTCACGGCGACGACGTACGACGCCGGGCTACGCCCACCGCTCGCCAAGGCCGGTCTGCTCGCCGGCATGGCGATGACCGAGAAGCAGGGCGGCTCGGACGTGCGCGCCAACACGACGCGCGCCGATCCGGTCGGCGATCACTACCTGCTGACCGGGCACAAATGGTTCTGCTCCGCGCCGATGTGCGACGTGTTCCTCGTGCTGGCCCAGGCGCCGACGGGGCTGTCTTGCTTCCTCGTGCCGCGGGTGCTCCCGGACGGCGCGCGCAACCCGTTCGCGATCCAACGGCTCAAGGACAAGCTGGGCAACCGGTCGAACGCCTCCGCGGAGGTGGAGTTCGATACGACGGCGGGCTGGCTGGTCGGCGCCGAGGGGGCCGGCATCCGGACGATCATCGACATGGTCACGATGACCCGGCTCGACTGCGTCATCGGCAGCGCCGCCCTGCAACGCGCCGCGCTGGTGCAGGCCCTGCACCACACGACACATCGGTCCGCCTTCGGACGTCCGCTGATCAAGCAGCCGCTGATGCGCGAAGTGCTGGGCGAGTTGGCAGTGGAGTCGGAGGCGTCGACCGCACTCTTCCTGCGCCTGGCTCGGGGAGTCGACGGCGACGAGTCGGCATTCGTGCGGCTGGGCGTCGCGGTGGCAAAGTTCTGGGTGTGCAAGCGCACGCCGACATTCGTTGCCGAGGCGCTCGAATGCCTTGGCGGCAACGGATACATCGAAGACAGCGGGCTGCCGCGGCTGTTCCGCGAGTCGCCGCTGAACGGCATCTGGGAAGGCTCGAGCAACGTCATCGCCCTGGATGTGTTACGAGCGGCGCGGCGCGATCCGGTTAGCGTGGCCGCGCTGCTTGCGGAGCTGGCGACGACATCCGGGGCCGATACACGCCTGGACGGCGCGGTCGCCGAGCTCCGGACGCGGTTGGAGCGGCTTGGCGACGACGCCGAGGCAGACGAGCGCGACGCCCGCTCGCTGGCCGGGCTAACGGCCCGGTGCCTATCCGCGTCATTGCTCGTGCGTGAAGCGCCGCCCGACGTCGCGGAGCGATTCCTCGCGCTACGGCTAGGCGATCGGACAGCGCATGTGTTCGGGGATTCACCGGGTTCCGAGACGGACGCCGTGCTCACCCGGGCCGCCTCGTTCGTCAGCTGAGTCAGGCTTGTGCGGTGTGGGCCTCGTCGGCATCGTCCGCGTCGGAGGGCTCCGGCACGACCTCGCCCGTGTTGGCCTCGGCGTTCGCGGCCGGCCGGGAGATGACGACCTTGCCGGACTCGAGGTCGATCCGCTTGCCGCCGGACGAGTCGCCGATCTCCTCGCGAGTGGACTGCAAGCGGCGCTTCTCCTCGTCCATGTGCCGCTTGGCCGGATTGAAGAGCACGTCTAGACCCCACTGCGTCATGACGCGCTCCCTTCGGACGCGCCGGACGCGATCTGTGCGGGTGTCATACATCGAGGTTACGTCCTGCGCGGGCGTTCCGCCGAACCGCGCTCGGCGGCCGTAACCTCGACCCATGCTGTTCTCCCGTCGGAAGACCGAGATGATCAGCCGTGACAAGGCGCTGCGGGGGAGCGCGACGTACGCGTACTCCGTGCCCGGCACCCACTATGTGACCGGCCGCTCGATCCAGCCGCCGTTCCCCGCCCGTACGGCGACCGCCTTGTTCGGCCTGGGTTGCTTCTGGGGCGCCGAGCGTGAATTTAGGCGGCCGTCCGCGGTGTGGACGACTGCGGTCGGGTACTCCGGCGGCTACACGACCTACCCCACCTACGAGGAGGTGTGCACCGGATCGACGGGGCACGCCGAGGTCGTTCTGGTCGTGTTCGACCCGGCCGCGACGCCGTACGAGAAGCTGCTCTCGACCTTCTTCGAGGCCCACGACCCGACGCAGGGCATGCGCCAAGGCAACGACGTCGGCACGCAGTACCGCTCGGCGATCTACTACGCCGACGAGGCGCAGCGCGAGGCGGCCGAGGCAGCCCGCGAGGCGTACGCGCTTCGCCTGCACGCCGCCGGCTACGGGCAGATCACGACGGAGATCGCTCCCGGCGGGCCCTTCTACTACGCCGAGGACTACCACCAGCAGTACCTCGCGAAGAACCCGGACGGCTACTGCGGCCTCGGTGGTACCGGCGTGTCATGCCCGGTCGGATTGTTCGCCCCGGAGCAAGCCGGCCCCGCAACCTAGGAGGCCCGCTCTGTGGGACCGCGTCAGCCGTCGCCGGTGGTTCCGCTGACGGTCGGGTGTATCTGGAGCCTGCAGGCGGTCACGTGCACGGGAAGGTAGTGGGAGTAGGTGGTGTTGGCCGGCGTGACCACGATCCACGTGGAGGTCGGGCAGGCGCCGCTGGTCGAGGGGTTGAAGTTCATCCACTCGGCCAGGGCCGACACCGTCTGTCCAGCGCCAACGGTGAGTGTCGACACAGAATGTGCGCCGCCGGCGAATCCGGACAGGGTGCGGGTCGCGTGGGCGAGCACGGTGCCGCTCGCGGACACGGCGTCCAGGCCGGGTAGCCGCGAACCGTGCACGGCTGCGGGAGCTGATTACGGAATCGCAGCACGATCGAGCTGTGCCCCGTGGCGCCAAGTTGGTCGCCGGCGCTGATCGCGAACGCCGTGTCCCCGCACGGGCGTACCACGTCGAGCAGCGGCCCGGCGAAGAAGGTATGCCCGGTCCACGTGAACGTCCGTGTGTAGTGCAGCTCTGGGCAGCAGTTCGCGGCGTGCTTGCTCCAGCGGACCAGTCCGAGCGTGAGGGTGTGACTGTGCGTGGTGATGGTCGTCACGAGGGATGCCTCGCGCTGGGTCAGCACGGATCCGATCACGGTCGGGGTGCCGCTGGCGTCGGAGTAGACGTCGACGATCTGGGGCCACGCACTGGTTCGATGGGCGCATTCCATCTGCACGATCGCGTCGGGCAGGCCGTCGCCGGTGACGTCGGATGAGAGTACTTTACCGACGTCGATCTTGCCGCCCTCCCCCGCGTCGCCGCAGTCGATATCTGGATGAGCAAGTGAGTTGAAGTCGACGTGCGACGCCCAGTCCTGAGGCACGCCCGGCGATGACGCCAACGGCGGCTGGGTGGAGTGTGCGGAGGAGGCCGACCCGCGCGGACTCACGGCATTCGATCGGGACGGCGTCGGTGTGGTCGCAGTCAAGGACGCTCCGGTCGATGGCGCGGTTGAACTCGTGCACCCGACGACGCTCACTTCGACCAACGCCGCCACTGCGAGCAGGCCCACCATCGAGGTCCTGCGGGTGATCAGACGCGTCAACATGAAGGTCCCCTCCCTTTCCGGCCGTCAGTCGTGCGGTGTGTCGTGCGACAGCACGAACCCCGCACGCTCACTGTGCGTCCGGTGGAACCTCCCGAGCAGCCACCCAAGGTGTGGTGTGCGCTCACCTATCGATCTTGCGCAGCCTCAGCGGACGAGGTGCACCGGGTGGTGAGTCGCCTGCTCGATGTGCGACGCGGCGGACTGTAGCAACTCGCTACCCAGCGCGATGAGCGCACGCGCCGCGGCGACCTCCTCGCCGATCAGGGGCTGACGTTCGTCGCGGGGATTGCGGTAGGCATCACCACGGGTCATCAGGGTTTGGCCACTGCGTACGGTGGCATGCGCCACCGCACGGGTGTGCGTGTCGTCTTCGTCGAAGTCGATCTCGACCATCCATCGAGGGTTCGGCATCGTCATCACCCCCGGCTAAGCCTGCGCTCTCTCCGAGCCGGGCACCAGAGGCAACTGTCCAAAACGGCGCCGACCTTCACAGCGATTTGATCAGCGGCACACAGCCGGCTCGGGACCAGAGGCTAGGAGCGGCCGGAAGCGTATCGATTCGTGCGCATCAAGCGGATGCTATGCGTCGCCGCAGTACTGGCGGCCGCCCTCGCGGTTCTCGCGTGGCAGGCGGCGCAGCGGCCTCGGCGGCCGTCGCTTCGGACGCTAAGGCTGCCGCCCGGGTGGCGACGGCGCAGGGCTATCGCACGGGCCTCGCGGTGCTGGACCTGCGCTCCGGTCAGTACGTCGGGGCCGGTGATGACACGGGGCAGTTCGCCAGTGAGTCGGTCGTCAAGGTCATGATCGCGACCGAGCTTCTCGCCACCGGGGGTGTTCAACTCCACCGGGTACGTCGATGACGATCACGACGCCGTCGCAATACTCACCGACGGCAGCCCAGGGACGTACGGTTCGGCGATCAGCTCGATCGTGACGTCCGAGGCCCGCCAACTCATGCCGGGCGGGCATATCGACGATCCTGCGGCCCACCGCCGCGTCGTGCCGTCGGTGGGCACCGCCACCTCGCGCGCCACGAAATCGGTCTCCGTCGAGGGCGAGCCACCCAGCGCGCTCAGCGCCGTCCCGGGCAAATCGCCACGAACGACGACCAAGTCGTCCGCCGACGTCGAGATACCGGCTGCAGCGCTGCTGGTCGTCGGTGGGTTGTTCCGGTTGTGGACGACGCGCCGGCGCGCGAACCGAGACCCGCAGCACTGATCGAACGCCGTCGTCAGTTCTTGAGCAGGTTGCCGGCGGTCCAATCGGACCAGGGGACGTTCCAGTCGCCGAGGCCATCCCAGGACGGCATCGTGGTGCTGGCGCCGGTGTTCGTGTAGGTGACGACGTCGCCGACCTGGGCGAAGCTGTAGAACCACTTGGCGGCGGCCACGGTCAGGTTGGTGCAGCCGTGGGAGGTCGAGCGCGAGCCGATGTTGCCGGTGTTCCACGCGGCGGCGTGGATGAACTCCCCGGAGTTGGTCAGCCGCACCGACCAGGGCACCTGCAGCCGATACGGGTTGGCTTCGCCGGGAGCGCTGACCATCAGTTGCGGGTTCTTCTTGGCCATCACGAGCTTGGTGCCCAGGTAGGTGGGGGTGGCCGCCTTGCCCAGAGAAACCGGGAATTGCTTGACGGCCCGCCCGTCGGAGGTCACCGTCATCTGCTCCGTGGACCCGTCGACCATGGCGATGTGCGCCGCGCCGGTACTGATCTTCAGGGAGAGGCTGTCGTCGAAGCTCAGCCCGGGCCCGGCGCTGAGCCCCTTCACCGGCATGCTCAGCTCGATCTCGGCGTGCGCCGGCCAGTAGTGCGACAGCCGGTAGTGCGCCTCCATGGCGTAGCCAGCGTTGGAGTTCACCCAAAACCACGCCCCATCGGCTCGCTGCCCGTTCACCGTGACGCGCACGGCCTGGTTGAACGCGTGCGCATCGGTGACCTTCCGCGAGAACTGAGCGATGATCGGCATCCCGATTCCGTAGGTTTGCCCGTCGCCCTGGAAAAGGCTCACGTGCACCGGCGCGCCCACCGGCGTCGCCTTATGCGCCGGCGAGCTGACCGGCGCCCCGCCGGCACCTCGCGACGCGGCTGACGACGCCGCCGCCGCCGGGTGATCATGATGCCGGCTGGTCAACCGGACCGCCGTCACGCCGGCGATCGCCGCCACCAAGGCCAGCGCTGCGACCACGATCAGCCCACCCCGGCCACGCCGCCGCCGCGGCCCCCGATGCCGAGACGACGGCCGCGACGGCGGCTGCTGGCGCGACCCGTACGTCGTCGCGGCGCCCCAGTCGTCGGCCGGCGGCGGGTTCTCGTCGTACCAGCCGCCGTTCAGGGTGCCCTGCCGGGTATCGCCCCACGGTTGCTGCTGCACAGCACCCCACGGCTCGCGCTGGGTATCCGCCCAGTGCTGCTGCTGGGAATCAGCGCACGGTTGGTGCTGGGTGTCGGACCATTGTTGCTGAGTAGCCACCCACGGTTGGTTCTGGGAATCGGTCCACGGTTGGTGCTGGGTGTCGCCCCACGGTTGGTGCGCAGTGTCGGACCAATGCTGGTGCTGAGTATCAGCCCACGGTTGGTTCTGGGAATCGGTCGACGCCTGGTGCTGGGTATCGCCCCATGGCCAATCGCCGCCACGCGTCATTACCTGCCTCCGCCCATCCGGTGCTGCTGCCTCCCTCAGCCGATCGCCTAATCCACCACAACTATCAGCGTTGGTCGCCGCGTTTCCGTTACACCGCGCCACCCACCCTGCCCGAATAGCGCACTTAGGGCTAGTCCACCATCATCGGGGTGCGCGACGGGAATTCCGGCCTCGTGGGTGCCCTGCGCTCGGCTCAAGCCGGCGACGATCGTGGATTCCGCCTATTGTACCGGGACGTTCAGCCACGCTTGCTGCGCTACCTGCGCGTGCTCGTGGCCGGCGAGGCGGAGGATGTGGCCTCCGAGGCGTGGCTGCAGATCGCCCGTGATCTGGCGAAGTTCAACGGCGACGTGGATGCCTTCCGCGGCTGGGCCACGACGATCGCCCGGCACCGGGCGCTTGATCACCTACGCGGCCAGCGGCGGCGGCCGCAGACCAGCACGCCGGTCGAGGACCTGATCCACATCCCCGCGGAAGAGGACACGGCCGAATCCGCACTGGAGGCGATCAGCACGGACACCGCATTGCGTCTCATCGCCAGTCTGCCGCGCGACCAGGCCGAGGCGGTGCTGCTGCGGGTCGTCGTCGGCTTGGACGCCAAGGCCGCCGGCCACATCCTCGACAAGCGCCCCGGCGCAGTACGCACCGCGACCTACCGCGGCCTGAACCGCTTGGCCGCACGCCTCGAGCACCTGGGTGTGACACCTGCGCAGCCTCCAGCGCTGAGGGAAGCGAGATGAGCGAGAACGGAGAGCGCATCGACCCGATCACCGCGGAACATCTGATCCGCGGTGATGGAGCTAACACCCACCGTAGAGATCCGCTCGCCGAACTGCTCGCCGCGGCCGCATCCCCTGCGCGGCCGCGAGAGCTCAGCGGCGAGGAGGCTGCGGTGATGGCCTTCCGAGCAGCGCATCTCGCACAGGCCCCCGAATCGAGGAGACGTTCAATGCTGAAGACTGCGCTGACCAAACTGGCCACAGCGAAGGCCGCTCTCGCGGTGATCGCCGTCAGCGGAGGAGGTGTCGCACTCGCCGCTGGGAGCGGGCATCTACCGGGCACCGGCTCGTCCGACGCCCATCCGACCGCGCGCCCGGACATCAGCGCCTCAGCCAGCCACGACGAAACCCACTCGGCGCACCCAGCAACGCCGGCAACGACTTCGACGCGGAAAGCCACCGCGCCGCAGGGTTCCCCGTCGCCGAATCTGCGCGGCCTGTGCACCGCCTTCAACGCTGGGGTCGGCGACAACCCCGGCAAGGCCCTCGACAATCCGGCGTTCACCGCGTTGATCAACGCCGCGGGCGGCAAGGACGCCGTAAGCGGCTACTGTGTCAAGCTGCTGGGCGCCGCCAAGACCAAGGCGGCCGACCACTCGAACGGCACCCCGGCCAACGGCACCCCCGCGCACGGAACACCGCACGCGACACCGAGCGCGCGCCCGAGCGGGGTGCCCGACCCGCACGCGTCCGGCTCAAAGCACACCCCGAGTCACACCGCACCGGTGCCGCCGACCACGCCCTCGCACTAAGGGTCGCGCAGCGGGGAGTCGGCACACGTCGGCCAGCGCAGCTGGCAGCGGGCAGCGCGCCCGCTGCCAGCTGCGCGTCATGGGTGCCGCGTGTGGCCCGGGGGCGTCACCGGAGCATGCCCGTGGGAGGCCGTCCTTGTCTCCATCGGCCGGGAGGCGTTCGTTCGGTCAGGCGGCGTTGGTGTCGGCGTGGGCGACTCAGGGGCGTCCGGCGCCACGGACGGCGGGGCCGCGGCCGGCGCCGCCGAGGTGGGCTCGGAAAGCGTTGGCGATGATGCCGGCGTCGGATAGGTGGCCGAGCTTATAGACAGAACGTTCGGCGGCACCGACGCAGTCGGCGGCATCGCCGGCTGGGGTTGCTGCTCGGACGGCGAGCGAGCCGGCGGCGAGTGCCCGGGTAACCACACGCCTGACACCACGCTCAGTCCTACTGCGACGACGCACCCCACCAGCGCCACAGCGAGCGCGCCCCTTCGGGTGCGCAGTCCGTCGTCGTCGGCGACAACGGGAACGCGCAACTGATGCCGGCCCATTCAGCGTCCTTCGCCCTGGCTTGCCCACTGGGATGCCGACTGAGCCTAGCGGCACCGCTGTGGAGGCAAATCGGGAATGCCACCGGCCCCCCATCATGGAAGGGTTTCTGCTTATGCGCCGACTGCTGTGGACCGCAACGGCCGCTGTCTGCACCGGCACCGCAATCATCGCCTTTGTCATCGCCGGCAAGCCCGCCTCGGCGATAACCAACGGAGCACCCGACGGGTCAGGTCATCCGGAGGTCGGCGCGCTACTTGCGCCGCAGGCTTATTCCGACGGCACCTGGGAGACCTGCTCGGGCACGCTCATCTCGCCCACGGTGTTCCTGACCGCCGCACACTGCGATCAGGGTGTCGACCGAGTCGCCGTCACGTTCGATTCGTCCTACGTCGCCGGTGCCGGCACCACGTATTGGGGCACCTGGCACGCCGACCCGGATTTCAGCAAGGCGCAGGGCGACCCGCACGACGTCGCGGTCGTCGTCCTCGACGAGGCGGTGCCCGGCATCGAGCCGGCCCGACTGCCCGCGCTCGGCTCGCTCGACGACGTGGATGGGAGCACGCGCTTCACGAGCGTCGGCTACGGCGCCCAGTCCGTCACCATCGACCAGGGCCCGACGTTCCACTACGCCGACATCCGCTACGTCGCGAGCGGTGGCCTCGACGCGCTGAACCCGAGCTGGCTGCGCATCTCCATGAATCCAGCCCACGGCGACGGCGGCACCTGTTACGGGGACTCCGGCGGTCCGAACTTCCTGGGCGCCGGCGCGGACGAGACCAACATCGTCGCCGGTACGACCATCACCGGCGATTACATGTGCAAGGCCACCAATGTCGACTACCGCGTGGACACCCCATCAGCCCGGGCGTTCCTCGGCAACTACGTCTCGCTTCCGTAGCCCACCCGCGTGGAGTGGTGAGCCCCTCCCCACCACTCCACGTATACGGCGCGACCCAAGTGCGGGACGCAGGTGCCAACGGCAGTAGCACGCTTCCCTATTCGCCCAGATCCCCGCGATCATGGCGCAGGCCGTGTAGCAACCGCACGATGCCGTGCGATTAAAGGAGATCCTCTATGGGCAGACGTACCAGGCTGTATCGGAGCAGTGCTGCGGCAGTCGCCGCGTTGAGCGCTGCCACCGTCGCGGTGGCAATGAGCGGGCCATCGGGCGCCTCCACAGCAATGCCGCTCACGCACTACGCGATGCAGGCTCCGGAGAGCGCCTTTGTCCCAGCCGGCCAAGCGCTCGGTGAGATCGCGTGTAAGCGGCCCGCGCCGGACGACCGCGAATCGACCCAGCTGCACTGCCCCACCCCGCAGCAGATGCGCCAGGCCTACGGCGTCGACAAGGTGCCCTTCCAGGGTGAGGGTCAGACGATCGTGCTGGTCGACTCGTTCGGGAGCCCGACCGCCGCGCAGGACCTCGACTTTTTCGCCCAAACATTCGGCCTGCCGAAGCCGGACTTCGAGCAGGTGTTCCCGAACGGCCAGCCGGGCTTCCTGAACGGCGACGGCAAGGCCAGCGGCAATGGGTCCGCCCAGAACGGCCCCAACTCGGCCGAGGGGTGGGCCGGCGAGGCGAACCTCGACGTGCAGTGGTCGTTTGCGATGGCTCCCAAGGCACACATCGTGCTGCTGTCGACCAACACGGCGGAGACGCAGGGCGTGCCCGGCCTGCCGGCGGCGATGAGCGCCATCGACTGGGCGATCAACAAGTACCCGGCCGGCACGGTGTTCTCCATGTCCTTCGGCACGGACGAGTCGGCGTTCGCCAGTCACGCGGCGGCGCAGGCGCAATTCGCCAAGTTCGACGAGACGTTCAAGCGGGGCATCGCCAAGGGCGACACGTTCTTCTCGTCCTCCGGCGACAACGGTTCGCAGGGCGTCGAGCGCTCGCACCGGCAGTCGACGGTGTCGCCCGACCCGCAGGTGAGCTACCCGAACGTGTCGCCGTATGTCACCTCGGTCGGCGGTACGCAGCGGCAGTTCGGCTGGACCTGGAATCCGACCGGCCCGGATGTCCCCATCGCGGCCGACGGCTCACGCACGCCGGCCTGGTGGGACTGGACATCTGGCGGTGACAGCGAGGCGGTCGGCAACGAGCCGGGCTTCCAGCTCGTCACCGGCGGTGGGTTGTCCACGGTCTACTCCCGTCCGGCGTATCAAGACGCTGTGGCGTCGATCGTCGGCAACCACCGCGGCACCCCCGACCTGGCCTGGAACATGGCGATCAACGGCGGGGCCTTGACGTTCCGCTCGTACTTCCCGGGGGTCGACGGCCCGCCCAGCTGGGTGCTGTTCGGCGGGACCTCGGCGTCGTCGCCACAGGTGGCAGGTGTGATGGCCCTGGCGAATCAGGCCCGCACGGCCGCCGGCAAGGCTCCGATCGGTGACTTGAACAAGGTCATCTACTCGGCATCGTTCGACAAGTCGGTGGCATTCCACGACGTAACGGCCCACCAGTACGGCACCGTCGCGTCGGGCAACCTGCACTCCAACCAGGAATCCGACATCACTCCTGGGCAGCCCGTGACGCCGGATGCCGTCCCGGGTTACGAGACGACGCCGGGCTATGACCTCACGACCGGCTTCGGCTCGCCGTACGGGCCGGGCTTCGTGAGCGAGCTCGTCAAGCAGTAACAAATCCGGATCGCGCAACCTCTGGCATCGTGTCGACGCCAGAGGTTGCGCGATTCTTGCTGTGCTGCGTCTGATCAGGACCGGACGAGGCGGGCGATCGCGTCCGCGGCTTCTTTGACCTTGGCGTCGGCCTCCTCGCCGCCGGCACGAGCAGCGTCGACGACGCAGCTACCCATGTGCTCTTCAAGCAGCCCGAGCGCGACGGCCTGCAGCGCCTTGGTGGCGGCGCTGACCTGGGTGAGGATGTCGATGCAGTACTTGTCTTCGTCGACCATTTTCGCGATGCCGCGAACCTGTCCCTCGATGCGACGGAGCCGCTTGAGGTATTCGTCCTTGTTCGCCGTGTAGCCGTACATCCCGCACCTCCTAAGTCTCACACACCATACCCCACCCGGGTAGTTGACGTGGTGTTCTAAGATACCCAAGGGGGGTTGGGGTACGAGCGAGGAGCAGTAGGTGGAGAAGTCATACACGGTGACCGGCATGACCTGTGACCACTGCGTGCGCGCGGTTAAGGGCGAGGTGAGCCACATTGCCGGCGTCGAGGCCGTCGGCGTCGACCTGCCCACCGGCCGGCTCACGGTTCGGGGCGCCGGATTCGCGGACACGCAGGTACGTGCCGCGGTTGACGAGGCCGGCTACGCCGTCGTCGACGAGTCCGCCGCATGACGATCGCCTCCGGGCAGCAGACGGCGTCGATCGAACTGGGCGTCGGCGGTATGACGTGTGCCTCCTGCGCGGCTCGCATCGAGAAGAAGCTCAACCGCCTCGACGGCGTGAGCGCGAGCGTGAACTTCGCTACCGAGCAGGCCAGCGTGCGCTACGACCCGGCAGTGGTTAGTCCCACCGATCTGATCACAACGGTCGAGGCGACCGGATATACAGCCGCGCTGCCTAAAACCGATACACCCGCTAAAGAGGACGACGACCCTACGCCGTCGCTTCGGCAGCGGCTGCTGGTGTCGGCGGTGCTGACCCTGCCCGTGCTCGTGCTCGCGATGGTGCCCGCTGCGCAGTTCGACAACTGGCAGTGGCTGTCGTTGACGCTGGCCAGCCCGGTCGTGGTGTGGGGCGGCTGGCCGTTCCATGTTGCCGCCTGGACGAACCTGCGGCATGGCGCAGCAACGATGGACAGCCTGATCTCCCTCGGCACGCTGGCCGCTTTCGGATGGTCGCTCTATGCGCTGTTCTTCGGCGACGCCGGCCTCGCCGACACGCGGATGGGCTTCGATCTGACCGCGAGCCGCGGCGACGGTGCGGACCAGATCTACCTGGAGGTCGCGTCGGGCGTAATCGTGGCGCTGCTCGCTGGCCGCTATCTCGAAGCACGGGCGAAGCGGCGTTCCGGCGCGGCCGTGCGGGCGTTGCTGGATCTGGGCGCGAAGGACGTCGCGGTGGTGCGCGGCGGCGTGGAGACGCGCATTCCGGTGGGTCAGCTCGCGGTCGGCGACGAGTTCGTCGTCCGTCCCGGCGAGAAGGTGGCCACGGACGGCGTGGTCCTAACGGGCTCGTCGGCGATCGACGAGAGCCTGTTGACCGGCGAAGCCGTGCCGGTCGAAGTCGGGCCGGGCGCCGCGGTCACCGGAGCAACCGTGAACGCGGGCGGCCGGCTGGTCGTGCGAGCCGCGCGGGTCGGCGCAGACACCCGGCTGGCCCAAATAGCCCGGCTCGTCGTCGCGGCGCAATCGGGCAAAGCGCCGGTGCAGCGGCTCGCCGACCGGATCAGCGCGGTGTTCGTCCCCGTCGTCATCGCGATCGCCGCACTGACGCTGATCGTCACGCTGGTCACCGGCGGCTCCGGCGTGCAGGCGTTCACCGCCGCGGTAGCCGTACTGATCATCGCCTGTCCTTGTGCGCTCGGACTGGCCACACCGACAGCGCTGCTGGTCGGCACCGGGCGCGGGGCCCAGCTCGGGTTGTTGATCAAGGGCCCAGAGGTGCTCGAGTCCACACGCCGCGTCGACACCGTCGTGCTCGACAAGACCGGCACCGTCACCACCGGCCGGATGACGCTGGCCGAAGTCGTCGGGGACGAGCGCGCGCTGGCGCTGGCCGGGGCGGTCGAGCACGCGTCCGAGCATCCCGTCGGGCAGGCGATCGCCGCCGCCGCGGGCGATGTCGCGCCGGTGACGGGGGAGAGGGCGAGACCCCTATCGCGGGCGCCCGCGGCGATGGCCCGGCCGATGGGGTGCTCGCTGGCGTCCTCCACCGATGCGGCCAGCCGCAGGGCCTCGTCCTCGCCGGCCACGTCGACCAA
>JBKPQM010000058.1:0-20013 GCA_046734095.1 Actinomycetota bacterium | reverse complement strand
GCCAGGACGAGGTCACCGCCGCGATCCTCTCCGAACTCGGCGTCGAGCCCTAGCGGGGAGCTGTTCACCCTCGCCTCACTGGTCTGCGGGATCGAACCTACAGCCGAGCTGTAGATCGGCGCGCGGATCGTTCAGGGCGCGGCCGCGGACTGAGTCCGCAGCACGCGGGCTCGGCGGCGGGAGTGCTCTCGAGGCGGGCATGGTTCACGCCTTCCAAGCCAGCATCCCCTACCTGGTCGGGCTGGCAGTCGGGGTTGCCGTACTGGTTCAGCTACTGCCTCGGCGGCGCTAGCGTCAAGTCCGTGACGGACGATGTGCGGCTGACCGCCTGGATAGAAGGTCGCGTCCAGGGCGTCGGCTTCCGGTGGTGGACCCGCCGCGAGGCCGCCGCCCTTGAGCTGTCCGGTACGGCGCGGAATCTACGCGACGGTCGGGTCGAGGTGGTCGCGGAAGGCTCACGTGTCGCGTGCGAGGCACTATTGGATCGGCTCGAGAGCGACCGTACGCCGGGGTATGTACGGACCGTCAAATACGAATGGTCCGCGGCGAGCGGCAACGTGGCCGGCTTCAGCGTGCGATGAGCAAGTCGCCGTCGACCACTGTTACGGCGTGACCAGTCAGCTGCACGCGCTCGCCCCGCAGCGCAACGCGCACCAGCCCGGAACGGGCCGACACCTGTAGCCCGACGAGTTCGTCTCGTCCCAACCGGGCCGCCCAGTACGGGGCCAACGCCGTATGGGCGCTACCGGTCACCGGATCCTCCGGGATACCGCCCGCGGGCGAGAAGAAGCGCGAGACGAAGTCGTGGGTGCCGCCAGCGTCGGCCCCGGCCGTGGCAATGACGCCTCGGATTCCGTAGTCGATGCTCAGTCGGCCCACCGCCACGAAGTCGGGGGTCAGCCGGCGCACCGCAGCCTCGTTGGGCACCACGACGAGCAGGTCGCCGAGTGCGCCGGTCCGGAACGCCACTTCGGGCTTGGCCCCCAATGCCTCGACCAGGCCGCTCGGTACCACCGCTTCGGTCAGCGGCGCGGCCGGGAAGTCGAGCGTGATCGCCCCGCTGTCCTGGGGGATCCCGACCAGCACACCACTACGCGTGTGGAAGCGCACCGAGCCGCCGGCCCGCCCGTCGCTGCGGAGCGCGTGAGTCGTGGCCAGTGTGGCGTGCCCGCACAGGTTCGACTCGACAGCCGGGGTGAACCAGCGCAGTGCCCAGTCTCCGTCGGGCCGGGGATGCGCGAAAGCCGTTTCGGACTGGTTCATCTCGGCGGCGACCCGGTGCATCCACGCCTCGTCCGGCCAGTCGTCGCCGTCGAGAAGGCAGACGGCGGCGGGATTTCCGGCGAACGGGCGGGCGGTGAAGGCGTCGATGATCCGTATCCGCATGGCGCGACGCTAGGTGCGGCGCGGCGCGCCGGACCAGCGCCAATCAGCGGCTGGTGGCCGACGGGTACCGTGCGGTATGAGCATTGCCCCACTCGTCGCCCGGTATGCGCAGCGATTTCATCGGGCGCTCGGGGACGGGCAGTACGTCGCGTCGCCCCTCGGCGCCTGGCTGGTGCTCGCACTCGCGGCGCCGGCGGCCACCGGTGCCGCCCGCGACGAGTTGGCGGAAGTCCTCGGTACCTCGCCCGAAGCGGCCCGCGATGCTGCCGCCGCGCTGCTCGAGCACCCGCATCCGGCGGTCGCGTCGGCCGCCGCGGCGTGGCGGCATCCTTCTGTCGCCGCCGCACTTGCGGGCTGGCTCGACGGGTTGCCGGACACGGTCCAGGTCGGCGATATTCCGACGCAGGAGGCGGCCGACCGATGGGCGACCGAGCACACGCTAGGGCTGATCGACCGCTTTCCGGTGGAGATCACGCCGAAGACGATCGTCGTCCTTGCCTCGGCGTTGGCCACGCGCGTCGACTGGGAATCGCCGTTCGAGGTCGTGCCGTCCACCGAGTTGAACAGCCCATGGTCACTCCGGGTGGCGCGCGTGCTGCGCTCGGTGCCCGGGCACACCGTGTACATCGCTGCTTCGCCGGTGGGCGACGTCGCCGTGCACACGGCGCGGTCAGCGGACGGTCTGGCGGTCACATCGGTGATCGCCGCCGCGGACGTGCCGGCGGCCGACGTCCTCGCCGTCGCGCACGAGGAGCTGCACCCGCTTTCGCTGTTCACCCTGCCGCTCGGTGAGGGTCCACTGTGGACGATCGAAGAATCCCCCGGCTCCGGGCGCGACGAGCACATCGCTGTGCTGCCCACGTGGTCGGCGGACAGCGAGCACAAGCTGATGTCGCCTGAGTTCGGGTTCCCCGCTGCGGCACAGGGTCTGATCGAGTTGCTGCCACCCGGCGACTACGACGTCGAAGCGACTCAGGCGGCCTTGGCCCGGTACACCCGGACCGGCTTCGAGGCAGCAGCGGTCACCGCGCTCGGGATGCGGCTCGCGTCCTTCGCCGTGGGATGGCAACGCCGCGCCATCCTGCGCTTCGGGCACCCTTACGCGGTCGTCGCGCGAGCCGTCGGCGGCGAGTGGGACAGCGTGCCGGTGTTCTCGGCGTGGATCACCGAACCCGAGGAGCCCTGAGCGAGATCGTAACTGCGCATTGACAGGGCGATCCCGACCTTCATAGCTTCGCCGTCGTGGGGGACCCAGTCTCCGTCGAACGGCTCGTGCGCTTGGGACTGACGTTGTACGAGGCGCGGGCGTACGTCGCGTTGGTGCGGCGCGACGCGTCGACGCCGGCCGAGCTTGCCCGATTGGCCGGCGTGCCGCGACCGCGGATCTACGACGTTCTCGAGAGCCTGGTCGGGAAGGGACTCGCCACCGACCGTCCGGGACGCACGGCCAAGTACGTGGCGACGCCGCCGGAACGCGTCGCCGGCCAGCTCATGCTCGTCCACCGCGAACGGGTGGCGACGCTCGAGGGGGACGCTCGCGGCTTGGTCGACGAGCTGCGCCCTGCTTACCAGGCCGGGCAACTGCACACCGACCCCCTCGACTACATCGAGGTGATCCGCTCGCCCGAGGCGCTTGCCAGCACGTTCACCGAGCTGCAGCGCACGGTTGGGCGCGAGATGCTCGTGTTTTCCAAGGCACCCGTCGCGGTCGACCCAGACGCGGTTGGCCTGCAGCTGGCGCGGCGGCACGTGCTCCGAAGCGTGTACGAGTTCTCGGTCCTCGAGGACGAAACCCAGCTGGCCGGCGTGCGCGCCTTCCTCGATGCCGGGGAGCAGGCGCGCTTCGTCGAGGAGTTGCCTATGAAGGTGGGGATCGTCGACGAGCGGACCGTCTTGTTCGCAATGCCGGATCCGATCGCCGGACGTAACGACGTCACGACGATGGTGATCGAGCACCCGCACCTGGCCCGCACGCTCAAGATTGGGTTCGAGTCGGTGTGGGCCCGAGGGGTGACATTCAGTCAGGCGTGCCGCCGCCTCGGCATCCGGGTGCCCCGTCGGCGTGCGTCCTAGCGCCAAGGTGCTCGGCCACTCGTGATCTTGGACAAGTGGTCGAAATTCGACCACTACTCAAAGATCATGAATCACGTGCGCCGGCCCGGAAGACCCGCCTAGCCTGGTGGGCAAGGGGGGAGTTGAACCCCCACGTCCTTACGGACACACGGACCTGAACCGTGCGCGTCTGCCATTCCGCCACTTGCCCGCGCCGACGCATCAACCGGCACCGCGACTGGGTCGCGGCAAGCCGCAAGACTAGCATGCGGGCGGGCCCGTCCTCGTGGGTACGGGCTCGCACAAGTCATACGCCAGTACCATCATTCGAACGCGCGAGGATGCCACGGATGTGATGCCACGCCGAGACGATTTCGCCGCGATGTGTAAGCAGGCCCGCCCGCGGGCCGTAATACCTGCAGCAGGAGGACCGCGATGGATCAGCGCAGCGCGCGGTCGCGGATTGTCGGCGCGCTGGCCGCATACTGCGATAGGCGCCTGCCGGCGTCCTGCCACGGTGGGAAGCGAGAGCGAGTATGAGCTTGGCGCAGCGCTTCGAACGACGCCTGGAGAGTGTCGTGGGCGGGGCGTTCGCCCGCGTGTTTAAAGGCCAGGTCGAACCCGTCGAAATTGGTACCGCACTGCAGCGCGAGGCCACCGATAAGCGCAACGTGATGCCCAGCGGCGAAGTGCTGGCGCCTAACCGCTTCCGCGTCACGCTGTCCCCGTCCGACTACGACCGGCTCGTGCCGTGGGAACTGCAGCTGACGAATTCGCTCGCCGAGCTGATCCAGGAGCACCTCGACGAAAACGGCTGGCGCACGGCCGGTGACATCGAGGTCTACCTCGCCCGCGACGACAGCCTGCACACCGGCGTCTTCGGTGTGGCCTCGCGGATGGAGTCCGCGGTCGGGCCGCGCCGCCGCCCTTATGACTCGCTGTCGCTGCCATCGGTGCCCGGGCACCCGCCGGGCGACTATCAGCAGCCCTACGGCAGTCCGCCGACCCCGCAGCAGGAGGAGTTCGTACCCGGTTTCGGGGGAAATCACGCCCCGAACCACGGCGAGCCGAACCGCGGTGGCGGGGCTGCCTCACCTTCGCCGGTGCTCTCGCCGCCGCCGTCCCCGATGTACGGGGTCGCCCCGGCTCGGCTGGACGTCCCACCGCTGGGCGGCGGTCCTTACCTGCCGCCCGCTCCGTACGCACCGGAGAGCGGGCCCGCCTCCCGGCCGGCGCCACCGCCACCACCGCCGCAACAGGGTTACGCGCAGCCGCCATCGGGACCGACCCAGACCGGCATGCGCGGAGTGCTGCTCGTCGACGGCACGACCCGGCGTTTCGAGCTGCGTCAAGGCAGCAACCTCATCGGACGCGGTTCCGACGCCGACCTGCAGCTGCTCGATCAGGGCGTGTCGCGGCGGCACGTCGACGTCCAGTTCGACGGCAGCTTCGCGACGGTGTACGACCTCGGCTCAACCAACGGCACGTCGGTGAACGGCCATGAGGTAAAAAGCCAGCTGCTACGGCACGGCGACGTTATTCGTCTCGGCCACACGCGGCTGGTGTACCAGCAAGAACACGGGTGAGTCGGTGAACTCACCGCTGGCCATCCAGCTGATGCGGTTCGGCTTCCTCGTCTTGCTGTGGCTGTTCGTGTTCGCGGCGGTACGCGTCGTCCGCGCTGATCTGCGGGCCAGCGGCCAGCCTCGTGTCGCGGTCCCGCCACCGCCGCGACGCAAAGGCCGGACCGCGGCTGCCCCGAGCACCGGGCCGCGCCGGGCCAGCGTGCTCGTCGTGACTCAGGGCGGACTGGCGGGCACCCGCATCGGCCTGTCCGGCGCCCCGGTGTTGATCGGCCGAGCTGACGACTCGACGCTCGTGCTCACCGACGACTACGCCAGCACGCGGCATGCGCGTATCAGCCAGCAGGACGGCATGTGGTTCGTCGAGGACCTCGGCTCGACCAACGGCACGTACCTCGGCCAGCACAAGCTCAACGGGCCTACTCCGCTCGAGGTGGGCGTGCCGATCCGCATCGGCCGTACCGTCATGGAGCTGCGGTGATCATCACGGCGGTCACGCGCGATGAGCGCTCGCGCGATCCGCACAGGCGGGGTAAGCCAGCATGACCTTGGCCTTGCGGTACGCGGTGCGCTCGGACCGCGGCCTGGTCCGCGGCAATAACGAGGACTCCGTCTACGCCGGACCTCGGCTGCTGGTCATCGCCGACGGCATGGGCGGGCACGCGGCCGGCGAGGTCGCCAGCAAGATCGCCGTCGCTGCTGTGGAGCCGCTCGACGAAGATCGCCCCGTCGGTGATCTGCTCGCTGCGCTGCGCCATTCCGTCGAGGACGCGAACCAGCGCATCGCCGACTCGATCCAGGCCGACCCCGAGCTGGAGGGTATGGGCACCACCCTCACCGCTCTGCGCTTCACCGGTGGGCAGGTCGGCTTGGTCCACGTGGGCGACTCGCGTGCCTACCTGCTGCGGGGCGATCACCTGTCGCAGATCACGCACGACGACACATACGTTCAGTCGCTGGTCGACTCGGGCAAGCTGACCGCCGAGGAGGCCAGCCACCATCCCCGCAAGTCGGTGATCCTGCGGGCACTGATGGGCGCCGACGTCGATCCGGACGTCTCGATCCGCGAAGCACGTGCCGGCGACCGTTATCTCTTGTGCACGGACGGCCTGTCCGACGTCGTCACGGCGCCCACTCTGCTCGAGGCGCTGAGCGAGGGCGATCCGCAGGAGTGCGCCGATCGGCTGGTGGAGCTGGCCCTGCGCGGCGGCGGCCCGGACAACGTGACGTGCATCGTGGCCGATGTCGTCAACGCCGGCTTCGGGGACGACGTCCCGGTGATCGGCGGGGCGTTCATCGACCCGACGGACCCCGCTCCTCCACCCACCGAGTCGAGCCCGGCCGAGCGGGCCGCGCAGATGACCCGCCTCGATGTTCCGCAGCACGTCGAGGAGCCCCGCCGGCGTCGCTGGGTGCGTCGGGTGTTGATCACGGCCGTGGTCCTGGCGATCATCATCGGCGGCACCAGCGGTTTCTACGCCTGGACCCAGAGCCAGTACTTCGTCGGACGTTCGGGTGACGAGGTGGCGATCTTCCAGGGCGTCAACACCGAGTTCGGGCCGCTGAAGTTCTACAAAGTGTCGCAGAACACGTCGCTCAAGATGTCGGACCTGACGCTGGCCGCGCGCAGCTCGGTCGAGTCGGGTATCACCGCGCACAGCCAGTCCGGGGCGCATCAGATCGTCGACAACCTGATGAACACGCAACTGCTGCCGTTGTGTCGCACGGCGACGCCCAGCCCGACGAATCGGTCCAGCGAGGTCGTGCCCAGCTCACCCCGGACGACCCCCAGATCGACGCCGAGGAAAGCGCGGGCTCCCACGACCACCGGCCACAGCGCGGTCGATGCTCGTGGCGCGACGAGCACGGCCCTGCCGACTCCGACGACGCCGTCGCCCACCCCGACTCCGGGTGAGGGATGCCGGTGACCCAGACGACCGGCGAGATCCGCGTGCCGACCCGGCGCGGGGCCGAACTCGTGCTGCTCATATTCGCCATCGCCATCGTGTTCGCGGCTGAGGCGATCGTGGAGGCCACCCGCGACGGGCACATCAACAGCCACCTGCTCATCGACAGCATCGTGCCGCTGACCGCAGGTGTCATCGCACACCTCGTTATCCGCCGGGTGGCGCCTTTTGCCGATCCGCTCCTGCTGCCGATCGTGGTGCTGCTCAACGGCCTCGGCCTGGTGATGATCCACCGCCTCGACCTTGGGCTGAAGCAGCAGTCGGACGACGGCACCGGGCCGAAGTTCACCGGCGCGGCCGCGCCGACGCAGATCGTGTGGACGGGCCTCGGCGTCGCGCTGTTCTTGTTGATCATCTGGCTCATTCGCGATCACCGCGTCCTGTCGCGCTACGCCTACACGCTGGCGCTTATCGGCATCTTTTTCCTGGTGCTGCCGTCGGTGCTGCCGGCCCGGTTCAGTGAGGTCAACGGGGCGCGCATCTGGATCCGCGTGGCCGGCTTTTCAATCCAGCCGGGCGAGTTCGCGAAGATCCTGCTGACGATCTTCGCTGCGGCCTATCTCGTGTCGAAACGCGACGTGTTGTCCCTGGCCGGACGGCGCTTCCTTGGCATCGACTTGCCTCGGGGCCGCGACCTCGGGCCGCTGCTCGTCGTGTGGCTCATCTGCATCGGCGTGCTGATCCGGGGCCACGATCTTGGCTCGTCGCTGATGTTCTTCGGCCTGTTCATCGTCCTCCTCTACGTGGCGACCGAACGGGTCAGCTGGGTGATCGTCGGCCTCCTGTTGTTCGCCGGTGGCGCCTACCTCGCCTACCAGCTGTTCCCCAACGTGCAGACCCGGGTCACGGTGTGGCTGCACGTGTTCAAGTACCCGGACGGCATCGGCCTTCAGGTGAGCCAGTCGCTGTTCGGCTTAGGCACCGGCGGCTTGTTCGGCACCGGCCTCGGTGGCGGCCACCCCGAGATCGTGCCGCTGCCGGCGACCGACTTCATCATCTCCTCGTTCGGCGAAGAGATCGGCCTGTTCGGGCTCGTTGCCCTGCTCGTGATTTACGTGCTCTTCATCGCCCGGGGCTTCGCGGCGGCGCTCGCGGTGCGCGACACGTTCGGCAAGCTGCTCGCCACCGGGCTCGCGTTCTCGATCGGGCTGCAGCTGTTCGTGGTCGTCGCCGGAGTCACCCGGCTGTTGCCCGAAACGGGCCTCACCACACCTTTCCTGTCCTACGGAGGTTCGTCTCTGCTCGCCAACTACGTTCTGCTGGCGCTGCTGCTGCGCATCTCGGACGCCGCGCGCCGTCCGCCGGCCCCCGGCAAGCACGCCGCGGCGGAATCCGCGCCAGCCCAGGCGGTGGCGGTATGAACCGGCAGATTCGGTGGGTCGCTATCGCGGTCGGCGTCTTGATGGTGGCGCTGCTGGTGAACCTGAACTTCGTCCAGGTCGTGAAGAGTGATGCCTACCGCAACAACAAGAACAACAAGCGGGTCATCCTTAACGAATACGCCAATCCACGGGGGCAGATCATTGTGCAGGGCACGCCGATCGCGGAGTCGGTGCCGACTGACGACGAGCTGAAGTACCTGCGCAAGTACCCGAACGGCCCTGCGTACGCCGACCTGACCGGGTGGTACTCACTGGTCTACGACAAGAACGGGCTCGAGGACTCCGAGGACGGCTTGCTGTCCGGCAATGACAGCCGGCTGCTCGGCACGCGGATCACGGACCTGCTCACCGGCCGTACACCGAAGGGCGGCAACGTTTCGCTCACGATCAGCAAGGCGGCCCAGTTGGCGGCCTTCAAGGGGCTGGCTGGGCGACGCGGTGCGGTGGTTGCGCTCGACCCGCGCACCGGTGCCATCCTGGCCGCGGTCAGCAGCCCGTCGTACGACCCGGGCGTGCTCAGCTCGCACAACATCGACTCGATCCAGACGAGTTACAAGGAACTTTCCAGCGACGAGAACGAACCGCTGTTACCCCGCGCGTTCCAGGCCGCCTATCCGCCCGGCTCGGTCATGAAGGTGGTCGTTGCCGCCGCCGCGCTGAAGGCCGGCCGGAAGACCAACTCCGTGATCCCGGCGCCGAACGTGCTGCAGCTACCCAACGGCGGCACCATGCGCAACTTCAACGGCGAAACTTGCGGCAACGGAAAGACCACGACGCTCATCGACGCGCTGACCATCTCGTGCAACACGGCATTCGGGCAGCTGGGCGTGGACGTCGGGCAGCAGGCGCTCGAGGACGAAGCTGACCTGTTCGGCATGGATGGTCAGGATTTCAACGTGCCGCTCACGGTCGCCGGCTCGACAACCGGGCAGATCGACGACGGATCGCAGCTCGCGCAGAGCTCCATCGGCCAGTTCAACGTCCAGATGACGCCGTTGGAGGCAGCCATGATCTCGGCCGCGGTCGAGAACGAGGGCACGTTGATGAAGCCGTACCTCGTCCAGCAGGAGCTGGCGCCCAACTTGTCGGTCCTCAAGACGACGGAGCCGCAGACGCTGAATCAGGTGCTGCCGCCCGACCTGAACAAGCAGCTGCAGCAGATGATGGAGAGCGTCGTGACAAAGGGGACGGGTACCAAGGCGCAGATTTCCGGTGAGCGGGTGGGCGGCAAGACCGGAACTGCTGACAACTCTGACGCGAACGGCAAGGCGCTCGCGCCGCACGCGTGGTTCACCGGTTACGCGGCAGATCCGGTGCACCCTATAGCTGTAGCTGTCATCCTCGAGAATGCCGGCGTGCGCGGCAACGAAAGCGCCGGCGGTGAAGCGGCCGCACCGCTGGCCCGAGACGTCATGAAGGCCTATCTGGACGACGCGAGCGGTCGCTGATATGACGAGCACGACCGGTAAGGAACCCCTCGATGACCAGGCACCATGGCGGGCATGTAAGGCTATTGTCCCGATGACTAGGTCCGTCGCGTCCGTGTTCGCTGTGGAGCAGCAGTGGGTTCGCTGGGAGCTGCGCTCATGACCGCGACACCGCGCCTGGTCGGCAACCGGTACGAGCTCGGAGAGCTTATCGGCTACGGCGGCATGGCCGAGGTACACCGCGGGCGCGATGTCCGGTTGGGCCGCGAGGTCGCGATCAAGATTCTGCGAGCCGACCTGGCCAACGACCCGGCGTTCTTAATCCGGTTCCGCCGCGAAGCGCAGTCGGCGGCCGGGCTCAACTATCCAGCGATCGTCGCCGTCTACGACACCGGTGAAGACCCCGGCATCAACAGCAACGGCGAAATTCCCTACATCGTCATGGAGTACGTCGAGGGACGCACCCTGCGCGACGTGCTCAAGGACCAGGGCCGGCTGCCGATCCGGCGCGCGATGGAGATCACCGCCGAGGTTTGCGGCGCCCTCGACTTCAGCCACCGCAACGGCATCGTGCACCGTGACGTCAAGCCGGCGAACGTGATGATCACGCCGACCGGCGCGGTCAAGGTCATGGACTTCGGCATTGCCCGAGCGCTGTCGTCCAACGCGGCCACCGTCACCCAGACGGCGGCGGTCATCGGCACGGCCCAGTACCTGTCTCCCGAGCAGGCGCGCGGTGAGCCGGTCGATGCCCGCTCGGACGTCTACTCCACCGGATGCCTCCTCTATGAGCTGATCACCGGCAATCCGCCGTTCGTGGGCGACTCACCGGTCGCGGTGGCCTACCAGCACGTCCGCGAGAATGCGGTCGCGCCGTCGGCGATCAACCCCGAAATCCCGCGCGCGCTGGACTCGATCGTCATGAAGGCGCTCGCGAAGAACCCCCTGAATCGCTATCAGTCGGCGGGTGAGATGCGCGCGGACCTGCAGCGCGCACTGGCTGACCAGCCCGTAGCCGCCGAGGCGGTCATGACCGACGCGGAGAGGACGCAGTTCATCCCGCGCTCGCCCACGCATCTCGCCGGTGGCGCGGTGTTACCGCCCGGCGACGAGGGCGGGGGTTCCAGCGACGAGGACGAACGCCGTCGCCGTCGCCTGATGTGGATAGCGATCGTCGCCGTCTTGCTGCTGGTCATCGGCGGCGCGGCCTACGCGATCGTGCTGCTCGGCAAGAACGACAAGCCGAAGACGTTCGCCGTGCCGTCGCTGATCGGGCAGAGCGTCGAGACCGCGAACGCGGCCCTGGTCAAGGCGGGCTTCCAACCCGACAACAATCCCACCCAGACATCTGGGCCGTGCCAGGGCTCGGCACCGCCGAGCGAGGGGAAAGTCTGCACCCAGAATCCGCCCGCTGGATCGATGCAGACCAAGGACACCGCGATCACGTTCGCCACCTACAAGAAGCCGACGGTTGAGGTGCCCAACGTCGTCGGCCAGCAGTACGGGCAGGCCCAGGCGATCATCAGCCAGAAGGGCCTCAGGCCGGTGCGTAAGGACGTCAACAACGACGCGCCGGCTGGGCAGGTCGTCGCCCAGAGCCCGAAGGCCTTCACGGACGTGAGCAAGGGTGACAAGATCACGTTGTCGGTGTCGACCGGCAAGTCCGGCGTGCCCAATGAGGTGGGTAAGACGATCCAGGCCGCGCTGTCCGATCTGAGCGCCCAGGGCTGGACCAATGTGAAGCAACCCGAGCAGGTCCCGGTGACGGACGCTTCCCAGGACGGCATTGTCATTCAGCAATATCCGGTAGCCGGCAGCACCTTCCCGAAGACGCAGCAGATCACGCTGACGGTCGGCTTGTTCTCGCCGCCGCCGCCCACGAGCACGACACCGACCTCGCCGTCAACCACGCCTTCGTCACCGTCGACGACGCCGACCACGCCGTCCACGACGCCGCCCACCACGCCGACCCCGACGCCAACGACGCCGCCGCCGACCGGACCTGGCGGCTAGCCCGGCTGGGACCGCGGCCGGCTGTAGCTCGGGTGGGAAGCCCCGACGGGCAGCGTGACGATCGCCCGAAGGCCGGGCTGGTTGTCGGCCAGACGCACCGTGCCACCGTGCGCTCGAACGAGGTCGCGCACGATCGGCAGGCCGAGGCCGGTTCCGCCGGACCCCCGCGAGCGCGAGCCGCCCACCCGGTAGAAGCGGTCGAACACGCGCTGTCGTTCGTGCGCCGGGATGCCGGGGCCGTCGTCGCAGACCTCCAGCTGGACGGTGGCTTGTCCCGCGGTATGCCGTCCGGACGTGACCGACACGGAGACTTCGGTGCGGGCGTGCCGCACCGCGTTGTCGATCAGGTTCACGATGACGCGGCGCAGTCCGTCGGGATCGCCGTCCACGATCATCGGCGCGGCCTGCGCGACCACCGTCACCCGGGCCTGGGCATAGTTCTCGACGGTCTGCGACACCAGCAGGTCGAGCTCGACCATCTCCCGGCGGCGCAAGGCGCCTCCGGCTTCGTCGAGCCGGGCCGTAGCGAGCAGGTCGTCGACGAGCAGCTCGAGGCGGTTGACGTCAACGAGCAGGTCGCGCACCGCGGCGTTCCAGTCCGCGGGCGGAACCCGTTCGGCGACTTCGAGCTGAACCCGCAGTGACGCGAGCGGCGAGCGCAGCTCGTGCGCGGCATCCCCGACGAAGGTCCGCTGCCTTTTGGTGGCCGCGTCGATGCGGTCGAGCATCGCGTTGAGGGTCTCGGCCAGGCGCTGCACCTCGTCGTGTGCGTCGGGCACCGGGAGTCGCTGATCGGCGAGTCCGGCGGCGGTGATCTCCTCGGCGCCAAGACGCAGTTCGGCCACCGGCCGCAGCGTGCGACCCACGATCCAGTACGTCGTGAGCGCCATGATCAGAATGGCCACCGGGCATCCGATGAGCGCAACGTTGCGCAGCAGGTGCACGCTCTGCTCGACGCGTCCGAGGCTCGTGGCCACCAGCACCGTCCGGCTGCTGTCCACCGGTACCGCGGTGACTCGCAGCTGCGCGTCGATCCCGGCCCAGTCGCCGCTGATCGTGACATGGCCACCGTCGTGCACTCGAGCCAGCTCGGCCGGCTTCAGCATGGGCGTGACGGCATCGGCCCCAGGTGAGTGGCCGCGGACCGCGTCGTCCGCGTCGACGACTTGGACGTAGTCGCCGGTGCTGGAAAGCACGATGTCGGGTGATCCCCGGCGAAACACGGTGGCGATGTCGTTTCCGGTCTTACCGGCCGACGAGTCGATGCCGCGGATCAGCGACTGCTGCAAGAGGGTGATCAGCACAACCGTGCCCGCAATGAGCGCGATCGCGAACAGGGTGGTGGCGGCGATCGTGATTCGTGCCCGCAGAGACCGGGCGCGCCACCACTCACCCAGCCACCGAAAACGCGGCCAGATCATCGTGGCGGCAGATTACCCGGACGCGTTGCCGGTGGCGCCGGGGCTGACCCCCGACGGGCCGGTCCCGGCACCTTCGGTGCTGCCCGAGCTGAGCGCCGGCGTACCGCCTTCGGCGGCCGAACTGCTCGAAGCGCCGGCGCTTACGCTCGGCGCACCGCTGTCCGCGGTTAATCGATAACCCGCCCCGCGCACGGTTTGCACACTCTGCCGACCGAATGGACTGTCGATCTTGCGGCGCAGATAGCCGACGTATACCTCGACGACGTTCGCGTCGCCCTCGTAGTGGGCATCCCACACGTGGTGCAGGATCTCCGCCTTCGACACGGCGTCGCCGGATCGGCGCATCAGGAACTCGAGTAGCGCGAATTCGCGGGGCGTGAGGTCGATGTCCCGGCCGGCACGAGTGACCGTGTGGGCGGCCGGATCGAGCACGAGATCGCCGACGGTCAGCGCCGCCGGGCGCGGCGTGACGCCCCGGCGCAGCAAGGCCCGCAGCCGGGCCAGCAGCACGACGAACGAGAACGGCTTGGTGAGGTAGTCATCCGCACCAAGGTCGAGCGCGTCGGCCTCGTCGTATTCGCCGTCCTTGGCGGTCAGCATGAGGATGGGCACCCAGTTCCGCTCGCCGCGCAGCCGCTCGATGATCCGATAGCCCGAGAGCCCCGGCAGCATGATGTCGAGGATCAGCGCGTCGTATCTGGTCTCCTGCGCAGCGTGTAGGCCGTCCGGCCCGGTATGCGCGATATCGACGGTAAAGCCCTCGCCGATCAGCCCACGCTGCAGCGCCGATGCCAAGCGCATCTCATCCTCGACGATCAACAGCCGCAACGCTCTTCCTCTCCGATTGCGTGTAGAACCAGAGTGCCATCACGCTCAGTTGTGGTACCTGAGCGCTCAGCCCCATCACAGTGCACGCGGCGCATCCTCCTCCACGTGAGTGTTGGTTCCATGTTCATCCGTCATCCGGCTTTACGGTGGATCGTCCCGACTTGTGTGGTCGGCGTTGTCGCTCTGATCGCGAGCGGTGTGCTGTCGGCCCAGGCCAGTCCGAACCTGCCGCCCCGGACCGCGGCGCAGCTGCTCGCCGATGTCAGGGGCGCCCACGTCGACGGGCTGTCCGGCACGATTGTCTCGAAGTCGGCTGTGGGGATTAAGGGTCTACCGGGTTCGGTGTCCGCCGGCGACGGTCTGCTCGGGCTGCTGTCCGGGTCGCACACCGCGCGGGTCTGGTACGCCGGACCCGACAAGCAGCGCTTCGCCATGCTCGACACGTTGAGCGAGACCGACGTGTTCCACAACGGCCGTGACCTGTGGACGTACGACAGCGCGACCCGGGAGGCCACGCACACGCTCTTGCCGGTCGATTCGGCCGGCAAGAGCGAACCGGCGCCGACGACGAGCCCGACGCTCACCCCGGAGCAGGCCGCCGAGCAGGCGCTCAAGGCGATCGAGCCGACGACGATCGTCAGCACGGACGCTGCCCGGCGCGTGGCCCGCCGCGACGCGTACGAGCTCGTGCTCGCGCCGCGCGACCCGACGTCGCGGGTCGGGTCGGTCCGCATCGCCATCGACGGCACCACGAAGATCCCTCTCGGCGTGCAGATCTACGCCAAGGGGGGACGTTCCCCGGCCATCGACGTCTCCTACACCCGCATCTCCTACGCCGTCCCGGACATGGACAACTTCACGTTCCGCCCGCCGAAGTCAATCGAGATCAAGGAGCGCCCACTCGTTCCCGGCAGCCCGCACACCGCCCACGGAGGCGATATCGCGACGATCGGTAAGGGCTGGACCACGATCGTCCGCCTGCGCTCCACCGATATCGGTGCGACCGGCGCCGAGAAGCAGTACCTCGAGTTGCTCCCTAAGGTGAGCTGGAACGGCGGCAGCGGCCGATTGTTCGAGGTGAACTCGGGGCTGGTCACGGCGATCATCACCGACGACGGCCGCCTGTATGCCGGTCCCGTCGACAAGAACGTCCTGATCGCGGCGGCGGCGCAGCGTAAGTGACCCTGACCGAGACGCGCACGGCTGCCCCACCGTCCGTGGAAGAGGGTGGGGCAGCCGGGCTCGCTATCGAGAGTGACGGGCTCACCAAACGGTTCCGCGGTGGACAGGTCGCAGTCGATCAGGTGGCGCTGCGGGTCCCGGTCGGAGCCGTGTACGGGTTCCTCGGCCCGAACGGTTCCGGGAAGACCACGACGATCCGGATGCTGCTCGGGCTGATCTTTCCGACCGCGGGTACGCATGGCCTGCTCGGCGAGTCGTTCGTCGAGAACGCTGCCCGCGTCCTGCCCCGCGTGGGCTCGCTGGTCGAGGGACCGGCGTTCCACCCGTACCTGTCCGGCTCCGCCAACCTAGCCCGCCTGGACGCCGCCGACCGTACCGTCGATCCGCGCACCGCTGCGCCGCGCATCAATTCCGCGCTCGAGCGGGTCGGCCTGTCGGCCGCGGCCGGGAAGCGGTATCGCAATTACTCGCTCGGCATGCGGCAGCGACTTGGCATCGCGGCCGCGCTACTGCGGCCGCGTGACCTGCTCGTGCTGGACGAGCCAACCAATGGCCTCGACCCGCAGGGCACCCGCGAGGTGCGACATCTGATTCGCCAACTCGGTGATGAGGGCGTCACGGTGTTCGTGTCGTCGCACTTGCTGAGCGAGGTTGAGCAGGTGTGCTCGCACGTGGGCGTGATGAGCGTGGGGCGGATGGTCTGGCAGGGCCCATTGGCAGCGCTCGCCGCCGAGCAGCAAGTGCGTGTGCACGTCTCGACCGGCTCGCCGGCCGAGGCGGTACGGGTGTTCACCACCCTTGGCCTGGAGCGGGTGTCCACTGTGGACGGTGGCGCCGAGGCCGTGCTGGGTTCGGCGCAGCCGGAGCAGGTCGTTGAGGCGCTGGTCGCGGCCGGCGTGGGCGTGCGTGAGTTCACCGTCCAGCGGCCCAGCCTCGAAGACGTGTTCGTCGGCCTCACCGGGGAGGGGTTCGATGTCTCTGGCTGAGGCGGTTCGGGCGCCCCGGCGGCCGTCGATGAGATTCACCCGGTCGGAGCTGGCGATGGTGTTCCGGCGGCGCCGAAACCAGGCGCTGCTCGTCGTGCTCGCCTGCGTGCCGATCCTCATCGCGGTCGCGATCAAGGTGAGCGGCGGCTCGAGTGGGGGAGGCGGCGACGGAGCGGCCTTGTTCAGCAGCGTCACCGAGAATGGCGTCTTCGTCGCGTTCTCCGCGCTGTTCGTAGTCATTCCGTTCTTCTTGCCGATGGCCGTTTCGGTCGTGGCGGGCGACTCGGTGTCCGGTGAGGCGAACACCGGAACCCTGCGCTACTTGCTGGCCGTGCCGGTCGGGCGAACCCGGCTGCTCGGCGTCAAGTACGCCGGCATCGTGGCGTGGTGCATTGCCTGCAGCGCGGTCATCGCCGTCGTTGGGGTGCTGATCGGGCTGATCCTCTTCGGCGGTGGTGACGTCACGCTGCTGTCCGGAACGAGCGTGTCGTTCGCGTCCGGGCTCGGGCGTCTGGCCATAGTCGCGGCCTACGTTGCGGCGAACATTGCCGCTGTTGGCGCGATCGGCCTGTTCGTCTCGACACTCACCGAGGTGCCGATCGCGGCGATGGCCACGACGCTCGGCCTGACGATCACCAGCCAGGTGCTCGACGCTGTGCCGCAGATCAGCGCCATCCACCCGTGGCTGCTCAGCCACTACTGGCAGCAGTTCATCGACGTGCTGCGCGACCCGATGGCCCTCGACAAGGTCGGCCACGGGCTGCTCGCGTCAGCCGTCTACGCAGCGCTGTTCTTGTCGCTGGCCTGGGCGCGCTTCAACAACAAGGACGTCTCGAGCTGATCGGCCTCACCCGGACAGCAGGCCGGGCAGCGTGCACCCTGCGTCCGGGACATGGATCCAGCCCTCCGTCGCGGCTCGGCGGATCTCTAGGTCGGAGCGGGGCGGGCGCGTCTGCCCGAGTGCGACGGCCCGCGCGACCAGGGCGCAAACCAGGGCGTCGAAGGCGTCGTGGCTGGCGAGGCAGCGCTCGTACGCGTCACCGGCGAACGTGATCGGCACGGCCTTACCGATGGCTGCGACCAGCGTGCGTAGCGGCTCGTGCTTCCCGCGCCGCTTGTAGCTGCCCTTCACCCCGGGCGCCCATCGCCGCAGGGCCGCGGCGGGGTAGACCTCGGCGACGGGCCCGAGACCGTCCCGCCGCACTGGCTTGCTCGTCGTGGCGTATTTGTAGAGAAGCAGCGCCGCCCGAAGTGCGACAACCCCGATCAGATCGGTCGACACCGACAGAGGCGCTCGGCCGTCCAGCCCGGCGACGACAAGATCAGTCAGTCGGTACTTGAGCAGCTGGCGGTGCTCCGCGGCGCCGGCGGTAACCTCCGGCCACGGCTCGAACGTGCGATGGGCCGTCACCGCATCGACGAAGGGCTCAGGCCAGCCGAGCGGTACATCGATACCGATCTTGTCCCAGCGGCGGGACATCAGCTTTAGAAGCCGCTCGTCATCGTGGGGTCCGGCCAGGACTTCAGCGACAGCGGCGTTGCCGTTCCAGGTCACAGCGCAGACCCCGGTCCGCTCCGGCGCCACGGCCAGGTCGATGCCGAGGGTGATCGCCACGGGCACGGATGCTATGCCTGCCCTGGGCCCGCGCCCCGCGGTCACGCCGGGTTTGCGCCGCGTGTGCGCGCTACTGCAGGTAGCCCTCGACCTCGCCGGTCGGCCGCTCCTGGGCCGCGTTCGGGTCCTCGCCGAACTCCTCGCGGGCGCGGCGCTGGCGCAGCAGATCCCAACATTGGTCGAGTTGCCGCTCGATCGTCTCGAGTCGACGGCGGTCGTCGCCGACGAGGCCCTTCCCGCGATGGGTCGCGCGCAGGTTTTTCTCCTCATCGACCAGCTCGTGGATGCGGGCTAGAACTGTCGTGTCGTCCACATCCTCATCCTCCCTTATGCAGGGCACGAGCCGGTAAGCGCACGGTCACCACCACGACGACAGCGGCGACGACCAGCAACAATGCGCAGATGATCGTGACGACGCGGAAACCGTGCTCCATCACGCTCACCCGGCGGTATGCCTCGCCGTGCAGACCGGCGAGCGGCGGCAACACCGCGACCGCCAGCAGCGACGCGGCCCGGGCCACGGCGTTGTTCACGCCGGACGCGATGCCGACCTCGTCCTGGGGAGCGGTGCCCATGACGGTCGCCGTAAGCGGGGCGACAAACGTCGTTAGGCCCACGGCGAACACCACGACGCCCGGCAAGACGTCGGTGACGTAGTCGTGATGCTGGGCGTCAATACGCAGCATCAGCAGCAGCCCGGCGGCGCAGATCAGCGGACCGGCCGTCATCTGCAGCCGCGGCCCGATGCGCGCCGCCAATCGCCCCGAGCGGGCCGACAGCAACAGCATGAAGATCGTGATGGGCAGCGTCGCCGTTCCGGCGGCGAGCGCCCCGTATCCCGCCGAGATCTGCAGATGGAGCGTGAGAACGAACAGGATGGCGCCCAGCGCCCCGTATGTCATGAATGTCATGACATTGGCGCCGCTGAACGCCCGGTTGGCGAACAACGCGAGCGGGACGAGCGGCTGCTTCTCGTCCCGCTCGACGATCACGAACGCGACGAGCAGCAGGACGCCGCCCGCGGAAATGATCATCGCTTTCGCGTCCCAGCCGCTGGATCCGGCGCTCGTCGTGCCGTAGGTCAGTGCCGCGAGCCCGGCCGCGACCAGCAGCGTGCCGGGAAGATCCAAGTGCGTCGTCCGATGCTCGGCGCGGCTTTCCGGCACGTACTTGAGGCCCAGCACGATGACGGCTACGGCGAACGGCAGATTGATCGCGAACGCCCACCGCCACGAGACGTCCTGAACCAGCCAGCCGCCGAGGAACGGCCCGATCGCCGTGGCCACACCGCCGAGTCCCGACCACGCACCAACGGCTGCGGCTCTGTCCTCGGCCGCGAACGTCGCCGAGATGATCGCCAAGCTGCCGGGCGTGAGCAGCGCGCCACCTATGCCCTGCAAGGCCCGCGCGCCGATCAACATCTCGACATTGGGCGCAATGGCGCACAGCAGCGACGCCACCGCGAACCACGCGACCCCGACCAGGTACACGCGCCGCCGTCCGAGCCGGTCGCCGAGCGAGCCCCCGAGCAGGATCAGACTGGCCAGCGGCAGTAGATACCCGTTCTGCACCCACTGCAGCGCCCCGAAGCTCGCATTGAACTCCTGGCCGATCGCCTTCGTCGCGACGTTCGCGATCGTGCCGTCGAGGAAGGCCATGCCACTGCCGAGGATGGTCGTCGCGAGCACACCTCGACCCACCGCTGTGCCCAGCCGGATCGGTGCGGTCACCCGGCCAGTCTGCCGGTCGGCGTGCCCACCGCCTACCTGCCTAGGGAGCGAGCCAGTGGACGCGGCGTCGCCGGATGATCCGGACGACGAGGCGCCGGATGAGCCCGAGGATGCCGCGCCAGGTGAGCCAGGTGAGCCCAACGACGCGGCCGGCTGAGCGGGCGACGCTTGATCTCGCGAGGTGCGACGCTGGATCAGTCGGCGAATGTGGCCAACGCTCGCATGGAAAGCCAGGTCAACACCACCCCCGTCACGGCAATCGTGAGCACGCAGGCGCCTAGCGAGCCCCAGTGGATGTTGGGAAACAGCACCAGATCGCGCAGCCCGGTGATCACATACGACACCGGATTGATCCGAGCAATCGCCTGCAACGGTCCGGCCAGCAGATTAAGCGGCACGAAGTTCGGCGTCAGGAAGAGCAACGGGAAGAAGATCAGGAAG
>JBKPQM010000057.1:0-6904 GCA_046734095.1 Actinomycetota bacterium | reverse complement strand
ATGCTGATGCGGGACGAGTACCCACCGTTCCGGCTCGACATGGGCGGCCCTGATCCGGCCGGCGGGCCGACGCCACAGCCCAGCCGGATGCCGCCGGCTCGACTGGTCTACAGCCTAGCTGAGTATCTTGGGACGGCGGCTTCGAGCCCAGGCTGACGGGTGAGGAACGTCGCCCGGTCACGTCACGAAACCGGCACGATCCGCGCCGCACGCAGCCGCCCCTCTTCGACACGGAGCAGCCCCATGGTTCCGTGCGGCTGACGTCGCCGGTCGGTCGGCGAGCCCGGGTTGAAGCTGCGCTGCCCGTCGAATGTCGTGTCCCACGGAATGTGCGAGTGGCCGAACACGACGAGGTCCGCGGCGGGGAACATCCGGCGCAACCGGGCGCCCCGCCCGGCGGCCGCCCCGCTGTCGTGCAGCATCGCCACGGCAAGTCCGTCGAGGTCGAATTCCTGCACGGTCCGAGCGCCCCACGCCGCGACCTCCGGAGTGTCGTTGTTGCCGATTACGACCCGGACTTGCGCGAACGTGGCCAATTCGTCCAGTACCGCCGGGACGCATACGTCACCCGCGTGCAAGATCACGTCCGCACCCTGCAACCGCCGGGCCACTGCCGGCGGGCACGATTTCCAGTGCCGGGGCCCGTGGGTGTCGGCCAGGACAGCGACGCGCACCCCGTCATCGTGACGGATAGCGGGATGAGCGGCGTCCGGTGCCGAAGCATCATCCCGCGCGACGTGCAGGAAGATGAGCGCATGACCGAACCCCAACCCGCCGAGCAGCGCTCAACCCCGACGAGCCCCGACGACATCGTGACCGGCCACGGACCACCCGTGCGGGCCGGCATGTTCTTGCTCGAGCTCGTGCCGGTGCCTGTCAGCGACGTCGATCGAGCCAAGGCCTTCTACTCCGAGAGCCTTGGCTTTCATGTCGACGTGGATGTGCGGCCGGCCGATGGCGTACGGGTCGTCCAGCTCACCCCGGAGGGATCGGCCTGCTCGATCGCCCTCACGACCGGAATCCCGTGGCTCGACATGCCGAGCGGAAGCCTTCGCGGCCTGCACCTTGTCGTCAGCGACATCGAAGCCGCGCGCGCGAGCCTCCTCGAACGGGGCGTGGACGTGGCACCGGTCGAGGATCTCGGCGGCGTCTTCTATGCCGCGTTCGCCGACCCCGACGGCAACACCTGGACACTCCAGCACATGCCGTGGCGCACATCGGAAGAGGCTTAGCGGCGGTCCGGTGACAGGCCGGATGCCCACGCGTACGGTCAGGTGAGGCTCGGGCTGAGGGCGCCGCGTTGGCCATGACCGGGCGCGGCCACGGCTACGCGTGGGGGATGTGAAGGGGGCCGATCGTGGGGGCGTATTCGCAGGTCTACGAGCGCAGTCTGTCTGATCCGGGTGGTTTCTGGTTGGACGCGGCGGATCTGGTGGAGTGGACGGCGGCGCCGACGCGGACGCTGGATGAGTCGAATCCGCCGTGGTATCGGTGGTTCCCGGATGGCGAGTTGAATACCTGCGCCAACGCGCTGGATCGGCACGTGGAGAGCGGGTTCGGTGAGCGGACCGCGTTGATCTGGGATTCGGCGATGGTGCCGGCGCGGCGGTCGTTCACGTACCGGGAGCTGCGCGATGAGGTGGCTCGGGTCGCGGGCGCGTTGGTGGGGTTGGGCGTCGGTCGGGGTGATCGGGTGATCGTGTACATGCCGATGGTGCCCGAGGCGGTGATGACGATGCTCGCGTGTGCTCGCATCGGCGCGGTGCACTCGGTGGTCTTCGGCGGGTTCGCGCCCAAAGAGTTGGCTGCGCGCATCGACGACGCCCGGCCGACGCTCGTCGTCGCTGCGTCCTGTGGGTTGGAGCCGTCCCGGGTAGTGGCCTATCAGCCGATTCTCGAGGCGGCGTTCGAGCTGAGCGCGCACCGTCCGGAGCAGGTGCTGATGCTGCAGCGGGACGCGCAGCCGGCGCGCCTGGGCGGGCGGTACCTGGACTGGGTGCAGGTCGTCGCGGAGGCGAAACCGGTCGACCCGGTGCCGGTGGCGGCCACCGATCCGCTGTACATCCTCTACACCTCGGGCACGACCGGGAAGCCTAAGGGCGTGGTGCGCGACGCGGGCGGGCACGCCGTCGCGCTGGCCTGGTCGATGGGCGCGATCTACGACATCCACGCCGGCGAAGTGTTCTGGACGATCTCCGACGTCGGGTGGGTCGTCGGGCACAGCTACATCGCGTACGCGCCGCTGCTGGTCGGTGCGACCACGGTCATGTACGAGGGCAAGCCGGTCGGCACGCCGGACGCGGGGGCGTTGTGGCGCATCGTGCAGGACTACCGGGTCAAGACGATCTTCACCGCGCCGACTGCGATCCGGGCGGTCAAGCGGGTCGACCCGGACGCGTCCGAGGTCGGCAGATACGACACCAGCTCGCTGACATCGCTGTTCCTGGCCGGGGAACGGCTCGACCCGGAGACCTACCACTGGGCCTCCCGGGCCCTCGGCGTGCCGGTCACCGACCACTGGTGGCAGACCGAGACCGGGTGGCCGATCGCGGCGAACCTGCGCGGCATCGAGGCGCTGCCAACCAAGCCCGGGTCGGCGACCGTGCCGGTGCCCGGCTGGAACGTCCAGGTGCTCGACCAGGCCGGCCAGCGTCGCCCGCTCGGTCAGGAGGGCGAGATCGCGATCAGGCTGCCGCTGCCGCCCGGCGCGCTGCCGACGCTGTGGGGCGCTGACGACCGGTTCGTCGACTCCTACCTGTCCCGCTACCCCGGCTACTACCACACCGGCGACTCGGGCTACTTCGACGAGGATGGCTACCTGTTCGTCATGGGCCGCACCGACGACGTGATCAACGTCGCGGGGCACAGGCTGTCCACCGGCGCGATCGAGGCCGCCCTGGCCACCCACCCGGCCGTCGCCGAATGCGCGGTCATCGGCATCCCCGACGAGCTGAAGGGTCACGTGCCCTACGGGCTGGTCGTGCTCAAAGCCGGCTCCACCCCCGAGCTCAACCAGCTGCACACCGAACTGATCAACGCCGTGCGCCGCGACGTCGGACCGGTCGCATCCTTCCGCGACGTCGCCATCGTGCCCGCGCTCCCGAAAACCCGCTCCGGGAAGATCCTCCGCAAAACCATGCGTGCCATCGCCGACGGCCGCGACGAACCGGTACCACCCACGATCGAAGACGCGTCCGTACTCGACGCGCTGGCGCCCGTCCTGCGCGAACGAGCCTGACGACTCGAGCAAGAGGTCAGACGGTACGCAGGGTGGACGCCAGTCTGGCCCCCCACGCTTGTGCCCGTTCGACCTCCCCCGCGACCAGCGTGTTGCGCTTGGTTACGAGGAAGCTCTCCGGGCGAGCCGCCAGCTCGTAGCCGAGCCGCTGCAGCCGGCGCGCGATTGCCTTGGATGCGCGGCCGGTCAGCATCGGCGGAGCGTCGATGCGAGTATCGAAGGCGGCCGCGCGTCCAAACCTGCGCCCCAACGACTCGAACCATTCGCGCAGACCAACGTCGATGGCGTCCGGTTCGAGCGCCAGTCTGCTGCCCGGCTTCTCGGCGGATGCGGCGGCGCTTTGACGGGTCCTCGCTCGGCTCATGCTCCAGGCGTGGGTCGGCCCACCGACAATGAGCAGCTCGACTTCCTCCAGTATCGCGGGCCGCGCCTGTCCCACCCTGATCACGGATACGTCGTATGTCGGGCGCAGACCCGTCCCGATGGCTTCGGCAATCGCTCGCGTGTTTCCGTACATCGACTCGTACACCACTGCTGCGCGCATGGCGGCCCCCTCTCGTTGTTGCTGGACCACACCGGCCCGCGCATCGAATTCCATCCGAGACGCGGCCGGGCCGGCAGGGCCGCTCGGTCCGTGTGGACCGGGCCGTTGGTCCTAGGAGGGCGCTGACCTCCTAGGCTGCGGCCGACAGCAGGACGCGGCACTCGCTGACGATTTGCACATCCTCTCGGGCCGCGATGACCAGCGTCCGAACCGCGGCATTCGGCGGGCTGATGTCGCAGTCCGGTTGGGCGCCGTCGTTGCTCTCTGGAGCGACGGCCACGCCCAAGTACCCGAGTCGGTCGGCCGCGCGGCGGCGGACCAGCGCCGATTTCTCTCCGACGCCGCCGGTGAAAACGATCGCGTCCAGGCCACCTGCGGCGGCGACCATGGCGGCGATGCTGGTGACCAGACGGTGGATGTAGACGTCGAGGGCCAGGCGCGCATCATCATCGTCGGCCGCCGCCCGCTGCTCGACTTCGCGCATGTCGGCGGTGCCGGCCAGGGCGAGCAGTCCCGACCGTCGTTCGAGCGCGGTCGCGACCTCATTGGGGGCGAGATGCTCGTGCTCTTCGAGCCAGAGCACCAGCCCAGGATCGACGCTGCCGGAGCGGGTTGCCATGACGAGCCCCTCTAGCGGCGTGAAGCCCATCGTGGTGTCGACGCCACGACCGTCGACGACAGCGGCCAGCGAAGCCCCGGCGCCCAGATGGCAGGTGACGAGACGGCGGGCCTCGGTGAGCTCCATCGCCCGGCGCGAGCAGTACGCGTGGGAGAGGCCATGGAAGCCGTAGCGGCGTACCCCGTAACGCTGCTGCCACTCGCGCGGGACCGCGTAGGTCGCCGCGCTCGCCGGCATCGTCCGGTGGAATGCCGTGTCGAAGCACGCGACGGCCGTGACACGAGGCAGGACGGCGCTCACTGCGTCGAGCGCGGCCAGCGACTTGGGTTGGTGCAGCGGTGCGAGGTCGGTCAGCGCCTCGAGTCGCTCGCGCACGCGCGCGTCGATGCGCACCGCGCTGGTGAATTCGGTGCCGCCGTGGACGATGCGATGTCCGACGACATCCGGCGTGGGCCACCCGCGCAGGGCATCGGCGATCGAGGCGTCGGTCGCAAGATCGGCCGACTCGATGATCGCGTAGTCGTCGTCGAGCAGCCGAAGCTTGAGGCTGGACGAGCCGGCGTTGACGACGAGGGCCTTCATTCGCGCCCGGGCCAGACCCAGTCGGCGATCGCCGGGTCGTCCTCACCGTACTGCCGCGTATAGGCACGAGCCGCGAGCCGCGCGTCGCCCATCTGCTGGCGCAGCGTCGCGGCCCGGCTGCCCAGTGACGGGACCCGGTCGATGACGTCCATGACGAGATGGAACCGGTCCAGCTCGTTGAGCATCACCATGTCGAACGGCGTGGTGGTGGTGCCCTCCTCGATATAGCCGCGCACGTGAATGTTGTGGTGGTTCGTGCGACGATACGTCAGCCGGTGAATCAGCCACGGGTAGCCGTGGTAGGCGAAGATCACGGGCTTGTCCGCGGTGAACAGGGCGTCGAAGTCGCGGTCGGAGAGACCGTGCGGGTGCGCGGTGTCGTTCTGCAGCCGCATGATGTCGACCACGTTAATCAGCCGTACCTTCACGTCCGGCAAGTGCTGTCGGAGCAGGTCGGCGGCGGCGAGCGCCTCCAGGGTCGGGACGTCGCCGGCACACGCGAGCACGACGTCAGGTTCTTCATCGGTGGTGCTCGCCCACGGCCAGATGCCCAGCCCGCGAGTGCAGTGCGCGATCGCTTCGTCCATGGTCAGATAGGTCAGCGCCGGCTGCTTGCCGGCCACGATCACGTTGACGTAGTGGCGGCTGCGCAGGCAATGATCGGCAACCGACAGCAGCGTGTTCGTGTCGGGCGGCAGATACACGCGGACGATCTCAGCCTTCTTGTTCATGACGTGGTCGATGAAACCTGGGTCCTGGTGGCTGAAGCCGTTGTGGTCCTGCCGCCAGACGTGTGACGACAGCAGGTAGTTCAGCGACGCGATCGGCCGGCGCCACGGGATGGTGCGGGTGCTCTTAAGCCACTTCGCGTGCTGGTTGAACATCGAGTCGACGATGTGGATGAACGCCTCGTAGCAGTTGAACAGCCCGTGCCGGCCGGTGAGCAAGTAGCCCTCGAGCCAGCCTTGGCACAGGTGCTCGGAAAGCACCTCCATCACCCGGCCGTCCGGCGCGAGATGGTCGTCGCCGGGAATGGTGATCGCATCCCACGCCCGGTTGGTTTGCTCGAACACCGCAGTGAGCCGGTTGGACTCCGTCTCGTCCGGACCCATCAGCCGGAACCGATCGCGATTGCGGGCGATGACATCGCGCAAGAACCCGCCGAGCACGCGGGTCGCCTCGCTGCTCTCCACGCCGGGACGCGGCACCTCCACCGCGTAGTCACGGAAGTCCGGCATGTCGAGATCACGCAGCAGCAGCCCACCGTTCGTGTGCGGGTTGGCGCCCATCCGCCGCTGCGCGTGTGGAGCCAGCGCCTGCAGATGCGGGCGCAGCGTGCCGTTGCCGTCGAACAACTCCTCGGGACGGTAACTGCGCATCCACTCCTCGAGCTGCTTGCGGTGCTGCTCGTTCGTGCGCGTCTCCGCCAGCGGCACCTGGTGCGCGCGGAACGTCCCCTCGACCTGCACACCGTCGACCTCGCGCGGGCCGGTCCACCCCTTCGGGGTGCGCAGGACGATCATCGGCCACGTTGGGCGTTGGCCGGTCGTGTTCGGAGAGCGGGCCGCGGACTGGATCGCGACGATCTCGTTGAGCGCGGCGTCGAGCGCGCCGGCCAGTTCCTGGTGGACATCCGGCGGGTGGTTGCCGGAAACGATCCGTGGCGCATAGCCGTAGCCGCGCAGCAGGGCGACCAGCTCGTCCTCCGGGATGCGGGCCGGCACCGTGGGATTCGCGATCTTGTAACCGTTCAGGTGCAGCACCGGCAATACCGCGCCGTCCTGGGCCGGGTTCAGGAACTTGTTCGAGTGCCAGCTCGCGGCCAGCGGACCCGTCTCCGACTCGCCGTCGCCGACGACGCAGAGCACGAGCAGATCGGGGTTGTCGAATGCCGCACCGTAGGCGTGCACCAGCGCGTACC
>JBKPQM010000056.1:0-8776 GCA_046734095.1 Actinomycetota bacterium | reverse complement strand
CCTCCCCACTCTTGAGGATGAAGGTCTGGTCGGCGAGCGCGAGCCGCAACGTGCCGGTAAGGACGTAAAGCCATTCGTAGCCCTCGTGGACCTGCTGGTCGAGTGCTGCGGGTTTGCTGTCGGGCACGGGCAGGATTTGTTTGAAGGCGTTGAGCCCGCCCGGGTTGCGGGTCAGAGGTATCCAGATGATTCCGGCGCGGTTGACGGGCCGGGGGTGAATGCGCGGGTCGCCGGTCGGGGGAGCGCCCACGAGGTCGTCGAGGGGCAGGTGATAGGCCCGGGCTAGCGGCAGCAGGACGTCGAGGGTCGGCCGGCGTTGCCCCGACTCGATGCGTGAGATCGTGCTGGTCGAGAGTCCGGTGAGTTCGGCCAGCTGTTCAAGCGTGGCCCGGCGCTGTTTGCGGATCGCGCGCAGTCGCGGCCCGACGGCATCGAGCACAGCATCCACGCCATCGGCCACACGACCGAGTTTGCCATTTCCGCAAAGTCTCTACCAGATCTCGCCGGCTTCGGCGCACGGTGTTGGCATGACCGAACCGACTAGATCAACTGACAGTGTTGCCGACGTCATCGTGGTGGGCGGCGGTCTCTCGGGGTTGGCCGCCGCCCTGACACTGGTGCGGGCGCGCCGCGCGGTCGTGGTGATCGATGCGGGTGAGCCGCGCAACGCTCCGGCCGCGCATTCCCACGGCTACCTGACCCGCGACGGCGCCGGGCCGTTGGAGTTGCTGCGGATGGGTCGGCTCGAGGTGCGCGGCTACGGCGGGCAAGTGATCGACGGGACGGTCGGATCGATCGACCGGCGCGACGACGGGCTGTTCGTGGCCCGGGTGGACGGCGGCTCCGACCATGTTGGCCGCCGGCTCCTGGTTACGACCGGACTGGTCGATCGGTACCCGGACCTGCCAGGTCTGCACGAGCGGTGGGGTCGCGACGTGGTCCACTGCCCGTACTGCTTCGGATGGGAGCTCCGCGATCGGGCTGTCGGCGTGCTGGCCGCCGGGCCGGGTGCGGTCATGCAGGCGCTGATGTGGCGACAGTGCAGCGCAGACGTCACGCTGTTCCGGCACACCGGCCCGCCCGCGAGCGCCGAGCAGGAACGGCAGCTGGCCCGACGTGGCGTGCCGATCGTGCCGGGGGAGGTCGCGAACGTCGAGATCAGGAAGGATCGCCTCACCGGCGTGCGGCTGGTGTCCGGCCGGGTCGTGCCACGAGAGGTCGTCGTGGTCGGCCCGTGGTTCGAGGCACGGCACGAGCTGCTCGACCCGCTCGGCGTGCAGGTGGTCGAGCATCCACTCGGCATCGGCGCTCAGGTCAAGGCCGATCCGGCCGGCTTCACCGGGGTGCCGGGCGTCTGGGTGGCCGGCAACGTCGTGGACGTGACGGCGGGGGTCATGCAGTCGGCCGCGTCCGGGGTCAGCTCCGCGGCGGCCATCAACGCCGACCTCATCCTCGCCGAGGCCACGCAATAACGCTACGGCAGCACCTGGATCTTCCGGCCTTGCCCCCGCCGAAGCATGTCCAGTGCGGACGGGAAGTCGGCGAGCGGCAGTCGGTCGCTGATGAGCACGTCAGCGTCGAGTAGGCCACCGGCAAAGAGTTCCGCGGCCCGCTCGTAGCTGTGCAGGACCGCCATTGATCCGGTGATCGTGATTTCCTTGTTGTAGATCCGGAACGGCTCGATCTCGACCCGTGTGGAGTAGCCGGAGACCCCGAACTGCAGGAACGTGCCGCCCGGCGCCACTCGCCCCAGGCCATCCTGAATTGCATCGGCGACGCCAGTCGCGTCGACGACGAGTTCCCACCCTCTCGGGCGCTCGATATCGTCCGCCGATCCGGCGGCGTTGCTGCAGCCGAGGGAGACCGCGGTCTGTAGTCGCGAGGGGTTGATGTCGATCACGTCAACCGACGCGGCTCCAACTCTTTTCGCGAGTTCGAGCATCATCAGGCCCATGGTGCCTGCCCCGTAGATCAGGACGTGTGAGCCCAGTTGTGAGGCGAGTACGTCGTAGCCGCGCACCGCGCAGGACAACGGTTCGATCAGCGCGGCGTCCTCGATCCGGACGTGATCCGGCACGATGACGCAGTTCGCCGCGGGCGCCCGGGCGAACTCGGCCGCCCCGCCGGGCACGCTGACTCCGATCGCGCTCCATCGCTCACAGAGATTGTTGCGACCGATTCGGCAGTAGTGGCACTCGTAGCAGTACAACGATGGATCCACGGCTACTCGGTGGCCGATGGCGAGATCGGTGACCTCCAGGCCCACCGCGACGACCGTGCCGGCAAACTCGTGTCCGGGAATGATGGGCAGCGCCGGGGCGAACTCACCGTCGAGGATGTGCAGATCGGTTCCGCAGACTCCGCACGCGGCCACGTCGACGATGACGTCCCGTGGCCCGGGTGTGGGGTCGTCGACGGTAGTGATGGCGACCTCGCCCACCGCCTTGATAACCGCTGCCTGCATGGGTTGTCTCCTTCGAGTAATGCGGCCCTCCGAGTTCTCACCGGCTTCTATTTCACGGCGCCCATGGAGAGACCTCGGACGAGTTTGTCCTGGGCGGCCCAGCCGGCGAGTAGCACGGGCACGCATGCGACCGTGGCCGCCGCGCACAGGTGCGCCCAGAATTGACCTTCCGGCGCTACGAAGCTGACCAGGAAGATGGGAACGGTGGCGCCGTTGACGGTTGTCAGGTTCACGGCCAGGAAGAATTCGTTCCAGGCGAAGATGAAGCAGATCAGCGCGGTCGCGGCCAGCCCCGGACTGACGAGCGGCACGACGACGGAGCGCAGTTGACGAAATAGGCCCGCTCCATCGACCTGGGCCGCTTCGATCACCTCGGTTGGTACTTCGAGCAGGAATGAGCGAAGCATCCAAACCGCAATGGGAAGGTTCATGGCGGTGTAGAGGATGATGAGCGCGAGTTGATGATCGAGTAGGTGCAGGTTCTTGGTGATGACGTAGATAGGGATGATAGCGCCGACGATCGGGAGCATCTTCGTCGAAATAAAGAAAAACAACACGTCCCGCCATTTACGAACCGGCCGAATTGAAAGCGCATAGGCGGCCGGCAGGGCGAGAAGTATCACGATGAGTGTCGAAACCAGGGTGATGACGATCGAGTGCTCGAGGTAGGAGCGCAGGCCCTTATCCCAGACAGCTGAGTACTCTTCGAGGGTCGGCTTGAAGAAGAAGTGTGGCGGGTCCGTCGCCGCGTCCTGTTCATGCTTGAAGCCGGTGACCGCCATCCAGAGGACTGGGAAGAAGAAGATCAGCACGATTATCCAGGTGATCAGTCCGAGCGCGAGCCGGCTCCCAAGTTTCGATCGACGCCCGGTGGACGGTGCTCGCCTCATCGGCCGGCCATCCCTTCCTCGCTGAACAGGCTCGACACGAGTCTCAGCGCGAGCGTCGCGATGACGATGGTTGCGATGACTACGATCACGCCCATGGCCGACGCGCGTCCGATGTCGAAGGCCCGGAACGCGACTTCATAGAGGTAATACGGCAGATTCGTCGTCTTCTGCCCAGGGCCTCCGGCAGTGATCATGTAGATCGCGTCGAACGCCTGCACGATGTAGATGGAGCCCAGGAGGATTCCAAGTTCGAGGTACGGCCGCAAATGCGGAAGTGTCAATGAACGGAATATTCGGAATCCGCCGGCTCCGTCGACTCGCGCCGCTTCGAGAATGTCCTGGCTCTGTGATTGCAGCCCAGCGAGAACGATCAGAACCATGAATGGTGTCCATTGCCACGTAAGTACGGTGATGATCGTCGCCTGAGAGTGCTGGTTGATCCAATCGACATGGTGCACACCGAAGGGCTTGAGGACATAGTTCAGCATTCCGAAGACGGGGTCGAGGATCGTGAACTTCCACACCAGTGCCGCGGCCGCTGGCATCACGAGAAATGGGCTGATGATCAGGGTTCTGAGGAAGCCGCGCCCGAAGACGTGGCGATCCAGTAGCAGTGCAATACACGTGCCGATAACGATCGACAAGAGCACGGGTGCGACCGTGAATATCACCGTATTGACGACTGCCGTTCGGAAGATCGAGTCGCTGAAGATCGTGCGGTAGTTGCGGAGGCCGACGAAGTGCTTGGTTCCTGGATGAAGGAGATTCCAGGATTGGAGGCTGTACCAGACGGTGAGTACGAATGGGATCTGGGTGACGACGACGACGAACACAAGTGCCGGAAGAAGTGGGAGTCTGCGCAGCCAGCCACTACCGCGGGGCGGCCGCACGCGCACGGGTCGCGACGCGACGGCGGGAGGTGCCAACGTCGGAGTTGAGGTGGTCATGCCGCGTCCTCCGATCTGGCGGGCCCCTGCCCGAGGAGCCGCGGCTCCTCGGGCAGGAGGACCTTGGGTCGTGACTCGACGGTCCTACTTGTAGGACTGCGCCACCTGCTGGGCGTATCCCTGACTCTTCGAAAGGGCCGACGACACCGATTCCTGGCCGGCGATCGCAGCCGTCATCTCCTGGGACACCTTGGTACCAAGGTCCGCGAACTCAGGGATGCCGACGTACTGAATTCCGCTGTACGGCTGCGGGTCGACGCCCGGGTGGTTAACGTTCACGGACTGGATCGACTTCAGCGTCAGATCGGCGAAGTCAGACGCAGCCTTTTGGTACTCGGCAGTCTGGTAAGTGGAGACTCGGGTTCCTGGGGGCACAGATGCCCAGCCGTTCTTCTGCGCGTCGTACTTGATGTAGTCCTTCGACGTTGCCCAGTTCATGAATTGCCAGGCGGCATCGGAGTGCTTGGAGGAACCTTCGATCGACAGCGCCCACGCCCACAGCCAGCCGGACGCGGATGTCTTGACCACCGGTGCCGGCGCGAATCCGAGCTTGCCCGCAATCGGGCTCGGGGCAGCATCGAGGGTCGAGGCCGCAACCGTCGCGTCGTACCACATCGCGGACTTGCCCTGCTCCATCTTGTTCAGGCACTCGTTGAATCCGTCGTTGGCCGCACCCGGCTGCCCGGCGTCGTGAATCAGGTTCACGTAGAAGTTCACCGCCTCTTGGAATGCCGGCGAGGTCAGCTGCGGGTCCCAATTCATGTTGAACCACTGCCCACCGAACGTGTTCACGACGGTGTCGAGAGCCGCCAGGTTCTCGCCCCAGCCTGTCTTGCCGCGGAGGCAAATGCCGGACACACCCTTAGCCGGGTTGTTGAGCTTCTTGGCAATGTCCGCGACCTGCTGCCACGTCGGATTGGCCGGCATGGCCGCGCCGGCGGCCTGAAGGAGATCCTTGCGGTACATGAGGAACGAGGACTCACCGTAGAACGGGACGGCGTAGAGCTTTCCGTCCGAGGACAGTGCGTCGCGAATGGGCTTGATGATGTCGTTGACGTCGTACGCAGGGTCATTGGCGTCGCTGGTCAGGTCCTTGATCCAGCCGTTCTTGGCCCACGTCGGGATGTCATTCGGGCCGATCATCACGACGTCGAACTGACCTCCGCCGGCGGCCACGTCCTTGGTGACCTGGTCGCGCAGGGTGTTCTCGTCGAGTGTGACGAACTTGACTTTCACGTTGGGGTGCGATGCCTCGAAGCCGCTCGGCGTCAGCTTCTGGATCGTGGTCATCAGCGGGTTGTCCACGACCGCAACCTTGATGGTCGTCGTCCCGCTCGACCCTGTCCCGCCCCCACCAGAGCTCTTGCTGGAACTGCAGGCGCTCAACGCGAGCGCCACGAGAGCACCGACGGCGACCGTCGCTACCCCGAATCGGCGTCGCCTGGAGCGGTTCGAGAGGACAGCGAGTGCAGTGCCACCGACGTTCATCGTTCGATCCCTCCAGGAATCGCCTCTGAGGAGTTCCGCTCAAATGAGCGCAATCCGGCTCGTCTTGACATCAGACGTAATGTGCGGGTGTCGCGGGTCGGTGTCAATGGGATCCGTCAAGTTGCTGAGGCATCCGCTCAAATGAGCGATCGCAGGCGGGAGGTGCTCGTGTCCGAGCGACCGTCAGAAATGATCACTACGGCGCGCGTCGTGCGCATGTACTACCTCGAGGATCGTTCCAAGTCGGATATCGCTCTCGAAGTCGGCGTGAGCCGGTTCAAGGTTGCCCGGTTGCTGGACCTGGCCCGCCGGATCGGCATGGTGAACATCGAGATTCGATCCGTCGACAGCCTTGACGCGGAGCTTTCCCTGAAACTCCAGTCGACGTGGGGCCTTGAGCACGCGGTCGTGCTGAACATCCCGGACGACGATCACGTATCGCTGCGGCGCCAGCTCGGAGAATCGACCGCACAGCTGCTGATGGAGATCGTCTCACCGGACGACGTCCTTGGCATGGCCTGGTCACGGTCACTCAGCACGGTCGGCGACGCGCTGAAGCGGTTCGTCGCCTGCCCAGTCGTCCAACTCACCGGAGCGCTCTCCCGGCCGGACGGCAGCGACATCTTGGGACTCGTCAGAAGGGTCGCCCGGCTCGGCGGCGGTACGCCCTACGTCTTCTACGCGCCGATCGTTGTCCAAGATGCTGCAACTGCCCGGGCGCTGCACCGGCAGCCCGACGTGGTGCGATCGATGGCGCAGGTGTCGAAGGTGACGATCGCACTCGTCGCCATCGGGTCCTGGGCGCCTGGCCTGTCGACCATCTACGACAGCGTCGAGTCGTCGGATCAGCAGACTGCCGCCAAGGCAGGTGTCGTCGCGGAGATCTCCGGGATCTTCATCGATGAGACCGGCAAGGCCCTGCGGCCGGCGCTGAGCCGGCGAATCGTCGGTATCACCAGTGAAGACCTGGGCAAGGTCCGAACGGTGCTGGCCGTTGCCTACGACGAGGCGAAAGCAGATGCGACGCGCGCGGCGCTGCGCAGCGGCCTGATCAGCGGACTCGTCACGCACACCAGCCTTGCGCGACGACTCGTGGACGACGTATCGGAGGAACGTCCCAAGAACTCGGAACAAGGGCCGCGTGGTAGATGACCGACGAAGACGGTCCGCTGCGGGGCGGCACGGCAAACACCGGACGGGTCATCCGGATCGGCAACACGGTACGACGCCCACGCGGTCCGCACAGCCCGGCGGTCCATCGCCTGCTGGTGCACCTCGCGGATTCCGGCTTCACCGGGGCGCCGCGGGTACTCGACAGCCGCCCCGATACCGAGATTCTGACGTTCATCCCAGGAATCGCGGCGTACGAGCCGCTCGCAGCCTGGGCATTGACCGACCAGGCGCTGCACAGCTTCGGCCAGTTGCTGCGCGCCTACCACGAACACGCCCAGAGCTTCGACGACGTCGGACTGCCGTGGCAGCGCAGCGTGCCCAAGCGCTGGCGCGGCGACCTCATAACGCACAACGACCTCAACCCGGCCAATGTCGTGTTTCGCCAGGAACAGGCGGTCGCGCTGATCGACTTCGACCTCGCTGCACCCGGCAGCCGCGCCTGGGATCTCGCCGTGGCGGCCTGCTTCTGGATACCGCTGTGCGACGAGCGACACATCCAGGACTCACGCCGTGGCGCCGCGTTCGCACGGTATCGCCTGCTCCTCGATGCCTACGGCGCGCGCCCGCAGCTGCGGCGGGACGTCGCCGAGGCAACTCCGGACGCGAACATCTGGATTTCGACGATCATCGCCAGCGGGGCCAGGCACCGACATCCCGCGTTCAGTGCCATCTGGGAGATCAGCGCCCAGCGCTACTACTACGCGCAGGCGTGGCTACTGGCCAACCAGCAACGGCTCGCAACACTTTGAGGCGGCGAAGAGGTTCGCGGTGGCTGATCATCTCTGGTGAGGTCGCGAAATTTCACGTCTGCAGCAGAGATGATCAAGAACGTTCGGCCGGCGCGGGCGCAACGGCCGGCTTATGCCGCCTAGCGTCCCGGCTGACGACGGCATTTTCTTCCCCGCTACTGGTCAATTCGGTTACCCGCTAGGCGGAATTCCAACCTGCGGGCTAGCTTGGTAGCGCCGACGTGGTGGGGGCGGTCCGTCGGGGCCGGACGAAGGACATCCTGAACGCTAACTCGCTTGCCACGACGTGGATTGCCTGGAAAGCATGGCATTCGTGAGCACGCCGCAGCACCGCGCCGACCGGTTCCTCGACGGCGCCGACGACCCGCGCGAAGGCGGCCCGTCGCTGGGCGACGAGCGCGCGACGCTACTGGAATTCCTGCGCGGCCAGCGCCTCACGCTCGAGGTCAAGTGCACGGGGCTCGACGCCGAGCAACTGGCTCGACGCGCGGTCGAACCGTCCACCATGTCGTTGCTCGGCCTGGTGCGGCACATGGCCGACGTCGAACGCGGCTGGTTCCGGATCCGATTCGCCGGCCAGGGCGCACGCAAGCGCTACCAGTCCGAGGCCGCCCCCGACGAGGACTTCGACGGCGCCGTGCCCGACCCCACCGTGGTTGCCGAGGCCTGGGCGGCCTGGCGCGAGGAGGTCGCCTTCGCCGAGCAGTTCGTGCGCACCACCGACCTCGACTTCGTCGGCAAGGACGGCGCCGGGCAGCCGATCTCCCTGCGTGAGCTGCTGGTCCACATGATCGAGGAGTACGCCCGTCACAACGACCACGCCGACCTGCTGCGCGAGCGCATCGACGGACGCGTCGGCCAGTAACTCCGACCCGCCCGAACGGGCAAAACCGAATTAACGCCGCATAGCCGTTGCGGTAGCTACCGGTGCCTCTCGATCAACGATGGACCGCGTGCGGTTCACTCCTCGCGGGAAACGTTGATCTTCTTGGCCTCCGTGGATGCTGTCTCTTATACACATCTCCGAGCCCACGAGACTCGTGCATTCATCTCGTATGCCGTCTT
>JBKPQM010000055.1:0-13643 GCA_046734095.1 Actinomycetota bacterium | reverse complement strand
GTTGTGGACGGGGTGCCGATGGGTCAGCCGGCGCTCGCGCTCGCCGCCAAGCTGGTCTCGCGGGCCGAGCGGGCCGGCATCGATCCGCCGGTTGAGGGCGACGGCATCGGCGAACGGCTGCTCGTCCTCGTCCGCGAGGCGGTGGCCGCCGGCGTCGATCCCGAGCTGGCGTTGCGGCAGACGGCTCGGACGTACCGCGACCGGCTATCGGCTCAGGAGCTGACATGACCGACGCTCCCGGCTATCGGGTCGACCCGCCCTTCGACTCCGACGAGAAGATGACGGTGCTCGGCTACCTCGACTACCACCGAGCCACGCTCCGGTGGAAGTGCGAGAACCTCACGCCCGAGCAACTGGCCACGCGCGCAGTGCCGTCGTCCACGCTCTCGCTGCTCGGCATCCTTCGGCACATTGCCGAGGTCGAGCGGGGCTGGTTCGACCGGGTCGAGGGGGTGAGGCGGCCGTGGATCTATTCGACCGAGGCCGAGCCCGACCTCGATTTCGACGGCGCGGTCGCCGATCCGGAGGCCGTCCGCCAGGCCTACGCCGACTGGGACGCCGAGATCGAACACTCGCGGGCGGTCGCGTCGCGGACGCCGCTCGATGCCACGTTCGTCAGCCGGCGGACCGGTGAGAACATCTCGTTCCGGTGGGTGCTGCTGCACATGATCGAGGAGTACGCGCGGCATAACGGGCATGCCGACTTCCTGCGCGAAGCGATCGACGGCTCGGTCGGGGAATAGAGCGAACGGATCGCGCCGGAAGGATCGATCTTCCTCCGTCTCGCCGGCGCGGCTGCGGCGGCGTTGTGGTGGCCAGGTGGCCGCCCAACGCGGTCAGTCGAATCTCGGCGGGGCATCGTTGGCGGCTCAGGGCGCGCGGTTAGGCTCGATCGGACACGTGCTTTGAGGAGAACTTTGTGGCAACCATTGAGGCTGTAGGCGCCCGCGAGATTCTCGACTCGCGGGGCAATCCCACCGTCGAGGTCGAGGTCGCGCTCGACGACGGCACGCTCAGCCGGGCCGCCGTGCCGAGTGGCGCGTCCACCGGGGCGTTCGAGGCCGTGGAGTTGCGCGACGGCGACGAGCGTTACGGCGGCAAGGGCGTGCGCAAGGCGGTCAGCGCCGTGCTGGAGGCGATCGGGCCGGAGTTGGTCGGGTTCGAGGCCAGCGAGCAGCGTCTCATCGACGCGACGATGATCACCCTCGATGCCACCCCCGACAAAGGCAATCTCGGTGCGAACGCCATCCTCGGCGTCTCGCTGGCGGTGGCGAAGGCGGCGGCCGAGTCGGCCGACCTGCCGCTGTTCCGATACCTCGGCGGGCCGAACGCCTATCTGCTTCCGGTGCCGATGATGAACATCCTCAACGGCGGAGCGCACGCCGACTCCAACGTCGACGTCCAGGAATTCATGATCGCGCCGATCGGTGCGTCGACGTTCTCCGAAGCGCTGCGCCAGGGGGCCGAGGTGTACCACGCACTCAAGGCCGTCCTGAAGGCGAAGGGGCTGGCCACCGGGCTGGGCGACGAGGGCGGGTTCGCCCCCAACCTCGAATCCAACCGCGAGGCCCTCGATCTCATCCTCGAGGCGATCGGCAAGACCGGGCTGAAGGCCGGCGCCGACATCGCGCTCGCGCTCGACGTCGCGGCCACCGAGTTCTATAACGACGGGACCTATCAGTTCGAGGGCAAGCCCAAGACCGGCGATGAGATGATCGCTTACTACGAGTCGCTGATCGGCGCGTACCCGATCGTGTCGATCGAGGATCCGCTGGCCGAGGAGGACTGGGACGCCTGGAAGGCCTTGACCGAGCGCCTCGACGACGCCGTGCAGATCGTGGGCGACGACTTGTTCGTTACGAATCCGACCCGCCTGACCCGGGGCATCGAGCTGGGCGCGGCCAACGCGCTGCTCGTGAAAGTCAATCAGATCGGCACGTTGACCGAGACGTTCGATGCCATGGAGCTCGCCCATCGGAACGGGTACCGCTGCATGATGTCGCATCGGTCCGGCGAGACCGAGGACACCACTATTGCCGACCTGGTCGTCGCCACGAACTGCGGCCAGATCAAGAGCGGTGCGCCGGCGCGCAGTGAGCGGGTCGCCAAGTACAACCAGCTGCTGCGCATCGAGGAGGAACTCGACGAGGCCGCGCGGTACGCCGGCCCGCGCGAGTTCCCGCGCTTCGAGCCGGCCGCGAGCTGAGGCGATGGATACGCGCCAGGTGATGCGGCAACCGCTCAGGCCTCGCCGCGCGGCGGCGCGGCCGTCGCTAGGGCGTCGCCGCGGCCTGACCGGACGGGCGCTCGTGCTGGGCGCCGTGCTCATTCTGCTCGCGGTGCTGCTGGCTCCGCCGCTGCACCGCTACCTCTCGGCCCGCAGCGCATTGCAGCAGGCTGAGCAGCAGCGCCGCGACGACCAGCGGCAGCTCACCGAGCTCAAGCGGCAGCTCGAGCAGTGGGACGATGCCGCCTACATTCAGGCGCAGGCGCGAAGCCGGCTGCAGTACGCGATGCCCGGAGAGACCGTCTACATCGTGGTGCGCCCGGGGCAGAGGACGGGCCTGGACGGGCAGTCGCAGCGTGACACCAACGCCATCCAGGTGCCGGGCGGCACGTGGAACGAGCGGCTGTGGGGCAGCGTGCTGACGGCCGGCGCGACGCCGTGACGGCGGTGGCGACCGGCGCGGATCGTGAGGCCGTCGCCGCCCAGCTCGGACGCCGGCCCCGGGCGATGCGGGCGGTCGCGCACCGGTGCCCGTGCGGCAATCCGGACGTGATCGAGACGTCGCCCCGCCTGCCCGACGGCACGCCGTTCCCCACGCTGTACTACCTGACCTGCCCGCGGGCAGCGTCGCAGGTCGGCCGGCTCGAGGCGACGGGGCTCATGCGCGAGATGACCGTACGCCTGCGTACGGACGCCGCGTTGGCGGCGGCCTACCGGCGGGCACACGAGAGGTACCTCGCCCGCCGCGAGCAGATCGAGCACGTGGACGAGATCGACGGCATTAGCGCCGGTGGCATGGCGAACCGGGTGAAGTGCCTGCACGTTCTGGTCGCCCACGCCCTGGCCGCCGGCCCCGGGGTGAACCCACTCGGCGACGAGGCGCTCGACAGAATGGAGCCGTGGTGGACGTCCGGCCCGTGTGTGGACGCTCGGTGACTACGCGGGTAGCCGCCGTCGACTGCGGCACGAACTCGATTCGGCTGCTCATCGCCGATGCCGGCCCGGACGGCCGGTTGGTGGACGTCGTCCGCGACATGCGCATCGTTCGGCTCGGTCAGGGCGTCGACCGCACCGGCCGGCTCGCGCCGGAGGCCATCGCGCGTACCCGCGATGCCCTGATCGACTATGCCGAGCTGATCGACAAGCATGGGGCGTCGGCTGTTCGGATGGTTGCCACCAGCGCGACCCGCGATGCCGCTAACCGAGCCGAGTTCGTGGAGATGGTGCGTGCCGTGCTGGGCGCCGACCCGGAGGTGATCACCGGGGCCGAGGAAGCCGAGCTCTCCTTCGCCGGCGCGCTCGCTGGATTGCCGCACGCGCAACCGCCCGTTCTGGTCGCCGATATCGGCGGCGGCTCGACCGAGCTCGTCCTAGGAGACGTTCAGCCACACGGCGACACAGCCGGGCTGCGGTCGTACAGCATGGACGTCGGCTGCGTGCGAATGACGGAGCGTCACCTCCGCTCCGATCCGCCCACCGCCGAGCAGATCGCCGCCACCGTGGCCGACGTACGGTCCGCGATCGGGGTGGCGTCGCGCGAGGTGCCGATCGCCCAGGCGGCGACGTTCGTCGGAGTGGCCGGCACCGTCACGACGCTGGCCGCGATCGTCCACAACCTACCGAGCTACGACGCCGCCGCCATCCACGGCTCGTCGATGACAGCAGCGCAGGTACATGACGTGACGGAGCGATTGCTCGCGATGACACATGAGCAACGGGCGGCGTTGCCGGTCATGCATCCGGGCCGCGTCGACGTGATCGGCGGCGGCGCGATCGTGCTGCGCGAGCTCGTGATCGCGTCCGGCGTGGGCAGGGTGGTGGCGAGCGAGCACGACATCCTCGACGGAATCGCGCTGCGCCTCCTCAACGACCACTGAGCGCAGGCACAGCCCGGAAGGGGCGAGAGCACCGTGAGCTAACGGTTTGGCCAAGGTGCTACCGGTTGCTCCAGGTGGTCTAGACCAATCTCGCCCTGACGTGTAGCGTTCGTCGGCATGTTGGGCCAGGGACGCGCGATTGGGGTCGCGTGGACGTTCGGGAGCAGAGCCTATGCTCAGGACGGTAAGCGTTCAATGTCGCGTTTGGTCAGCTCGCTCGGTAAACAACTCGCTCAGGACCAAGCACGCTCACAGGTGAGAGGCGGCAAATGAAGCGAAGCATTGCGGCAGGGGTGGCCCTCGGGGCGGCGGTCCTGCTGACGGTCAGCGCATGTAGCTCGTCGAAGAAGAGCAGCGGGACGGGCGGCACCTCCGGCGGCAGTAGTGGCGCCGCCGTCACGCTGAACTTCGTGGGTGCCGACTACGGCACCGGGCCGGCCAACTCTACGCAGAAGTATTGGGAAGGCATCGCGTCCGACTTCCACGCGGCGAACCCGAACATCACGGTCAAGGTGCAGACCATCAACTGGAACGACTTCGACAACCGGGTCAAGACGATGGTCCAGAACAAGCAGTACCCGGATGTCATGGAAGGTGATTATTTCCCGGATTACGCCCAGTCTGGGCTGCTCTACGCGGCGAAGGACGTGACCTCACCGAACACGTTCAGCAACTTGCTGTCGGTGTTCGCCAAGCTCAACACCTACAAAGGCACGCAGTACGGCATGCCGTTCACCACGAGCGCGCGCACCTTGTTCTACAACAAGAAGATCTTCCAGCAGGCCGGCATCACGTCCGCGCCGCAGACGTGGGATCAGATCCAGGCGGACGCCACGAAGATCAAGTCGGCGACCGGCAAGGTCGGATTCGGCCTGCCGCTCGGCTCGGAGGAGGCGCAGGCCGAGTCGTTGCTGTGGTTCCTCGGCAACGGTGGCGGCTACCAGGACGATAGCGGCAACTGGACGATCAACAGCCCGCAGAACGCCGAGGCGTTGACCTTCATGTCCGGCATGGTCAAGGCCGGCGTCACGGAGCCGAACCCGGGCACGAAGAACCGCACCGACCTGTGGAAGCAGTTCGCGCAGGGCGGGATCGGCATGATCAACGGCTCGCCGGCTCTCATCCCGATCATCCAGGACGGTGGGAAGTTGCAGGCCTCCGACTGGGCGTCGGTCCCGATCGCCGGTAAGTCGGGCGCCCTCGACAAGACCCTGGGCGTGTGCGACAACGTCTCGGTGTTCAAGACCGACAGCAGCAAGCAGGACGCGCAGAAGAAGTTCGTCGACTTCTTCTACCAGGACAAGTACCAGATTCAGTTCGACAAGGAATACGCGCTTCTGCCGGCCACCAACTCAGCCATCCAGTCGTTGTCGTCCGATCCCACGTTCGGACCGTTCCTCAAGGCGCTGCCGAACTCGGTGCAGTACCCGAACGACCCGATCTGGTCGACGGTCAAGACGCAGATCCAGCAGCAGATCGGTCTGGCCATGAGCCAGGATCCGAAGAAGATCCTCGACAGCATCCAGCAGACCGCGGAGAAGGGCAGCTAGTCGGTAGATGCCCGAGGAACCATCCCGGCGCGGGTTCCCTTCGACCCGCGCCGGGATGCACCATGACCACGCCAGCGAATCAACCTGGGGCGACCGATGAGTGAAACCGTGGCCCAGACCCGGGCCCAGGAGGTTCAGCCCACGCGACGGCGGGACCGGCGGCGAGGCCCCTATTCGCGCCGAGTGTCGCGCGCGCTGTCGCCGTTGTTGTGGATCGGGCCGGCGGCGGCCCTGATCGGCGTCGTGGTGCTCTGGCCGGTCTTCGTCATGTTCAAGACGTCTTTCCAGCGCTTCACTGCGAACGGCTTCTACCTCGGCCCGGCCGGCTGGCGGAACTTCAAGGACCTGTTCAACGAACCGGACCTCCCCAGCATCCTGATCCGCACCGTCGTATGGGTCGTGGTGGTCGTCGGCATCACCATGGTCCTCTCCCTCGGCCTGGCGGAGCTGTTCAACCAGCGGTTCCCCGGCCGGCGGGTGGCGCGGTGGGCGCTCATCGCGCCGTGGGCCGCGTCGGTGCTGATGACGGCGTTCATCTTCCGGTGGGCGCTCGACCCGCAGTACGGCGTCATCAACGTGTTCCTGCACGACATCGGCGTGCTCGACTCGTTCGGCAGCAACCAAGCCGACTGGCTCGGCCGCCCGGACGCGGCATTCGTCTGGATGATGATCGTCGCGATCTTCGTGTCGCTGCCGTTCTCGACGTACGCGCTGCTGGCCGGCCTGCAGACCATACCGTCCGAGCTTTACGAGGCGGCGCGCGTCGACGGCGCCTCCTCGTGGCGGATGTACCGGTCGATCACACTGCCGCTGCTGCGTCCGGCGTTCCTCGTCGCTCTGCTCATCAACGTGATCAACGTGTTCAACTCGTTCCCGATCATCTGGGGGATGACGCGCGGTGGCCCGGGCTACGAGACGGCCACCAGCACCGTGTTCATGTTCCAGTTGAAGCAGGCGTTCATCGGTGAGTCGGCGGCCATGTCTGTGATCAACTTTGGCTTGGTGATTGTTGTGGTGCTGGTCTTCCTCAAGGTCACCCGTTGGAAGGACCAGGTCACATGACCACCGCCGTCGCCACTCCGACCTCGGCCGAAGCCGCCACCCCGCCCACCCGCAAGCGGGTCCGGCGGCCATTGACGCTGCGCCGCCTGATTCTCAGCCTAGCGGCATACATCATCGCCATCATCTTCTTGCTGCCGTACGTCGAGATGGTGATTACGGCCCTTCGGCCGCCGGCCGAACTGCAGGAGCGGGGTTACATTCCGAAGCACTGGGACTGGACCAACTTCAGCAGCATCTGGGACACCGGCTTCGGGACCAACCTGAAGGTCAGCCTGGAGATCGCCGGCGGCGCCACCGTGCTGGTGCTGCTCGTCGCCTTGCCGGCGGCGTACTACACAGCCCGGCGTAAGTTCCGCCTCCGGCTTTTCTTCCTGGTGCTCGTGCTGGCGACCCAGATGTTCCAGCCGGCCGCGATGCTCGTCGGCATCCAGCGGCAGTTCACGAGCTACGGCCTGAGCCCGACCTGGTCGTTGATCTTCGTCAACGCCGGGTTCAATCTGGCGTTCGCCGTCTGGATCCTCAACGCGTACTTCTCGTCGATCCCGTCGGAGCTCGAAGAGGCGGCAATGGTCGACGGGACCAGCCGCCTCGGCGCGCTCTCGCGGATCACCCTGCCGCTTGCCCTACCCGGCATCGTCACCGCGCTGATCTTCACGTTCATCGCCGCGTGGAACGAGTTCATCGTGGCGCTGACGTTGTCGGGGAACCCGGCCAATGCACCGCTCACCGTGGCCATCAACAACTACATCGGCCAGTACTCGGTCGACTGGGGACACCTGTTCGCCGGCTCGGTGATCGCCACCATCCCGGTCATCATCCTGTTCGCCGTGATCGAGGGGAAGGTCGTCGGAGGCCTGACGGCCGGCTCGATCAAGTAGCGATCAGGCGGCCGCCCCTTCGGCTTCCGCCTTCGCTCTCGCGATCGGCGGTGGGTCGGCGCCGATCAGCTTGCGCCACACTGTCGACGCGCCCTTGACGGTTATGAGTTGCGCAACGGCGACGCCGATGGCCGACAGCGCTGCCCAGACCAGCGCGTCACCCCAGCTCACGTCGGGGTCCTCGGCGGCGCTGGGCGGGCTCTCGGGCCGGGCCGTCACCCACGCGCGCTCCAAGGCCTTCCGGACGGCGATGCCCACGGGGATCCCGATCGCGAGCGTCGTGATCTTCCAGGCGATGCTGCCCACCATGTTCGCCATCGACAACTCCGTCCGGGTTGGCCGTGCTGCATACTCTATGCCTCATGGTCGCGTGCCCCGGGTCAGGCTGGCCCGGCGATCCCGCTGATTCCTCCACCCCTGTTGGTCATACGCCGAAAGAGGCCGCCCAACTCGCATCGAGCGCCGAGACGCTGTCCACTGTGGACGCTCGGGTGTCGGTGTGCCGAGCCTGCCCGCGGTTGGTCAGCTGGCGGGAAAGCGTCGCGATGTCCAAGCGCCGGGCGTACGCCAATCAGGAGTACTGGGGACGGCCGGTGCCCAGCTTCGGCGTCGAACATCCGCGGATCCTCGTCCTCGGCCTCGCTCCCGCCGCCCACGGTGGGAACCGGACAGGACGCATGTTCACCGGTGATCGCTCGGGCGACTGGCTGTACGCGTCACTGTACCGCTGCGGACTGGCCGACCAGCCCACGGCGGTCGCCGCCGACGACGGGCTGACGCTGTTCTATACCCGGGTGGTCGCCACGGTGCGGTGCGCACCGCCTGACAACAAGCCGACGCCGGCCGAGCGCGATACGTGCCGTCCCTGGCTGGTTCGCGAGCTTGAACTGCTGTGGCCGAGCGTGCGCGCCGTGGTCGTGCTCGGCGCGTTCGGCTGGGCCGGCCTCTGGGCGGCGCTGCGCACGGCCGGGATGGCCGTGCCCCGGCCAGTGCCGAAGTTCGCCCACGGGGCCGAGCTAACGCTGCCGGACGGACGGGAGGTGCTCGGCTGTTACCACGTCAGCCAGCAGAACACGTTCACCGGCAAGCTCACCCAGCCGATGCTCGACGCGGTATTCACCCGAGCCGCTGAACTAGCCGAAGCCAAGAGCCGGTAGTGCGCTGACACGGGGCACTACGGCCGGTCGTCCTTCGGCGTCGGTAGCGTCGTCGGCTATGAGCTCGCTCGGACAACCGTCCCGCATTCTGATCATCGGCGGCGGCTACGTCGGCATGTACACCGCGCTGCGGCTGCAGCGCAAGCTCTCGCGGGCCCGGGCTGAGGTCACACTGATCGATCCGCAGCCGACGATGACCTACCAGCCGTTCCTGCCGGAGGCGGCCGCCGGCTCGGTCGAGCCGCGGCATGTGGTGGTGCCACTGCGCCGGGTGCTGCGCAAGTGCCGGGTGATCACCGGGGCGGTCACCCAGGTCGAGCACAGTCGCAAGGTCGCCCGCGTGATGGCTATAGACGGCGTGCCGTTCGAGGTCGGCTATGACCTGCTCGTCATGTGTCCGGGATCGGTGTCGCGGTTGCTGCCCATCCCAGGGCTCGCCGAGCACGGTATCGGTTTCAAGACGATCGGCGAGGCGATCTTCCTGCGCAATCAGGTGCTGTCGCGGCTGGACCTTGCTGCTTCGACGACCGACCCCGAGCGCCGGCGTAGCGCGCTCACGTTCGTGTTCGTCGGCGGTGGATACGCAGGCGTCGAGGCGATCGCCGAGCTACAGGACATGGCCCGCTACGCCACGCGCTACTACGACGGTATCCGGCCGGACGACATGCGGTGGCTGCTGATCGAGGCGGCCGACCGCATCATGCCGGAGGTGTCCATCGGGCTCGCGCTGTACACGGTCGAGCGACTCGCCGAGCGCAACATTGATGTGCGCCTCGAGACCCGGCTGGAGTCCGTCGAGGGTGGCCGCGTCAAGCTCAGTGACGGCGACTCATTCGATGCCGAGACGGTCGTTTGGACCGCCGGCGTCAAGCCGCATCCCCTGCTCGCCAACACCGACCTGCCCCGCGACGACCAGGGCCGGCTGCCCTGCGCCGCCACCCTGACGGTGCGCGGGGCCGATGGGGTGTTCTCGTCCGGCGACTGCGCCGCCGTTCCGGACCTGTCGAAGAAGGACAACCCACAGGCGCTCACCAGTCCGAGCGCGCAGCACGCGATGCGCCAGTCGAAGGTGCTGGCCGGCAACATCATCGCCACGGTCAACGGGCGTGCGCTGAAGGACTACGTGCACAAGTACGTAGGTTCGGTGGCCTCGCTCGGCCTCTACCGCGGCGTCGCCGAGGTCTACGGCATCAAAGTGCGCGGCTTCCCGGCCTGGTTCATGCACCGGACGTATCACGTGTGGCGGATGCCGACCTTCAACCGCAAGATCAGGGTGCTGACCGACTGGACCATCGCACTGTTCTTCCGACGCGACGTCGTCGCGCTTGGCCAGCTGCACCAGCCGCGCACGGAGTTCGAGGTCGCCGCCGGCAAACGCCTCGGCTAGCCCCCGTGCGACCGGCGGGGTCGGCGCCGGGGGAGGATCGGGAGCGTGCATGACGATCACGCTCTGATCGAGCAGCGGCTGCGCCGCGTGCTGAGCCGGGTTGAGCGCGCGGTGTACTCGGAGCAGGCGCCGCTCGACATTGCCGTGTGGCCTGTGGTGGGCGAGCCGGTGCCCGTCGCCGAGGCCCTGGAGGCGTCATACACGCCCGCGAGAGTGGGTGATCGGTGGGGTCCGCCGTGGTCGACGGCCTGGTTTCGGGTCAGCGGGGCGGTCCCATCCGGGTGGGCGGAGCGCGCGGTCGAGGCGTTGATCGACATCGGGTTCGATCCGCACCGAACCGGCTTTCAGGCCGAGGGGCTGGTATATCGGCGTGACGGCACGCCGGTGAAGGGTCTCAACCCGCGCACCCAGTGGGTCCGGGTGCCGCCGGACGAGCCGGTGGAGCTGTACGTCGAGGCGGCGGCCAACCCGGTGATTCTCCCCCCTGACAACCTCTTCTGGCCGACCCCGCTCGGCGACCGCGCGACCGCCGGCGCCGAACCGCTCTACCGCATCGAGCGGGTCGACCTTGCGATCTTCGAGCCGGACGTGTGGGAGTTGCAGCACGACCTGGAGGTACTGGGCGAGCTGGAAGCCGAGCTGGATCTGGGCGATCCGCGCCGCTGGCAGATCCTGCGGGCGGTCGACCGCAGCCTCGACCGCATCGACGTGCAGGACATCCGCGCGACTGCGGCGGCCGCCCGCGCCGAGCTACGCGGCGTCCTGGACACTCCGGCGCGAGCCTCAGCGCACCGGGTGAGCGCGGTCGGCCATGCGCATATCGACTCGGCCTGGCTGTGGCCGGTGCGCGAGACCGTTCGCAAGGTGGCCCGCACGTGCGCCAATGTCACCGATCTGATGCACAGCCATGCTGAGATTGTCTACGCGATGTCGTCGGCTCAACAGCTGGCGTGGCTCAAGGGATACCACCCGGAGATCTTCGCCCGCGTCGCCGACCGGGTGAAGGACGGCCAGTTCGTCCCAGTGGGCGGCATGTGGGTCGAGTCGGACACCAACCTGCCGGGCGGCGAGGCGCTGGCCCGCCAGTTCACGTACGGCAAGAGGTTCTTCCTCGACGAGTTCGGCGTCGAGACGGAGGAGGTATGGCTGCCCGACTCGTTCGGATATACAGCCGCGCTGCCTCAGCTGATCGCGCTGTCCGGGTCGCGGTGGTTCCTGACCCAGAAGATCTCTTGGAACCAAACGAACCGCTTCCCGCACCACACGTTCTGGTGGGAAGGCCTCGACGGAACGCGGATCTTCACGCACTTCCCGCCGGTCGATACCTATAACGCAAAGCTGTCCGGTTCCGAGCTGGCCCACGCTTCGCGGAATTTCGCCGACAAGGCCGGTTCCACCGGATCGCTCGTGCCGTTCGGGTACGGCGACGGTGGTGGCGGGCCGACCCGGGAGATGCTGGCCCGGGCGGCCCGGCTGCGCGACCTGGACGGTTCGCCGCGGGTGGTGATCGAGCGTCCGGCCGAGTTCTTCGCCCGCGCGGAAGCCGAGTATCTGGACGCGCCGATATGGACGGGCGAGCTGTACCTGGAATTCCACCGCGGCACCTACACCTCGCAAGCGAAGACCAAGCAGGGCAACCGGCGCAGCGAACACCTGCTGCGCGAGGCCGAGCTGTGGTGTGCCACGGCCGCCGTACGCCATGGTACGGACTACCCGTACGAGGCACTGGACCGGATCTGGAAGCTCGTGCTGTTGCAGCAGTTCCACGACATCCTGCCCGGGTCGTCGATTCACTGGGTGCACCGCGAGGCGGCGGCCAATTACGCAGCCGTCGCCGCGGAGTTGGAAGAACTCATCGCGAATGCCCTGCGTGCACTGGCCGGCGACGGCGACGTGCGGCTCGCGTTCAATGCCGCCCCGCACGCCCGCAACGGGGTGCCCGCTCTGGGCGCCTGGCCCCGCTCGGAAGCCGAGGCGCCGACGGACGTCACCGAGGATGGCCACGGCTTCGTCCTCGACAACGGCCTGCTGCGTGTGCGGGTGGATAGCCGGGGGACGCTCACGTCTGTTCTGGACGGTGGCCGCGAGGTGATTGCTCCGGGCAGCGTCGGCAACCTGCTGCAACTGCACCCGGACACCCCGACCGTTTTCGATGCCTGGGACATCGACGAGTTCTACCGTCACGTTGTGACCGACCTGGTCGGACGGGTGTCCACAGAGGATGGTGGGGTGCGCGTGACCCACCGCCTTGGCGCTACGACGATCACCCAGCTCATCACCCTCGTCGGCCGCACTGTCGTCTTCGATACCGACATCGACTGGCACGAGCGGGAGAAGCTGCTCAAGGCCGGCTTCGACCTGGACGTGACCGCCGACCGATCCGCGGCGGAGATCCAGTTCGGCCACGTCTACCGTCCCACCCACACGAACACCAGCTGGGACGCAGCCAAGTTCGAGATCTGCGCGCACCGCTTCATCCATGTCGGTGAGCCCGGCTACGGCGTCGCGGTCGTGAACGACAGCACCTACGGTCACGACGTCACGCGTCGGCAGCGGGTCGGCGGCGGTACCAGTACCGTCGTCCGCCTCTCGCTGCTGCGTGCACCGCGCAGCCCGGACCCCGACACCGACCAGGGCCGCCACCACCTGCGGTACGCACTCGTGCCTGGGGCCGGCATCGGCGACGCCGCCCGCGAGGGGTACCGCATCAACCTGCCCGAACGGACGGTTATCGGCGGCAAACCGGTCGAACCACTCGTCACCGTCGACAACGACGGGGTGATCGTGGAGTCGGTGAAGCTGGCCGACGACCGCTCCGGCGACGTCGTCGTGCGCCTCTACGAAGCGCTGGGTGCGCGGACCACGGCGGTCCTACGGCCCGGCTTCCCCGCGTCCAGCGCGCGCAGTGTCGACCTGCTCGAACGCCTGGTCGGCGATCTGCTGGTCTTTGATCAGGGGGTCGCGATCGAGTTGCGGCCGTTCCAGATCGTGACGGTGCGGTTCACGCCGAGCCCTTGACGCGAGCCCAACACATATCCTGGCGGTGCCCCCGTAGCCCAACGGCAGAGGCAGACCCCTTAAAAGGGTTCCAGTGTCGGTTCGAGTCCGACCGGGGGCACGCACAGCAACTGCCTGGTCGAACTGCAACCCCAGCTGCCGGACCTAGACCGATCGATCACCCGAGCCTGGCGCCTACTACAGCAGCCGAACCTTGAGGAGCGCTGGCGAACTCGGATCGCCGCGTGGGACCAGACTCGTGGGCGGAGCCACGCGGCCGCCCCGTCGAGCACGTCGAGTACATGCTCGATATGCCCGGCGTCGGCCGCTAGGGCGCCGACTCGCGCACCACGAGCTGCGGATGACCGAAGTCGGCATCAGGCGGCGGCTCAGCGCCGGAGAGGCTGCGCACAATGCTCTCCGCCACGTGTTTGGCGGTCGCGCTCATATCGGACGTGACAGTGGTGAGTGGCGGCGCGGCGAGAGCGGCCGCTGGTATGTCGTCGAC
>JBKPQM010000054.1:0-11715 GCA_046734095.1 Actinomycetota bacterium | reverse complement strand
TCGTGGAGCAATCGGCGACACTGGACCTGGAGATTGCCGCGTTCTTCGCCGCACTCCCACCGAACACCTTCGACTTCGACGAGTGGACGCTCGACACGATCCCGGCCCGGCGCGCCGCACGAGCCGATGCCCCGCCGCCGGCGGTGCCGCCGACCACGACCGTGTTTCGCGACGAGCGGGTTGATGCCAGCGTGCAGGCGCGCGTCTACTCCCCGCCGGATGCCGGACGGGATCGGCCCTGCATCTTCTGGATCCACGGCGGCGGCTACATCAGCGGCACCGCGCTCACCGTCGATGCGCGACTCAACCGGTGGGTCGAGACGCTGGACTGCGTCGTTGTGGCGGTCGAGTACCGCCTCGCGCCCGAGCATCCGTTCCCGACGCCGCTCGAGGACTGCTACAACGCGCTGGCCTGGACAGTCGCCAGCACCGACACGCTCGGCATCGATCCAGCGCGCATCGTTCTGGCGGGAGCGAGCGCCGGTGCGGGTCTCGGCGCCGCGCTCGCACTGCTTGCCCGCGATCGTGGCGGACCGGCAATCACCTACCAGTTGCTGCTCTATCCCATGCTCGACGACCGGCAGAGCACGCCGTCGGCGCAGATGCCCGGAACGCTCGTGTGGGGCCGGCCGGCGAACGCCCTCGGTTGGCAGGCCTACCTCGGCAACGCGGCGGCCGACGTCCCGGCATATGCCGCGGCTGCCCGGGCGGTCGACCTGGCCGGGTTGCCACCGGCGTTCGTCGCGGTGGGCGGCGCCGACCTGTTCCGCGACGAGTCGATCGAGTACGCGCGCCTGCTCGGGGCTGTCGTCCCGACCGAATTGCACGTCTACCCCGGCGCTCCGCACGGCTTCGACGTTCTGGTGACGATGTCTGACGTCGCTCGACGCTGCAACACGGACATCGTCAACGCGCTGCGCCGGGCGCTGTACCCGGTCGGGCCGGCGCTCGAGCCGTCGGTGGCGTCATGAGCTCGCGCGGCGATCTCGAGGACCGGCTCGCTGTCGAGGACCTGATCGTCCGCTACGCACACGCGATGGACAGTCAGGACTGGGACACGTTCCGGTCGTGCTTCCAGGCGGACGCACGCACGACGATGGATCTTGTCGGCGAGTTCGAGAGCTCTGAGGCGGTTCTCGACCTGTACCGCACCCGGTTCACGATCTTCGCCGCGTTGCAGCACTTCGTGTCCAATGTCGTCGTCCGGCTCGACGGTGACCGGGCGACGGCGCAGACCTACTTCGTGTCGCACCACGTGCCCAAAGACGGCGACCCGTACACGCACGGGGGGACGTTCGACTTCGACGTGGTCCGCGACGCCGGCGAGTGGCGGTTCAGCTCGCACATGATCCGGATCCAGTGGTCGAGCGGCGTCCGGAGCCCGGTCGACCAGCGCTGACCTGACCCGCCCGCGCTCAGCGGGGCAGACCGAGCGAACGTGCGACGAGATTGCGCTGAATATCGATCGTGCCGCCGCCAACCACCTGCATGATCGAGTACCGAAGGTTGTACTCGAACGCCCCGCGGCCTGGCACATCCGGAACGTCCTCGCCGAGCGCCGCGACCGGGCCGAAGATGCGCAGCGCCGCCTCGCTGAAGTCCTCGAGGAGCTGGGTCGCCAGGATCTTGGCCATCGGCGCTTCAAGGCGGGCACCGCCGCCGGACGTCGCGGTGGCTCGCACGCTCGCGTTGACCAGGACGCGCGACGCCTGTAGGCGGGCCGCAAGCTCGCTGATCATGTGTCGCTTGGCCGAGCCCCGCGCGCCAACTGTGCCCTCTGGGTCCTTCCGGATCTCGGCGAGCATGTCGTCCATCAGCCGCAATACGTTGGCCGCGGTGTTCGCCATCGCCACTCGTTCCTGGGCGAGCGCCTCAGCGATGACCCGCCAGCCGCCGTTGATCTCGCCGACCCGGTCCTCGTCTGGGATGCGGAAATCGTCGAAGAACGTCGAGCAGGACACCTCGCCCGACAGCGCCGTGTGCTGCTGCAACTCGAAGCCTGGACGGTCGACCCGCGTCAGGAACACCGTGATCCCGGCGTGTGGCGGCCTTGCGTCCGGATCGGTGCGTGCCGCGAGCCACACCCACTCGGCGCGGTGCGCGCCCGTGCCCCACATCTTTCGGCCGTTGACGATCCAGTCGTCGCCGTCGGGGACCGCCCTGGTGCGTAGGTTCGCGAGGTCCGATCCCACCTCCGGCTCGGAGTAGCCCAGGTAGGCCGGCAGCTTTCCAGCGGCGAGGAGCGGGAGGTAGCGGGCCTGCTGTTCCGGCGTTCCGTGGCGGATGATGGCCGCGCCGAGCATGTCGGCCATCCCCTTCCCCGTCACGTGGATGCGCTGGTACGCGAGCTCCTCACCCAGCACCATCTGTTCCTCGACGGTCGCCTCGCGCCCGCCCGCGCTCGCTGGCCACGACAGGGTCAGGTAGCCCTGCTCCACGGCCGCCGTGCGCAGTCGTTCGTCGAACCGGTCGTCGAAGTGGACCACCGCCCCGTCCGGACGGAACGACGCACTGAAGGCGCGGACCTCCTCGCGGAACGCTTCGGCGCGATCGCCGAGGGCGAGGAACGGCAGGCCGTCGCCGGACCCGATCAGCATGTCGGCGACGTCGCCGGCGAGCAGCCGGATGCCGTCGAGCGCGCTCACGTCGGCGTTGACCCGGCGGAACAGCCAGGGCGCGTCGTGCTCCTCGAAGTAGCCCCCGGCCGCGAGGGTGTGCTGGGCGCCGAATTGTGCGTCCACGGCGACGGACGACGCGAACTGCACCGCGAGCTCGGCGGCGAGCGGCCAGTTGGGCCGGTTCGAGAGGTAGCCGTCAACGGCCTCGCCGAACAGGGCCTTCACGGCGGTCACACCCGTCGCCCCGTCCACGGCGCGGTGCGCGACCGCCTGGAAGGCGCCGATCGGCTTGCCGAACGCGATGCGCTCCTTGGCATGCGCGATGGCCAGTTGGACGGCGTATTCGGCCGCGCCGATGGCGCGCACCGCCAGACCGAGTCGCAGCAGAGCCTTCGCGCGCTCAGTAATGCTGCGGCCCGGCGTGCCGCGCAGGGTTGCTGTGCCCGCGAGCCGCACGTCGGCCCACGACGGCCGGGCGAGACCAGGCGTCTCCCGCACCTCGGCGATCTCGCGGACGACGATCTCGCCATCCAGAACAAGCACGACGTGCGTGGCGCACAGCGCGGCCTCGACGAAGCGGACCCGGGGGGTGTCCTGCGCAGCTGTTGCGACAACCGGGCGCACGTCGCCCGCTGCGACGGCGGCTACCAGGTCCGGGTCAGTGGCAAGCAACGACGCCGCCACATACCCGTCCATTAAGGGGAGCGGGCAGGCGACCCCACCCAGCGCGGTCAGCCCGGTCACGACAGCGTCGAGGGCACCTTCCGGTCCGAGCGCGGTCCACCCCAACCGGGCCGCGGCGTCCCAGACCACGCTTAACCGGGTGCCATCTTCATCCTCACCGGCGCCGCGGGGACTTCGCCACAGCGAGGACAGCACCCCGTCGACGGCGTCGCGGAATTGCTCGAGCTCGCGCGGTGACAGTCGCGGCATGACAGTGTTCCTCCGACCTTTACGCACGGCTGCCGGTCATAATAGAGTATACGGAATCTGTATCGGGCCGATGAGCGGCGGATCACCCAAGGGGTTCCCAGCATGATCACTCACGACGCGTTGTTCATCGGCGGCCAGTGGGTCGAGCCGGCTTCCGACGCAACGATCGACGTCGTATCGCCATCGACCGAGGAGGTTGTGGGACGGGTCCCGGCGCCCTCAACGGACGACGTCGACCGTGCGGTCCGGGCTGCGCGCGAGGCGTTCGACCATGGTCCATGGCCGCGGATGCCGGTCACGGAGCGTACCGCCGTCGTGCGTCGCATCGCCGACGGGCTCGAGGAGCGTGCGGACGAACTCGCGGAGATCGTGACGATCGAGGGCGGCACGCCCATCTCGATCAGCGCAGCCGCGCAGGTTCGGGGCGCGATCCCGCACCTGCGCGTGCACGCCGACATCGCGGAGCAGTACCAGTTCGAGGAGATCCGCCAAGGCGTGAAGTTGCGCGCCGCGATCCTGCGCGAACCGGTGGGCGTCGTCGCCGGCATTGTGCCGTGGAACGGCCCGATCGTGCTCACGATGATGAAGCTCGCCCCGGCGCTGGCCGCAGGTTGCACGTTCGTCTGCAAGCCCCCGCCGGAGACGCCATTGGTGTTCGGTGTAGTGGCGGACATCTGCGCAAAAGCCGGACTCCCGGACGGCGTGCTCAGCATTGTGCCCGGCGACCGTGAAGTCGGCCGCGCGCTCGTCTCGCACCCGGGCGTCGACAAGGTCGCGTTCACCGGCAGCACCGCCGCCGGCGCGTGGATCATGGCCGAGTGCGCGAGGCGGATCAAGCGGGTCAGCCTGGAACTCGGTGGCAAGTCCGCCGCGATCCTCCTCGACGACGTCGACCCAAGCGTCGCCATCCCGCAGTTGCTGCCGATGGCCACGATGCTGTCCGGTCAGATGTGCCTGCTGCAGTCACGCGTCCTCGTCCCGCGCGAACGAGCCGCCGAATTGGCCGAGGCCTTCTGCAACGCGGTGGGCAACCTCAAGCTCGGCGATCCATTCGAGCCCGACACCTATTACGGCCCGTTGATCGCGGAACGCCAGCGCGACCGGGTGGAGGGCTATCTCGAGGCTGGTCGAGCTGAGGGGGCGACCCTGGCGATGGGCGGTGGGCGACCAAGCCATCTGCCGAAGGGTTGGTACGTCCAGCCGACGGTCTTCACCGGCGTCGAGAACCGGATGCGCATCGCGCGCGAGGAGATCTTCGGCCCGGTCACCTCATTCATCGCTTACGACAGCCTCGACGAGGCGGTCGACATCGCGAACGACTCCGACTTCGGCCTGGCCGGGGCCGTATACACGGCGGACCCGGAGCGTGGCTTCGGGGTCGCCCGGCGGGTGCGCGCCGGTACCTACGGCGTCAACGGCTACGGAACGGACGCACTCGTTCCGTTCGGCGGTTACAAGCAGTCCGGGCTCGGCCGAGAGAACGGCCCAGAGGGCCTCGCAGCCTACTTGGAGACGAAGTCCGTCGCGCTGCCGGACGGTTTCTCGCCGCCGGCCACGGTCTAAGGACGACGCGACGATGACGACTGATCGCCCGGTAATCGACTTCGACCACACGTCGCCCGAGTACGCCGCGGAGTCACTCGCCATCTTCCGCGAGATACGCGCCAGGTGCCCAGTGGGCTGGACTGATGCCCACGACGGATTCTGGGTCGCCGCCAGCTATCGGGCCGTGTTCGACGCGAGCCGTGACGACGCGACGTTCTCCTCGAAGAAGGACCGGCACGGCGACCTCGACTACACGGGGATCGTCATCCCGGTGGAACCGACGCTGCACCTGCTACCTATCGAAGTCGACCCGCCGGAGCTGCGTCCGTACCGCAAGGTCATGAACCCCGCCTTCGGACCGACGATGGTGGCCGGCCTGGTACCGGAGTTCGAACGACTGACCTCGTGGTGCATCGATCGGGTGATCGAGTCGGGCGAGATCGACTTCGTGGACGACCTGACCAGCCCGGTCCCGGCGATGGCCACGTTGCTCATCGTCGGCCTGCCGGTCGATGACTGGGAGCGCTACGCGCACGCGTTCCACGGGCTCGTCGCGAACCGGCCCGGCACACCCGGTCACAGCGAGGCGCTCCAGCTGATCCACGGCATCGGGGCCACGGTTGCGGCCGAGATCGCCGACCGTCGGCAGCATCCACGCAATGACCTGATCACCATGCTCACCCAGGTGGATGTCGGCGGTCGAGGACTGCGCGACGAGGAGATCGTCGCGATCCTTCTCACCACGCTCGGCGGTGGCATCGACACCACGACCGCGCTGACAACGCACGCTCTGGCTTACCTCGGCGAGCACCCTGAGCATCGGGAACGGCTCGTGAAAGACGAGGCGTTGATGAGTTCGTTCTGCGAAGAGATGCTGCGCTACCACAGCCCGGTACAGGGATTCGCGCGGACGGTGACGAAGGATACCGAGCTGGATGGCTCCAACCTGCGCCGCGGCGAGCGGCTCTTCTTGAGCTACGCGGCGGCCAACCACGATCCGCCAGCCTTCGACCGGCCTGAGGAGATCGTCCTTGACCGACACCCGAACCGCCACACCGCGTTCGGAGTGGGAGCGCACCGATGCGTCGGCTCGACGCTTGCGCGCGCCGAGTTCGCGATCATGGTCCGAGCAGTGCTGACCCGGATGCCTGACTATCGGCTCGGCGACGGAGCGGTGCGCTACTCGAACATCAGTACCGCGAACGGATGGCACCGCCTGCCGGCGACCTTCACGCCCGGTGAACGCTTGGCGGGGTCGTGACGCCTAGGCTCCTCGTCGCTGATCTCGTCGCCGCGGGCCTCACGCCCACGCTGGCGAAGCGAGTTGCGATCGCGGGCGATGACTGGAGCATGTGCTACGGCGAGCTGGCCGACCAGGCGCGCCGGTGGCAACGGTGGCTGCACGAATCCGGGATCGGCGAGGGCGACCGGGTCGCGATCGTCGCGGCCAACGGCCCGGACTACCTCGCCGCTTTGTACGGTGCCTCGCTCCTTGGCGCCGTTGCCGTCCTGATCAACACCAGGCTCAACGCCGAAGCGGTCCGCTTCCAGGTGGCGGACTCGGATGCCCGGCTGGTGATCGTCGATCCGGGCCGAGTCGCGCTCGCGACCGCGGCGGGCGCGCTCGACCTACCGGCAATCGTCCTGGACGCCGAGCAACGCCGGCGCTTCGCGAACGCCGAACCGGCACCGCTCGCGGCACCGCGACCCGATCCCGATGGGCCCTTTCTTCAGCTGTATACATCAGGCACGACCGGCCGGTCGAAGGGGTGCGTGCTCTCCCAGCGCGCGTGGGTGGCGTCCGCGACCAATCTGGCCACCGGCCTGCGACTGACCGATGCCGACGTCCATATCGGCGCCGGGCCGTTCTTCCACGTCGCCGGTCTGGGTACCGCCATGTCGGTTCTCTCGGTGGGCGGGCGGGTCATCTTCGGCCCGACGCGCTCGCTCGAGGAGTCGTGGGAGCTGATCGCTCGCCATGGCGTCACGATCGGCACGTTTGTGGGTGGTGGCGTCGTCAGCGCGGTGCGACACCCGATGAGCGCAACGCATTCGAGATCGGTCCGGCTGCTCACCGGGCAGGGCGGCAAACACACGGCAGCCGAGCATCTGGAGATGGCCGAACTGGTGCCGCACGCGGACTTCGTCGGCATATACGGATCCACCGAAGCCGGCAACTTTGCATCGTGTTCGAGCCGGACCGACGAACTGTCCCGGCCCGGCACCATCGGCCGGCCGCTGATCGGATTTCGCGCCGCGGTGTTCGACCCCGACGACCGGCCGGTCGAGCCAGGTCAGGCCGGGGAGTTGGTGTTGCGCGGCACGAGCGTGATGTCCGAGTACTGGCGCCTGCCGGATGCGACCACGGAAACCTTGCGCGGCGGTTGGCTGCACACCGGCGACGTTATGCGAGTGGACGAGGACGGCTACCTTTACATGCTCGACCGACTCAAGGACATGGTGAAGACCGGCGGGGAGAACGTCTACTCCATCGAGGTCGAGCAGGTGCTGCGGCTGCACCCGGTGGTCCGCGACTGCGCGGTGATCGGCGTACCGGACCCGAGATGGGGCGAGGGTGTGAAGGCGGTCATCGTGACCCGCGGTGACGTCGACGTCGAGTCGCTCGACGCATGGTGCCTCGACCGGCTCCCTGCGTTCAAGCGGCCGCGGTGGTACCAGTTCGCGGACGTGTTACCGGCCAACGGACCCAAGGTCGACAAGAAGCAACTGCGGGCCATGCACGATCCGCAGGTGTGTGTCCGGTTGCCCGAACGCGCGTGACCCGATTACACCCTGTACGTCCTCGCCGGGTCGGGGCACTGCCACAACTTCGCCGGACGGCGCGAGGACCTCCGGCGCCGGCTCTGCGATTGGATCCCGACGGTGGTCAGTCGATGATCAAGTGCAAGCTGTCCAGACCGCGGACGTAGCCGAAGTGCCGCTGCACCGGTTGGTCCGGGTCGAGCCGGTACCGCGGGATGCGCGTGTGGATCTCCTCCATCGCAACGCGCAACTCGGCGCGAGCAAGATGCGAGCCGGCGCATCGATGGATGCCGCCACCGAAGCCGAAGTGTGGGTTCGGGTAGCGGCCCAGGTCGATGCGGTACGGGTCCGGGAACTGCTCGGGGTCCCGGCCCGCCGCGCCGTACATGACCATGAGCATGTCGCCGGCCTTGATCGGCTGCCCGCCGAGCTCGATGTCGGTAGTGGCCTTGCGGCAGTCGTTCACCAAGCCGTCGAAACGCATCAGCTCTTCGATTGCGGTCGGCACCAGGTCGAGGTTGCCGGCCAGCTGATCACGAAGCTCGGGGTTGGTGGCGAGGTGGTGGACAGCAAGCGCCAGCTGCGCCGTGACGGTGTCCAGTCCAGCGCCCCAAAGCAGCGTCGACATGCCGACGAACTCGGCTAACGTCAGCGGGCGTTGCCCGTCGAAGCGCGCCTTGACCATGCTGCCGACCAGGTCATCGCCTGGGTCAGCACGCTGGGACCGCTCGTGGAATACCGCCGTGAAGTAGTCCCGGAGTTCGGCGTTGACGGTCTGGTAGTTCGCCGCCCGCTCGGCCGGGTCGAAGGTGTGCAGGATCTTGTTCTTCCAGTCGATGAACATGTCGATGTCCGACTCGGGCAAGCCCATGAGCGGGACGAAGATCAGCGACGGGAACGGGACGGCGAAGTCATCGAGGAAGTCACAACGCTGCGCCTCGACGATGGGGTCCAGCAGCTGCGTGACTAGTTCGCGCATGCGCGGTTGCAAAGCGTTGACGACGCGTGGTGACAGCAGCGGATTGAGGATCTGCCGGTACTTGCCGTGATCGGGCGGGTCGACCTGGGTCGGGATGTCCGGACCCAGTGCGGTGTGCTGCGAATGCGGGACGACGTTCTGCAGCGAGGAGAACAACTGCGGATTCTGAAGCACGTACCGGCAATCCTCGTAGCGGCTCACGACCCAGAATCCGCCGTACTGCTCGCTGTACCCGACCGGGCACTGCGCGCGCAGCTTGTCGATCTGCGGGTACGGGTCGTCCTGCAACTCGGCGTTGTAAAGGTGAAAGCTTCGGACGAACTTCTCGGCGTCGAAGGCAGTGCGCTCCGGCGACGCTGTGGTCATTCGGTGCCTCCCGATCCCGCTGTGATTCAGTATACTCAAATGGGAGTGTGGCAGCTGGCCGACGCTGGCGCTAGCCCTCGAGCGGCTCGTCGATCTCGAGCGCGGCGAAGATCGGACGAAGCCGGGCCTCGACACGCCCGCGCGAGCCCGGGTGGGTGAATGCGAACAACCGCCGCGCCCGTACGGCCGCGATCGCCACAGCCGCGACATCCGTCGGCGCTAACGTCAGGCCCCAGCCGCTCGTCCCTGGTGCCTGAGGAGCAACCGCCCAGGGCTCGCCGTGGCCGGCCGCCGACAATCGCTCGTGCTCGCGCGACGCAAGATCCGTGCGTACCGCCGACGGGCACAGGACCGTGATTCCGACGCGAGCACCGCGGTCGGTGAGCTGGGCCTGCAGCACCTCGGAGAGTGCGACCACCGCGTGCTTGCTCACGATGTACTCCGGGATCGTGGACCCGGTGGACACGCCGGCCATCGACGCGGTGTTCAAGATGTGGCTCTCCTGCCCGGACGCGAGCATCGTCGGCAAGAACGCCTGGATTCCGTTCAGCACGCCCCAGAGGTTCACCGACATGACGCGTTCCCACTCGTGCAGCGGCAGCTCCCAAAGCGGGTTCCCGGCCGGACCCATCACCCCCGCGTTGTTGCACAGGACGTGCACCGTGCCGAACCGTTCGAGCGTCGCGTCGCGCAGGGCACGCACGTCCTCGGCCTTCGAGACGTCGGTGCCGACGGTGAGTACGTCTGTCCCAAGTTCGGCGAGCTCCTTGCCGACCGCGCCCACCTTTGCCGCGTCGACGTCGGCGAGCACAAGGCGCGCCCCGGCGGCGGCGAAACCGTCGGCGAGCGCTCGGCCGATGCCGTCGGCAGCGCCGGTGATGACGGTGACCTTGCCGGCGAGTTCCAGCCCGGCGGACTCAGTCATAAGCGATCACCGAGCGCGTCACCCGACCCTGCTCCATGTCCTCGAACGCCGCATCGATCTCATCGAGGCGGATCGTCTTGGAGACCAACGACGCCAGGTCGAAGCGGCCCGCCTCGGCGAGCCCGACGATCATCGGGATCAGCTTCTGGGCGTCACCCCCGGCGAAGATCGATCCCTTGATCGTCTTGCGGCTCAGCACAAGTTCGGCGGCGGCGAAGGACACCGACTCTGTCCGCGCCGCGGCACCGACGAGGACCACCGTGCCGCCGCGGCGGGTGATGTCCCAGGCCGACCTAATCGTCGCCGCGGAGCCGACGGCCTCGATCGCAACGTCGACACCGCGCCCGCCGGTAAGCCCGATGATCTCCTCCGCCAGCCCTTCGCCCGGCGCGATGGCAACCGACGCTCCGGCCCGCCGCGCACAATCGAGCTTGAGCTCGATCGGGTCGATTGCGATGACCAGCGCTGCGCCTGAGAGCACCGCGGCCTGGATCGCTGACTGGCCGACCCCGCCGCACCCGATGACCGCTACGGTCATGCCCGGCTCCACCCGCGCGGTGTTCAGTACCGCGCCGACGCCGGTGACGACGCCGCAGCCGACCAGGGCAAGCTGCTCATCGGGCAGGTCGGTTCGGACCGGGATTACGGAGGACTCGTGCACGGTCATCTCTTCGGCGAACGTGCCGAGGCCGGCGAAGCCCTGCAACCGGACTCCTGCCTCATCGAGGAACCGCGGCGTGCTCACCAGTGTCGAAATGTGATCACAACTCTGCGGCTCGTTCCGGACGCAGTGGAAGCACCTCCCGCAGGCGCCTGCGGCCGACGTGATGACCCGATCTCCCGGCCGCACGCCCTCCACGCCCGACCCCACCTGTTGCACGACGCCGGCGCCTTCGTGCCCGAGCACGGCCGGAAGCGGGATCGGCATTCCGCCGCGGAGCACCGAAAGTTCGGTGTGGCAGACGCCGCTCGCGGTGAGCCGCACGACGACCTCGTGCTGACCGGGTTCGGCCGCGCGGAGTTCCCGCACGGTTAGTGGACGCGCCGGAGCGTCCATGACGGCTGCTCGCATCGGGCTCCTCCCTCGCTGAGCGGAGCCTACACCCGCCAAGAGGAGTTGAGTATACTAAATCGTTACCCGCACGCGCTGTTGCGAGCCGGTCTCGGGGCGCTCGTACGCGCGGCGCGGCTGTCTCCTTGGGCCGTGATCATGGGCGAAGGTCGCGGGCGCGAATTCCTTGACGGGGCGCCCAAGACGAAATAGAGTGCGCTGAATCCAATTGAGTGTGCTCAATCACACCGGAACCGAACTCGAAGGATCGAGCGCCTGGACGCTCGCCGGACTCAAGGGACAGGACCATGCTTGGAAAGCAACTCCGCTGGGCTGCCGGCATCGCCGGCATCGCCAGTCTGGCCCTGGCGGTCGCCGGGTGCTCGAGTAGTGGCGGGACGACCGGATCGGGCTCGTCGTCCACGTCGAATGCCTCGGCGGTAGCGGCGCCGAAGCTCAACGGGGCACCGGTCACGATCGGCTCGATGTACCCGATCTCCGCGTCGCTCGCGTCGTTCCCGGACCTGCAGTACAT
>JBKPQM010000053.1:0-6052 GCA_046734095.1 Actinomycetota bacterium | reverse complement strand
CTGGGCGGATCCGCGTCTGCACCACTCGCTGGCGCTCGGGTGCATCCTCGGCTCCGCTCCGCGCCTTCGGCGCGGGCCGCGGCAGCGGCGGCGGGGCTCTTCGCGCAAGCGCTCATCGCGGTGTTCATCCCGCCCGCGCGGATCCGCGTCTGCACCACTCGCTGGCGCTCGGGTGCATCCCCGGCTCCGCTCCGCGCCTTCGGCGCGGGCCGCGGCAGCGGCGGCGGGGCTCTTCGCGCAAGCGCTCATCGCGGTGTTCGGCCGGGCTAGCTGGCGAGTTCTTGCTCGATGCCTAGGGCCTGCTTTTCGAACTGGGTCCGGTAGAGCTCCGCGTAGAGGCCCTCGGCGGCCAGCAACTCGGCGTGCGTGCCGCTCTCCACGACGCGGCCTTCGTCGACCACGAGGATCTTGTCGGCGCCCAACACCGTCGAGAGCCGGTGCGCGATCACCAGGGACGTCCGGCCGGTCAACGCCTCGGCCAGCGCCGTCTGCACGGCGACCTCGCTCTCGCTGTCGAGATGCGCGGTGGCCTCGTCGAGGATCACGATCTCCGGTGCCTTGAGCAGCAGCCGCGCAATTGCCAGCCGCTGCTTCTCGCCGCCGGAGAGGCGGTAGCCCCGATCGCCCACGACAGTGTCCAGTCCGTCCGGGAGTGACGCGACGAGGTCGGCGATCTGAGCCGCCTCGACGGCTGCCCACAGCTCGCTCTCCCGCGCATCCGGCTTGGCGTAGGTCAGATTGGCGCGGATCGTGTCGTGGAACATGTGCGCGTCCTGGCTGACGACGCCGATTCGGGCCCGCAAGGACTGCTGCGTGACGTCCCGGACGTCGTAGCCGCCGATCAGCACCCGCCCGGACCGGACGTCGTAGATGCGCGGCACCAGCTGACTGATCGTGGTCTTCCCCGCACCCGACGGGCCGACGAGGGCCACGAGCTCACCGGGTTCGGCCCGGAACGACACGCCACGCAACACCTCGTGAGCCGGGGCGCTGTCGAGCACGGCCACGTCTTCGAGCGACGCGAGGGATACCTCAGAGGCGGTCGGGTAGGAGAAGTGCACGTCGTCGAACTCGATGCTGCGCGCGTCGGCCGGCAGCTCCACCGCGTCCGGCGCGTCGTCGATCATCGGCGGCAGGTCGAGCACCTCGAAGACGCGGTCGAAGCTGACGAGGGCGCTCATCACATCCACGCGGGCGTTCGACAACGCGGTCAACGGGCCGTATAGCCGGGTGAGGAGCAATGCGAGCGTCACGACCGTACCGGTGTCGAGCATCCCGGTCAGCGCGTAGTAGCCGCCCAGCCCGTAGACCAGCGCCTGGGCCAGCGCGGCGACCAGTGTCAGCGCGACGAAGAACGCCCGCGCGTACATGGCCGAGGTGATGCCGATGTCGCGCACCCGGGCGGCCCGATCACGGAACGACTTGTCCTCCTCGGCCGGCCGGCCGAACAGCTTGACCAACAGCGCACCCGCGACGTTGAACCGCTCGGTCATGGTCGCGTTCATCGACGCGTTCAGTGTGTAGGACTCGCGCGTGATCGCCTGCAGTCGCCGCCCGATCCGTCGCGCTGGTAGCACGAAGAGCGGCAGCATTACCAGGGCGAGCGCGGTGATCTGCCACGACAGCGAAAACATCACGGCGGCGGTCAGCACCAAGCTCACGACATTCGACACCAATCCGGACAGTGTCGACGTGAACGCCTGCTGAGCGCCCATCACATCGTTGTTGAGGCGGCTGACGAGGGCGCCGGTCTGGGTACGGGTGAAGAATCCCAGCGGCATGCGCTGCACATGGCGGAACACGGCCGTACGCATGTCGAAAATGAGACCCTCGCCGATGCGCGCCGAATACCAGCGCTGCGCGAAGGACAGGACCGCATCGATGAGGGCCAGCCCCGCGATGACGATCGCGATCTTGACGACAACGCGCACCTCACCGTGCGCGGTGATCTCGTTGACGACCCGGCCGGCGAGAACGGGCGTAGCGACGCCAATGAGGGCGTCGAGGATGATCACGACAAGGAAGACGAGCAGCTCGGCCCGGTAGGGCCGGGCGAAACGGAAGATGCGCCGCCAGGTGCCGGGCGGGATCTGCTTGTTGACCACTGACGAGTCCCGACGGCTCATCGACCACACCGATCGCATCATGTGGATGCCGTCCATCGACACTGTCACCACACCCTTTGGTCTACGCGCGCGGGTTGCGGCGATGATCTGCGCGCGATCGCCTCGCAATCACGACAAAACGCTGCGGTGCACGCTCACCCGCCACAACTTTCCGCCCGCAAGCAACGTAACGCGGGGTGCCGACGTTCCAGGTTTCGCTATCAGCGTTCGTCGACGAACTGCGCCAGGTCGCGCAGGCGCCGATGCTGCGCCTCGCGCTCGGCGGCCTCCTGCAAGGCCTGTGTGCGCCCCGATGCGGCGAGCAGCAGCGCTTTGGTCTCGACCACGGCGTCCCGGGGTGATTCGAGGATGGCGTTCACCGTCGCGTCGACGGCATCGCCGAGATCATCGGGTGATACCACCTGCGCGGCCAAGCCGATGCGAAGCGCCTCGGCGGCCGGCACCCGGCGGCCGGTCAGGCAGATGTCGGCGGCGCGCGAATAGCCGACCAGCTCGACCAGTCGCTTGGTGCCGCCGAGGTCGGGCACGAGCCCGAGACTCGTTTCGGCCATGGTGAACTGCGCGTCCTCGGTGGCGATGCGGATGTCGCAGGCGAGCGCCAGCTGGAAGCCGGCGCCGATCGCGTGCCCCTGAACCGCGGCCACGCTCACCAGGTCGGCTCGGGCCAGCCAGCCGAACGCCTCCTGGTAGCCCGCGATCGTGTTCATCGCGTCGGCGGGTGGGGCGGTGGCCAATGCGAGCAGTCCGGGCGTGCCGTCCACGCCGTCGGCACTGAACATCCCTCGGTCAAGGCCGGCTGAGAACGCGCGACCGGCGCCGCGCACGATCACGACTCGGACGGTGCCGGGCAGGTCGACGCCAAATCGGCGCAGCCAGGCCCACGTGTGCGGGGTTTGCGCGTTGAGCCGCTCCGGGCGGTTCAACGTGATCGTCGCGACAGCGTCGTCGAGTGTGACTCCGAATCCCGCCTCGGGCGGGATCTCGCTCAGCACACTCGACAGCGCTACTTGCCCTTCTTCTTCGTCCGGGTCGCTCCGCCGCGACCGCGCAAGGTCGCGCCGGATTCGGTTAGCACCCGGTGCACGAACCCGTAGGAGCGCCCGTGGCTCTCCGCGAGCTCACGAATGCTGCGACCCTTGTCGTACTGCTTGCGCAGATCGGTCGCGAGCTTGTTCCGATCGGCGCCCGTGATGCGGGCGCCCTTCTTCAGCACGGCCATGCCTCTTCCCTCCGGACTCGTCCCCGCGAGTGATCTGCCTGCCAGCTGATCTCTCCCCGACCTTCAACGTGTCGCTCGCCGCCACGCGCCGGCTGCCTGCCGTCGAGCAATCCGCCCTAAGACACGGGTAATCCCGTAGCGGACTTGATAGCAGCGGAAACCGGGCCCGCGCAAGATCGTCAGTGCCATGTGTTGCATAACTGCGAGGACGGCCAGGACCAAAAGGACGGATAGCCCTCAGGCTAATGCGACAAGATCGGCCAACTCCTCGCTCCACGAATCTTCGACGCCGTCGGGAAGCAAGATCACCTTCTCCGGCTTCAGTGCTGCGACAGCGCCCTCGTCATGCGTGACCAACACGATCGCTCCGCTATAGGTGCGCAACGCGTCGAGAACCTGCTGGCGGCTCACCGGGTCGAGGTTGTTGGTCGGCTCGTCGAGCAACAGTACGTTCGCGGGGCTCGTGACGAGCATGGCCAGGGCCAGCCGGGTCTTCTCGCCGCCGGAGAGCACTCCCGCCGGCTTGCTCACATCGTCGCCGGTGAACAGAAACGCGCCGAGCATCTTGCGCAGGTCGGTGTCGGAGAGCTCGTACGGCGCGGTCGAGCGCATGTTCTCCAGCACCGTGCGCTCATGGTCGAGCGTCTCGTGCTCCTGGGCGTAGTAGCCCAGGCGCAGTCCGTGCCCGTCGCGAACCGCCCCGGTGTCCGGCGGCTCGATTCGGGCAAGTAGCCGCAGGAGCGTTGTCTTGCCGGCACCATTCAGCCCGAGGATCACCACCCGGGCGCCCCGGTCGACGGCCAAGTCGACGTCGGTGAACACCTCGAGCGACCCGTACGACTTCGACAGCCCCTCCGCGGTGAGCGGCGTGCGTCCGCACGGCGCCGGCTTCGGAAAACGCAGCCGGGCTGTCTTGTCACCGACGCGGACCTCGGCCAGATTGGTCTCGAGGACGGCGGCCCGGCGGTCCATCTGGTGGGCAGCGCGCGCCTTAGTGGCCTTGGCCCGCATTTTGTCGGCCTGCGAACGCAACGCCTCGATCTTGCGCTCGGCATTGGCGCGCTCGCGGTGCCGGCGCCGTTCGTCGGCCTCCCGCTGCTGCAGGTACGTGGTCCAGCCGACGTGGTAGATGTCGAGGTTCGCGCGATTCGCGTCCAGGTACCAGACCTTGTTCACCACGGCGTCGAGGAGTTCGACGTCGTGGCTGATCACGATCAGCCCGCCGTCGTGCTGGCGCAGGAACCCGCGCAGCCAGGCGACCGAGTCGGCGTCGAGGTGGTTCGTCGGCTCGTCGAGCAGCAGCGTCACCTGGTCGTCGCCTTCACCACCGAACAGAATGCGGGCGAGCTCGACGCGCCGGCGCTGCCCGCCCGAGAGAGTGCCGAGTTGTTGGGCCAGGACGCGATCGGGAAGTCCGAGGTTGGCGCAGATGCGCGCCGCCTCGCTCTCGGCGGCATACCCGCCGAGCGCCGCGAAGCGCTCCTCCAGGTGCCCGTAGCGACGCACGAGCGCAGCGTCATCGGGTCGCTCGGCCAGTTGCACCTGCACCTTCGCGATGTCGGTTACGAGCTGATCCAGGCCGCGGGCAGACAGCACCCGGTCGCGAGCGGTGACGTCGAGGGCGCCGGTGCGCGGGTCCTGGGGCAAATAGCCGACGGCGCCGCGGCGAGCGACGGTGCCGCCGTGCGGCTGAACCTCACCGGCCAGAACACGCAGCATCGTGGTCTTACCGGCACCGTTGCGACCGACCAGGCCGATGCGATCGCCGGGCTGAACGCGCAGCGTCGTGGGCTCGAGCAGGATGCGCGCGCCCGCGCGCAACTCCAGCTCAGCGGCAGTGATCATGAGGAAAGGACTCCCTGACGGGTACGGCGGATGGGCGACAAGACAGGTCGCCTGGTCAGCTCGGGAGTCGTTGCACTAGGTCAGTCTACCCGAGGAGCCAGCCGATTTCGGCGGGCTTGACCGCAATCACGGTGCGCACCCGCCATCCGAAAATCCGTCGTGCGGCGTCAGCACCCGGTGCTTGGCTGAACCCGGCCAAGTGTCCGGAGGGAGTGCGCGTGAGCGATATTCAGGTGGACGGCGATCCGGTACGGCTCGGGCCACCTCGAGGCCGCGCCCACGCCGCCCTGCTGGCTCGCGTCGGTGGGTTGCCGCCGCCGTTCTGGTGGCTGTGGGTCGGGACCTTGGTCAACCGGGCCGGAACGTTTATCGAGCCGTTCATCATCTTGTACCTGACCGGTCCCCGGCAGCTGAGCGTCACGACCGCCGGCACGGTGGTCACCGTCTGGGGGCTCGGGGCGATCGTCTCGCAGCCGATCGGCGGCTACCTCACCGATCGCGTCGGCCGTCGCACCACGCTCGGCCTCGGCATGTTCTCCGTCGCGCTGGCACTCGGCATCTTGGCGATGGCCCGCAGTGTCCCGGCGATCACGCTCGCCGCACTGCTCGTGGGCGTCGTCGGCGACATCTACCGTCCGGCCGCGTCGGCGACCGTCGCCGACCTGCTCGACGGCGAGCAGCGCACCCGCGCCTTCGCGTTGCAGTTCTGGGCCATCAACCTCGGCTTCTCGGTGGCCGCGATATCCGCCGGGCTGCTCGTCCATCTCGGCTTTGCGACGTTGTTCATCCTCGACGCGGCGACCAGCCTGGTGTTCGGCCTCGTAGTGCTGCGCAAGGTGCCGGAGACAAGGCCGGCGAGCGC
>JBKPQM010000052.1:0-29490 GCA_046734095.1 Actinomycetota bacterium | reverse complement strand
GCCGGAGACGAACGTCGGCGGCGCCTTGATCGATTCGCCCGGCGGGTTCCAGATCGTGCCCTCGCTCGGGGCGCCGCCCGAGCTGACCCGCTTGCCGTCCTTGCCGATCAGCACGAGCGGTGCGTTCGCCTCGAGCTGGACTGCGCGCACGCCTGGAACGGACTTGATCCGCTCGGCAAGCGCGATAGGCACGCCCGGGTTGCTCGCGTTCACCGCATCGATGCGGACGTCGACGCCCTTGTCGGCGTCAGCAAAAATGCCGTTGAACGTGTGCTTGAGCGTGTCGGTGAAGACCAGTGATCCGGCGACGAACGCGGTGCCGAGTACGACCGACACCAGGGTCAACACCAGACGAACCTTGTGCGCCACCAGATTGCGCCGCGACACCCGGCGCATCGCGCTACCGCCTGACACGGGTCAGCCCTCCAGCTTCTTCATGCGGTCGAGGACACGTTCGGCGGTTGGCTCGCGCATTTCGTCGACGATGCGACCGTCTGCGAGGAACACGACGCGGTCGGCATAGCCGGCCGCCCGTGGGTCGTGCGTCACGATCACCACCGTCTGGCCCAGTCGGTCGACGGAATGCCGCAGGATGCCGAGCACCTCGCCGCTCGAGCGTGAGTCCAGGTTGCCGGTGGGCTCGTCCCCAAAGATGATCTCCGGCTGGCTGACCAACGCCCGAGCGCACGCCACCCGTTGTTGTTGTCCGCCGGACAGCTCGCTCGGTCGGTGCGTCAGCCGGTCGGCGAGGCCGAGGGTGTTGATGATCTGGCGGAGCCATTCGGCATTCGGCTTGCGGCCGGCGATGTCCAGCGGCAGCGTGATGTTCTCGATCGCCGTGAGCGTGGGCACGAGGTTGTAGGCCTGGAAGACGAAACCGACGCGGTCGCGCCGTAGCTTGGTCATCTTCTTGTCGGACAGCCCGGTGAGATCCGTCGCGCCGATGGCCACCGTGCCGGATGTTGCGGCGTCGAGTCCGGCCAGGCAGTGCATCAGGGTCGACTTGCCCGACCCGGATGGGCCCATGATCGCCGTGAACTCGCCCCGGCGGAACTCGACGGACAGCTCGTCCAGGGCCCGGACGCCGGTGTCGCCGGAGCCGTAGATCTTGATCAGGTTGATAGCGCGGGCGGCGATTCCCGCGTCGATGGACGTCGTGATCGTCATGCGGTTGAGCCTTCCGGCCGAGGGGCGCACGGCACCATGCGGCGATTCCCCCAAAGGACCCTGAGATTTCTTCGTGCTGGCTCGGTGGACGATCAGGGATAGACCCTGTGAGCTCGCTTTGGGCGCCGGCGAATTGCCAGCGAGCACGGTTGATCGTCGTGTCAGCGGACATGATCCCGAGCAGGTGTGGGCATCCCCGTACGATGAGTTATGGCCAATCCCGAACTGCCCCTCGGCTTGACCTTCGACGACGTGCTGCTGCTGCCTGGTGAGTCCGACGTCATCCCCAGCGAGGCCGATACGACCTCGCGGATCACCCGCAACATCACCGCGCACATCCCGCTGCTGTCCTCGGCGATGGACACGGTCACCGAGGCCCGCATGGCCATCGCCATGGCCCGGCAAGGCGGCGTGGGCGTGCTGCACCGCAACCTGTCGATCGACGACCAGGCGGCTCAGGTCGACCTGGTCAAGCGTTCCGAGGCCGGAATGGTGTCCAATCCGGTCACCTGCTCCCCAGACGCCACATTGGCCGACGTCGAGGCTTTGTGCGCGCGCTATCGCATCTCGGGTGTGCCGGTCGTCGACGAGAGCCGCGTGCTGCTGGGCATCGTCACCAACCGCGACATGCGCTTCGAGAGCGACCACTCGCGCCCCGTCCGGGACGTGATGACCCCGATGCCGCTGATCACCGCACCGGTCGGGGTCAGCCGCGAGGACGCGCTAGGCCTGTTGGCCAGCAACAAGGTCGAGAAGCTGCCTCTGGTCGACTCGGCCGGCCGGCTGACCGGGTTGATCACCGTCAAGGACTTCACCAAGAGCGAGGCCTTCCCGATGGCTACCAAGGACGCCCACGGGCGACTGGTGGTGGGTGCCGCGGTCGGAGTGGGCGAGGACTCGTACAAGCGCGCCCTGGCCCTGGTCGACGCGGGAGTCGATCTGGTCGTGGTCGACACCGCGCACGGCCACTCGCGCGCAGTCGTGGCGATGGTGGCCCGGCTCAAGCGCGACACCGGCGTCGACGTTGTCGGCGGAAACGTAGCGACCCGGGCCGGCGCGGAGGCCCTCGTCGACGCCGGTGCGGACGGCGTCAAGGTAGGTGTCGGCCCGGGATCCATCTGCACCACCCGGGTGGTCGCTGGGGTGGGCGTCCCGCAGGTGACCGCGATTTACGAGGCCGCCCTCGCCTGCCGGCCGGCCGGTGTGCCACTGATCGGCGACGGCGGCCTGCAGTATTCCGGTGACATCGCCAAGGCGATTGTGGCCGGGGCCGACACGGTCATGCTGGGCTCGCTGCTCGCCGGCTGCGAGGAGTCGCCGGGCGAGCTGATCTTCATCAACGGCAAGCAGTACAAGTCCTACCGCGGGATGGGTTCGCTGGGCGCGATGCAATCGCGGGGCGAGCAGCGCAGCTACTCCAGGGACCGCTACGGGCTGCAGGACGTCGCCGACGACGACAAGCTCGTCCCCCAGGGCGTTGAGGGCCAAGTCCCCTACCGGGGGCCGCTCGCCGCGGTGGCGCACCAGCTCGTCGGCGGCCTGCAGGCAGGAATGGGCTTTGCCGGCGCCCACACGATCGACGAGCTACAGGACCGGGGTCAGCTGATCCGCATCACGGCGGCCGGCCTGAAGGAGTCGCATCCGCACGACATTCAGATGACCGTCGAGGCGCCGAACTACTCGGACCGATAACTCTCCGTGATCGGCCGTCACGAAGACGGCCATTGCTTGGCTGTCCAGCCCGTGAGAGGATGCCCGGCCGGGGCCGCAAGATGATCGCCCGGAACCCGGACCGATCACTGCGATCCGGGCATCCGGCATCAGGCCTCTCGGGGGCAATTGGCCCTTGTGCCGGAGAGGTAACGAGGGAGTAACGGGACGCTCATGAGGGGCACCAGTCACGACGACTGGGGTCTACGCTTCGTGCACCCGACGAGGACTGGGTATCAGCGCGACGACGCGCTGGGGACGCACTGAGGAGGAGTCGTGCGCTATCGCTCCATCACAGCCGCGGTGTTAGCCGTGGCGGTCACTGCGCTTTCGGTAAGCGCTTGTAAGAGTTCCAAGAGCAGCGGCGGCTCGGCCACGACCGGTGGGGGCGGCGGCGGCGGAGGCGCCAAAACGCTCGTCATCTCGACCGACCTGCCCATGCAGGGCGCTTCCGCCGACGCATCGAAGGACACCATTCAGGCGATCAACCTCTATCTCGACCAGGTCAACCACAAGGCCGGCAACTACACGATCCAGCTGAAGACCTACGACGACTCGACAGCGGCCAAGGGCGCGTGGGACGAGGCGACCTGCGCGAACAACGCGCAGGCGCACGTGGCCAACACCAACGAGGTCGCCGTGATGGGCACCTACAACTCCGGGTGCGCCAAGATCGAGGTCCCGGTGCTCAACGCGGCGAACATGCTGATGATCTCGCACGCGAACACCAACCCCGGCCTGACCAAGAAGTGGGATCCGGGCGAGCCTGACAAGTACTACCCGAACGGCAAGCGCAACTACGCTCGTGTGATCACCACCGACGACTACCAGGGCGCGGCGGCGGCGGACTTCGCCGCGCAGGACCTGAAGGTCAAGCGGTGCTTCGTGCTGAACGACAACCAGACCTACGGGCAAGGCGTCGCGCAGGCTTTCATCACCCGGGCGAAGCAGAACGGCATCACGATCCTGGCCAACAAGGCTTGGGACGCCAAGCAGCCGAGCTACGCGGCGATCTTCCAGAACGCCAAGTCGCTGAACCCCGACTGCGTCTACATCGGTGGCATCTACGACAACAACGGTGGTCAGCTCGTCAAGGACAAGGCTTCCGTGCTGGGTGACAACAACAAGGTCAAGATGCTCGGCCCGGACGGTTTCACCGGCTACCCGGCGCTGGACAAGCAGCCTCAGGCGCAGGGCATGTACATGACCTTCGCCGGCCTGTCCACGGAGCAACTCGTGAAGGGTGGCGGCGCGGCCGCCAAGCTGATCGACGCGTACAAGGCCAAGTACGGCACGGACCCTCGCACCAACTACGCGCTGTACGGCGTCGCCGCGGTGCAGGCGATCCTGGCCGCGATCGCCAAGTCCGACGGCACGCGCGAGAGCATCACCAACCAGGTGTTCAGCGGTAGCGGTATCGACATCCCGGCCGACCAGTCGATGCTCGGCAAGGAGATCAAGATCGACCCGCAGACTGGCGACACCAACAACAAGGACATCTCGGTCCTCTTCATGAAGAACAACCAGGAGTCATTCTTCAAGGCGCAGCCGGTCGTGTAAGGCACCAGCGGAGGGGCCCGGACAGTCGCCGACTGCCCGGGCCCCACTGTCTGACGGCATAGGTTCCACAGCAAGTGGGTCTTGCATCGCGGCCGCTTCGAGGGGAAGGTTCCGCGCATGGCATCAACAGCAACGGTGGGTCGGCTCAAGCCGAGGATCCGGCTGGGGGAGGCCGTCGAGCGTGCGCTCGGCGTGGCGATTGTCCTCGCCGGCTTCGCGTGGGTCTTCTACAACTTCGCCGACCAACCGAAGCAGTGCTTCAACGTGCTGCTGACCGGTCTGAACAACGGCGCGCTGTACGCCCTGGTGGCGCTCGGCTACACGCTGGTGTACGGCATCATCCAATTGATCAACTTCGCCCACGGTGACCTGTTCATGTTAGGCACGATTTTCAGTGCGAACTTCCTCGTCACCCGGCTCGGTTTCGATTCTCCTGGAGTGGCCGCGACCTTCGCGTTGATCTTGACGTTCGTGGTCACCATGATCTTCTGCTGCCTGATCAACGTGGGTGCTGAGTTCTTCGCTTATCGGCGGCTGCGGCGGGCGCCGAAGCTGGCGCCGCTGATCACCGCCGTCGGCCTCAGCTTCGTGTTCCAGAACATCGGCCTGAAGTGGAACGGTTCGACCCCCAAGCAGTGGGACAGTGTGATCAGCCCGGGCGGGATCACGATCGACGGAGTGCTGATCCGGTACTCTCTGTTGGTCACCCTCGGCGTTACCGCGTTCCTGCTCTTGGTGCTGACGTTCATCGTCCAGTTCACCCGGCAGGGCAAGGCGATGCGCGCCACGGCGCAAGACCAGGACGGCGCCCGGCTGATGGGAATCAACGTCGACCGGACGATTTCGTTCACGTTCGCGCTCGGCGGGGCGATGGCCGGCGCGGCCGCCGTGCTGTCCGTACAGGATCTGGGCACAACCCGCTTCGACCAGGGCTTTCAGTTCGGGCTGATTGCCTTTACTGCGGCGGTGCTCGGTGGCATCGGCAATCTGCTCGGCGCCGTCGTCGGCGGGATTCTGATCGGCGTCATTCAGGCGTTCAACGACGGCTTCCCGCACGGTTTCGGACAGGACTGGTCCCAGACCGTCGTGTTCGCGATCCTGATCCTCCTGCTGGTGTTCAAGCCTGAGGGTCTGTTCGGGCAGCGCACGACGGAGAAGGTGTAGTCATGGCGACGGTTCCGGCGACCCTCAAGGCGCCCAAGCAACGGCGTAACCTGGGATCGCTCGCCTGGCCGATAGGCTTTGGCGCTGCGGTCATCCTCGTGTTCGTGTTCTACCGGTACTGGTTACCGAACATCGCCGATTCCGGTGAGCGGTTGGTGGCCGACTGGTTCCCGATCACTACGATCAACCTGGCCATGATCTGGGTGATCATGGCGATCGGCCTCAACGTCGTCGTCGGCTACGCGGGTCTGCTCGACCTCGGATACGTCGCCTTCTGGGCCATCGGCGCGTACATGGGTGCCTGGTTGATGTCGTCGCAGTTCTACCAGGTCAACGTACACCTGGGCGCGCCGTCGACGCTCGGCCCCAAGGCCCCAGGCCTGCACTTCAGCTTCTGGCTGGTGCTCGTCGCCGGAGGCGCATTTTGCGCGCTGTGGGGTGTGATCATCGGAGCGCCCACATTGCGGTTGCGCAGCGACTACCTGGCCATCGTCACCCTGGGCTTCGGCGAGATCATCCCGCAGGTGTTCCAGAACGCCGACAAGGAACATCTCGGGTTCGACCTGACGAGCGGGACGAAGGGCATCGGGCCGATCGACCCGATCGGCACCGGCTGGCTCTCGAACCTCAAAGGCGTCGATCCGGCGTTGGGGCTCTCCGGCTATGAGCTGCCGTACAAGTTCCTGGTGTATTCCCTGATCGCCGCGTTCTGCGTGTTCGTGTCGCTCCGGCTCCGCCGCGGCCGCCTTGGCCGGGCCTGGCTCGCCATCCGCGAGGACGAGCTGGCGGCCAGCATGATGGGCGTGTCGCTGGTCAAGGCGAAGCTGACCGCCTATGCGGTCGGCGCGGTGTTCGGCGGCATGGGCGGCGTGGCGTACGCGACGCTCGTCGGCAGCGTGTTCCCGAACTTCAGCTTCAACTTCTCGATCACGATTCTGCTTATGGTCGTGCTCGGCGGCATGGGTAACGTGTGGGGCGTGATCATCGGCGCCCTGCTGATCTCGTGGATCAACTACACCGGCTTGGCCCAGTTCGGCGAATGGTACAACACCCAGTTCAACACGAACGTCGACTTCGTGTCGTGGAACTTCTTCATCTTCGGCGTGATCCTGGTGCTGATGATGCTGTTCCGCCGCGAAGGCTTGCTGCCGGAGTCCCGGACGAGACTGATCATGCGTGAGCCGGCGCGCACCGAGATGGAATCCGTCGGCGCGGACATCGAGGCGGCTGAGGACACGGTCGCCGGGGTCGAGGAGCAGCCTGAGGAAGAGTTGGTTGCCGCCGATGCCGCACCTCGCGACGGGGACAAGTCATGACTGCCGCACCGGCCGAACAGCAGGCACCCACGCCGACCGGGGCCGATGCGCTGCGCGCCGATCACATTGTCATCGCCTTCGGGGGTCTGATCGCTGTCAATGACGTGACCTTCAACGTCCCGGAAGGCGGGATAGTCAGTCTCATCGGCCCGAACGGTGCGGGCAAGACGACGTTCTTCAACGTGCTCACCGGCTTGTATCGGCCGAACGCCGGGCGGGTGTACCTCGGCGATCGCGATGTTACCGGGAAGTCACCGAACAAGATCGCCGAGCTTGGCCTCGGCCGAACGTTTCAGAACATTCGGCTGTTCAACCTCATGACCGCCGAAGAGAACGTCATGGTAGCGATGCACTCGCACCTGCGGTCCGGCATCACGAGCACAGTGTTGGGGCTGCCCTGGCAACGCCGCGAGGAACGGCGGTCACATGACGCGTCTCGGGAATTGCTCGAGTTCGTCGGTATCCCGAAGGTGCGTAACGAGTACGCTCGCAACCTGTCCTACGGCGACCAGCGCCGCCTCGAGGTCGCTCGAGCTCTCGCGTTGCGACCGAAGGTGCTGCTGCTGGATGAGCCGACCGCGGGCATGAACCCACAAGAATCGGCGGCGTTCGTCGACTTCGTCCACCGAGTGCGCGACGAGAAGGGCGTATCTGTGTTACTGATCGAGCACGACATGAGCGTCGTGATGCGGGTCAGCGAGCGGATCACCGTGCTCGACCGTGGAGAGCGTATCGCCGAGGGCGGCCCGGACGAGATTCGCGCGAGTGAGCGGGTGGTCGAGGCATACCTCGGTACGACCGGTGCCCGCGACGGGAAGGCGAAGAAGTGAGCACCGTTGTCAGTGCCCCCGTCCGCGAACAGGGGCGGGGCGAGGGTGGGCAGCCCATGCTGTCGCTGAGCAATCTGCACGTCAATTACGGCAAGATCGCGGCCGTTCAGAGCCTGAGCCTGGATGTGTACCCCGGCGAGATCGTCACGCTCATCGGCTCGAACGGCGCGGGCAAGTCGACCACACTGCGCACCATATCGGGGCTCATCCGCCCGCGCTCCGGCGAAGTGCTCTTCGAGGGACGCAAGATCAACGGCCTGCACGGCCACCAGGTCGTCAAGCGGGGCATCTGCCACTCGCCCGAAGGGCGCCGCATCTTCCCGCGCATGACGGTGTCGGAGAATCTTGATCTTGGCGCTTTCCTGCGCACGGACAGCGACGGCATTGCCGAGGACCGCAAGCGGGTGCTCGAACTGTTCCCGGTGCTCGGCGAGCGTCTCTCGCAGAAGGCCGGCACGCTCTCCGGTGGTGAGCAGCAGATGCTCGCGGTCGGACGCGCCCTGCTCGGCAAGCCCAAGCTGCTGCTGCTCGATGAGCCGTCGATGGGCCTGGCCCCGGTGCTGGTCGAACTGATATTCCACACCATCCAGGAGATCCGCGATCGGGGCCTCACCGTGCTGCTCGTCGAGCAGAATGCCCTGGCCGCGCTGGAGATCGCCGACTACGCGTACGTACTCGAGTCCGGCAACCTGGTGCTGCAGGCCCCCGCCGCGCGGCTGCTCGAGGACGACAGCGTGACGCGGGCCTACCTCGGCGGCTAAAGGCCTTCCCGCCACCGGGGTTTTCCCCGCGATCGGTCGCTTTCGCCGCCCCTAACCGAGCACGGCCGGCGAAACGTGATCGTCGCCCCAGGGCCGAGTTTGCCGGCTTAGGGATAAGGCAGACTCAGCGGCATGCCGGACACCGTCGAAGTAGGCCTCGGACGGGGTGCCCGCCGTGGCTACCACCTGGACGAGATCGCGCTGGTGGCCACCCGGCGCACCCGCGGCTCGGCGATGGTGTCCACGACGTGGCAAATCGACGCGCACACGTTCGAGCTGCCCCTGGTCGCCGCGCCGTCCGACGCGGTGGTGTCGCCGGCGACGGCGGTGGAGATCGAACGCCTCGGCGGGCTCGCCGTTCTCGACGGCGAGGGGTTGTGGACCCGCTACCCGGATGCCGGGGCCCAGCTGGCCGCGCTGGAGGGTGACTCGGCCGGCCTGCAGGCTGTGTACGCCAGGCCGGTGTCACCGGACTTGCTGCGGGAACGCATCGGCGAGCTGCACGAATCCGGGGTGCGCGTGGCCGTGCGGTTGTCGCCCCAGCACACCGTCGAGTTGGCCCCACACGTGCTCGCCGCGGGCGTCGACCTGCTCGTCATTCAGGGCACGGTGATCTCCGCGGAGCACGTCGCCTCGCGCAATGTCCCGGGCCTCAACCTCAAGACGTTCATCGCCGACCTCGACGTACCCGTCATCGTCGGTGGCTGCGGCAATTACCAGACGGCGATCCACCTGATGCGGACGGGCGCCGCCGGTGTGATCATCGGGTACGGTGCGCACCTCGGCTCCACAACCCACCTCGCTCTCGGCATCGACGTGCCGATGGCCACGGCGATCGCCGATGCGGCGGCGGCGCGGCGTGACTACCTCGACGAGACGGGCGGTCGCTACGTCCACATCATCGCGTACGGCGATGTCGCGACCGGCGGCGATATCGCGAAGGCAATTGCCTGCGGCGCCGACGCAGTGATGCTGGGCGAGGCGCTGGCGAACAGCATCGAGGCGCCTGGGGCAGGGCGGTACTGGGATCCCACGGCGGCGCATCCGCGGGTGCCGCGCTCGGCGGTGGTCGAACTTGACGGTGACGAACGTCCGACACTGGCCGAGGTGTTAGTTGGCCCCACTAGCGATCCGAGTGGCGAGCGCAATCTGTTCGGGGCGCTGCGCCGGGTAATGGGCAAGTGCGGCTACTCGTCCGTGAAGGAATTCCAGAAGGCCGAACTGATCTTGACTTCCCCCCGCCGATGGCTGGACGTTGATCATCTCTGGTAGAGCTGCGCACAATGCCGGGGATGATCACCTTGGTGAGCCGGCCCTGGCGGCCCAGAGGGGTCAGATCCAGTCCTTACGGCGGAAGATGGTGTACAGGCCGCCGGCGATCACGATCGTGATGCTCAGGCTCGTCCAGAATCCCCAGGACTGGCCGAAGCCGGGGTAGGGGACGTTCTGCCCGTAGAAGCCGGTGATCGCCGTCGGCACCGCGATGATCGCGGCCCAGGCCGTCAGCTTTTTCACGACCGTATTGAGTCGGGAGTCGGCGAGCGACAGGTTCGTCTCGAAGATCGACGTGATCAGGTCACGCAGTGACTCGGTCCACTCGGTGGCCCGAAGGACATGGTCATACAGGTCGTCGTAGTACGGCTCGAGTTCGGGGTGCATGTTGTCGGCTCGGCGCATGATGGTGTTGACCAGGTCGCGCATGGGCAGGACTACCCGGCGCACCTCGACCAGGGCCTTGCGCAGTGCGAACGAGCGGATCTGCACCTGCCGCACCCTCGTTCGCGAGTCGTCGAACAGGATGTCCTCGATCTTCTCGATCTCGTCGTCCAGCGCCTCGATGGCTGCGAATTGCCGGTCGACGAGCACGTCGAGCAAGCCATACGCCAGCGTCTTCGGGCCGAACTTGATCAGGTCGGCGTTCTCCTCCCACTCGGCGACGACCTCGTCGATGGGGAAGTCGAAGCTCTGCCGGACGGTGACAAATGCGTTCTTCAGCACGAACGCCGAGACTTGCCGGGCCGTCAGCTTGCCGGTGTCCCGATTGAAGGCGATGTCGTACGCGGACAGGAACAGGTGCGTGGGATAACGGCTGGCCTTGGGACGTTCGCGCAACTCGACGGCGTCCTCGACGGCGTGGGGGTCGAGGCCTAGCTCGTCGGCCAGGGCACTGAGCCGCCCCCGGTCGGGGGCGCACACATCCACCCAGACAAGACAATCCTCGTCGTTCAGGTAGTCCGAGATCTGATCGAACGGAAAGTTGTCGGCCTCGACGATCCCGTTGCGCCAGACCCGGGTGCGCACTTCCTCGTGGGTCATCGTGTCGGCCCTTCCGCCGGCCACGAGCCTTCACGCCATCTGTAGCGCCTTCCGAGGGTGCTCACGTGACCAGTGTGCGCGCAAACGCTGAGTCTGCTTGCCCGAGCCCCTCGGAATCTGCGAACACAGCGCAAAGAATCCTGACGGTCCCCGACCAGGCGTACCTCGGCGGCGACGAGTGGACTAGGCCCGCGAGTCGCGGTGAAGACTGCCGGACATGGCGTTCTTCTGCTACCACCGCGATCGGCCCGATTCCGCGGCGCTGCGCAACGAGTTGCTGGAAGAGCACTGGGCCTACGTGGACCGGTACGCGGCACAGATGATCGCCCGCGGCCCGACGTTTGCCGACGACGGCGACACGCCCACCGGCAGCGTCCACATCGTCGACCTGCCAGATCCCGCCGTTGCCCGCGCGTTCGCGTTCGACGAGCCCAACTACCAGGCCGGTGTGTACCGAGACGTGCTTCTGCGCCGATGGCGCAACATGCTCGCCCGGACGATGTGGGACTTCCCCGGTGGCCGGACCGGTGGCAACCGGTACCTGGTGCTCGGCCTCGGCTCGGGCCCGGCCGCTGACCTCGCCGTGCCGGCTGACCAGGACGAGCTGATCGCGTACGGGCCGCTGCTGTCCGACAGCGGCACCGCCTGGCTGGGTACGGCGGCGCTGGTTAGGGCGCCGGACCGAGAAACCGCACGCGCCGTCTTGACCCCGGACCGCTACGCCGACATCGAGGTCCACAACTGGCAGTTCGGTGGGCGGCCGCCATGACGCAGCGTGACAAACCTAATGACGCGCTACGGGTTCGCGAGGGCTGATGGGTCAGCGCCGGATGGTGAGGCGTCGCCAGTGAGGCGACCGCCTCGGTCGCCTCACTGTCGAAGCGAGGTCACGCTGCTGAGGGAACGTCAATTCCAGTTGTCAATCTTGACGTCGTATGGATCCGGCGCTCCTTTTCCTGTTTCGATCAGCGACTTCAGACTCATCAGAAAGACCGCCCACTTGGTGCTGCAGTGGTGCATGAATTCCACCGGCTCCTTCCAGCCTTCGTGCTTGAAGAGAACGACGGTGTAATCGTCGACCTGCTTGAGATCCCACTCGACGTGCGTGCCGATCCATTCTTCGGGTCCGTCGACCACCTCCCACCGCACGCGCTCGCGTGGCTGAAGCTCGAGGACTTTCATATCGAATCCACCGGCCCCGAATCGGAATTGGAGCACGCCGCCGGCCTCGTTGCCTTCGCCCTGCGTGTTCGTAGTCCACCAGCCGGCCAGTCCCTCGGCGGTGGTCAAGGCCGGGTAAACCTCGGCCACCGGTGATTTGATTCCGACTCTGTGCAGAATGTCGACCATTTCGCTTCCTCTTTCCAGTGTTGGTTTCTCGTCCGAATATGTGAGTTCACGGCTGTGCGCCGAGCTGGTCCTTGCCGCGTGAATCGCCTCGGCAATCTTCTTGATGCGCCGGAGCCTGGCGTCCGACGCTGCCCCCACCGAGGACAACTGAGCGACCGCGCGTGCTAGTTGCGCCCGGTCGACCCGGTACCTCCTCTCTCGCCCGGCCGGCGACGCGCGGACCAGACCGACGCGGTCGAGCACGCCGAGATGTTTCGCGAGTTGGCGGAGTCGTCGACCTTGCTATCTAGATAGCTCCAGCGGAACGGAACAATCGTGGTCGTTCGGCGCGTACCACCCTGATCGGGACGACGTGGATCTCGCGTTCGATGCTGCCGTACTCCATGCTTGCTTCCACCCTTCGCCCATGTGCAACGTTTGGTTGCGCATCACGCTAGCGCGCGGTGTGCCATTGCGCAACCATGGGTTGCACAACGCGGGGAGGCGAAGCCGTTGTGAGGAGTCCTCATGAGTAGCTGGACGAACGACGAACTCGACCGCATCGGCGCGGCCGACGAGCTGCGTATCACGACGACCCGCCGGGACGGATCGCCGCGGCAGCCAGTGCCGATCTGGGTGGTGCGGGTGGGCGACGATCTCTACGTGCGCTCCTACCGCGGCCACGACGGCGCCTGGTTCCGCCACGCGACCGCGCAGCCCCAAGGTCGGATCGACGCCGGCGGTGTCGATCGCGAGGTCACCTTCGATCGCGCCGACCAGGCCCCCACCGCAGCGATCGACGACGCCTACCAAGCCAAATACGCTCGCTACGGGGACGCCTACGTCCAACCGATCATCAGCTCGAAATGCTCAGGCGACAACCCTGCGCCTCGTCGCCCGCTGAGCTCGGCCAACCAGCCCGGCTGCTCTGATCCAGGCATTCGCCCACGTGCATCTCACGCCGGGCCGCGTAATTTCGAAATATGGCCGGATGGGATGCGTCGCAGCTGCCCGTCCTCTCAGCGCGTACAGCGGTAGTGACCGGATCGAATTCGGGTATCGGCTGGCAGGTGGCCCGGCAACTGGCCATCCACGGCGCGCGGGTGGTGCTCGCCTGCCGAGACATGACGAGGGCCGCTCACGCGGCCACGCGCATTCGGCAGATAGGCCCGCCGGTCGAGGTCGACGTACAACTTCTCGATCTGGCCGACATGTCCGCGATACGAGCGTTCGCCGAACGCTGGCATGGCCCGCTGCATCTGCTCGTGAACAATGCCGGCGTGATGGCGCCGCCGAAGCGCGCCAGCACCCGGGACGGGTTCGAGTTGCAGTTCGGCACGAATCATCTCGGCCACTTCGTCCTCACCGGACTGTTGCTTCCGGCACTATTGCGCGCCGTCGACCCCCGCGTGGTCACGGTATCGTCCGCGGCCCACCACAGTGGACGCGACGACGTGATCCACGCCAATGAGAACGGCACGTATCGGCCGCATCAGGCCTACTCGAACTCCAAGCTGGCCAATTTGTTGTTCGCCCTCGAACTGCAGCGGCGCGCCGCGGCTCACGGCGTGGCGCTGGCCTCGACCGCGGCGCATCCCGGGATGTGCGCGACCGGGCTCTACGTCGACCCGGAGGGCATCGGCGCGAATCCCTTCGTACGCACGCTCGGCCCCCCGTTCGGCAAGGTGTTCTTGCAGTCGGCCGCGGCCGGGGCCACGGCGCCGCTTTACGCCGCCACGGTGGCCGACCCCGGCTCGTACACGGGGCCGCAGCACATCCGCGAGACGCGCGGGCCGATCGGACCGGCGAAGCTGTCCCGCCTGGCCCAGGACACGTCGCTGGCCCGCCGATTGTGGAGCGTCAGCGAGGATCTCACCGGTTTCCGGTATCCGTGGCCGGCGGATGTGCGCGTCAACGGTTCGTAGAATCCCGGCATGAAGCCGGATCTCGTCCTCGTAGTCGACTACGGGGCGCAGTACGCGCAGCTGATCGCCCGGCGGGTGCGCGAGGCGCACGTCTACTCCGAGATCGTGCCGCACACGACGTCCACCGCCGATCTACTCGCGCGCCGGCCGGCGGCAATCATCCTGTCCGGCGGGCCGGCCAGTGTGTACGAGCCCGGCGCGCCGCAGGCCGACCCGGGCCTGTTCACCGCCGGCGTACCGGTATTCGGCATCTGCTACGGCTTCCAGCTCATGGCCCAGGCTCTGGGCGGGGAGGTCGCGAACACCGGAGGCAGCGAGTTCGGCCGGACCGCCTTGACGGTGACCAACGCGGGCACGCTGCTACGCGGGCTGCCGGCCACCCAGCCCGTGTGGATGAGTCATGGCAACGAGGTGACCCGGGCTCCGGCCGGGTTCACCGTCTCGGCGTCGTCGGCGGGCGCCCCGGTGGCCGCGTTCGAGGACGCCTCCCGCCACCTGGCCGGGGTGCAGTTCCACCCCGAGGTAGTGCACACCGAGCAGGGACAGGCCATTCTGCGGCACTTCCTGTACGACATTGCCCGCGTCCGGCCACGGTGGACAGAGGCGAACATCATCGACGAGCAGGTGGCAGCAATCCGCGCGCAGGTCGGTGGCAAGCGCGTGATCTGCGGGCTCTCCGGCGGCGTCGACTCGGCGGTGGCGGCGGCCCTCGTGCAGCGGGCGATCGGCGATCAGCTCACCTGCGTGTTCGTCGACCACGGCCTGCTGCGCGCCGGCGAGGCGGCACAGGTCGAACGCGATTTCGTCGCGGCGACCGGCGTTCGGCTCAAGGTCGTCAACGCGGCCGGGCAGTTTCTCGACGCCCTTGCCGGCGTCACCGACCCGGAAGAGAAGCGCAAGGTCATCGGACGGGAGTTCATCCGCGCATTCGAGGACGCCGCGCGCGAGGTCGTGGTCGACGCCGGTGGATCGGTCGAGTTCCTCGTGCAGGGCACGCTGTATCCGGACGTGGTCGAGTCGGGTGGTGGCACCGGCACGGCGAACATCAAGAGCCACCACAACGTGGGCGGGCTGCCCGACGACATGCAGTTCGGGCTGGTCGAGCCACTGCGCTCGCTGTTCAAGGACGAGGTACGCCGGGTGGGCGAGCAGCTCGGTCTGCCCGCCGAGATCGTGTGGCGCCAGCCGTTTCCCGGGCCGGGCCTCGCCATCCGCATCGTTGGGGAGGTCACCGCGCACCGCCTCGACGTACTGCGCCGAGCGGACGCGATCGCCCGGGCCGAATTGGCGTCGGCCGGCCTCGACCGTGACATCTGGCAGTGCCCGGTCGTGCTGCTGGCCGAGGTTCGTTCGGTCGGCGTGCAGGGCGACGAGCGCACCTACGGACACCCGGTCGTGCTACGGCCGGTGTCGTCCGAGGACGCAATGACCGCCGATTGGACGCGGGTACCGTACGACGTCCTGGCTCGGATCTCGACACGGATCACGAACGAAGTGCGCGAGGTCAACCGGGTTGCGCTGGACGTGACGTCCAAGCCACCGGCCACCATCGAGTGGGAGTAGCGCCATCTGATTACTGTGGGCTGATGACCTCATGGGTACCCGCGGCGAACCCTATGGGTACGCCCACCACGGCGGAGTGTTCGCATCTGGACACCATCGCCGACGTGCAGCCCTCCACGATGGAGGGATGCGAGGACTGTCTGCGCGAGGGCAGCGGCTGGGTGCACCTGCGCGAGTGTCTCGAGTGCGGCCACGTCGGCTGTTGCGACAACTCGCCCCGCCGGCACGCCACGGCCCACTGGCACGCCACGCAGCATCCGATCATCCGTTCGTTCGAACCCGGCGAGAAGTGGGGCTGGTGCTACGCCGACGACCTGTTCCTCGTCCCGGCCTGATGCGCGTCACGGCGATCGATCGATCGTCAGGTCGCCGGCGCTGATCTGGACATCGACGCTCAACGGATCCGCGGACGCCGTGGTGATCGGATCGGTGTGCAGGTTCATGCCGCTCGAGTCGTCTCGGCCGTCGACCCGTACGTCGCCCATGTGAACGTTCGCGTGCACGTTCACCGGCAACGACGCCGGGACGATCAGCCGGACCTCACCGGCCGCCAGTCGAACGTGCACCGTGCGCGCCGCGTCGGGACGGGGGAGCTGCGTCAGGTCGAGCGTCGTCCGGCCAAAGGCGTGGTGATAGGTGTCCTGCAGCTGCGCGGCAGTGCGCGGCGTGTAGTAGTTGGCCCCGGAGCCGTCGTGCAGGCTGGCCCGAGTGCCGGCGAAGACGAATGCGCCGATCGCGCTCGGGATGAGCAGCAGGGCGGCCCACCAGATCGGTCGGCGCAGCGCGGCGCCCACCACCAGGCCGGCGAGCAGGATCGATCCCCACGTCCAGAAGTAGACCGGGATCGGGACGCCGGAGGTCGCGTCGACGATGGCTATGACGCCCGTGCCGACGACGAGGGCAATGAACGTTGCGGCGAGAACGCGGCCGGATCGGCGCCGACGCTCACGGGCCTCGACCACCCAAGGCGGTGGCGGAGCGTCAACGGCATCCGTCGCGGGCATGGCGACATTCGACGTGAGCGCATCCCGTGTAGGCGCGTCCGGCACGGGGCCGGGCGGCTGGGGCCCGTCCGGTAACGGTGGCCGCCGGGAGAGGGCCACGGCCAGCACCAAGACGGCGAGCGTGAGCGGCACGAACATCCACGGCAGCAACCGCCAGGGTGCCCACCAGCTGAACAGCAGTCCCCACACGACCGTGACCGCCAGGAGCGTCAGCACCCAGACGGGGACGCCGCTGCGCCGGCCACCGCCGATCAGCCGGTCGATCGGCGCGTGCGTCGCGCCGCGCTCGGGGATGGCGGCCCACGCGATGAGGTAGGCCAAGATGCCTGCGCCGCCGAAGAACGCGCCGACGGCGAAGAGAACGCGGAACAGCACCGGATCCACACCGAAGTACTCGCCCAGGCCGCCGGCGACGCCGGCCGCGACGCGGTTCGTATCGGAGCGGCGCAGCAGTCGGGGCGCGGCCGAGGGAGTCGGCCCCGGCGGCGCGGGCGGGGGCGGCGTGGGCCCACTCGGCGGGGCCGGCGGCGGGGATGGCGATGTCATGCTGTCGAGAATGGCCTCGCCGGGCGTGGCGCCGCATCGGGCACGCCCCTGATCCCACCCTGATATTGGCCGTCCGGGCGGTGCCTGATGCGGGTCGGGCGCCCAGGCTTGGATTATTGGTCTCGTGGCTTCGACCGGCGTGACTCCGCGGCTGTATCGGCGCGCCAACCACAAACTGATCGGTGGCGTAGCAAGCGGCATCGCGGATCACCTGCGCATCGCACCAGGACGGGTCCGGCTCGCGTTCATCCTGCTCGCGTTCGCCAACGGACTGGGCGTGATCCTGTACGGCGCCTTCTGGATCGTCGTGCCGACCCCGCCGGGCAGCAAACGGCGATCGCGGTTCACGGACTGGATCGGCTACATCGCCGGGGTTGTGTTCGTCGTCGCCGTAGTGTTCGGAGTGACCCGGACGATGCCGCTGGGTCAGCTGCTGATCCCGTCGACACTCGCGATATTCGGGGGTGCGCTGATCTGGCGGCAGGCCAGTGAAGCACAACGGGAAAGCTGGTGGCGCACCTCGCGCCGGTCGCTTCGCTCGGCCGGGCGAGCCGGACTCGTGCGGTTGATCGCCGGGGCGGCGCTGGTCGTGGCCGGCGGCGTCTTCGTATTGGTTCGAGCGAATTCGTCGGCGGCAATGGACGGGCTGCTCGCCGTGATCGTCACCGTCGTCGGCCTGGCCCTGCTCACCGGGCCGTGGTGGATGCGCATGGTCAGCGACCTGAGCGAGGAGCGCCGCGAGCGCATCCGCTCGCAAGAACGCGCCGAACTGGCCGCCCACCTGCATGACTCGGTCCTGCAGACACTCGCGTTGATCCAGCGCAATGCCGCGTCGCCGCGCGAGGTGTCACGGCTGGCCCGCGGCCAGGAACGAGAGCTCCGTACTCTGCTGTACGGTGAGCGAGCCGCGTCCGGGCAGCTGAGCGAGGCGCTGAAGTCGGCGGCGGCCGAGGTCGAGGACGCCTACGCGATCAAGGTCGACGCGGTCGTTGTCGGCGACGCGCCGCTCGACGATCGGCTCGGCGCGCTCGTCGGCGCCACTCGAGAAGCCTTGGTGAACGCCGCGAAGCACGCCGAGGTCGAGACCGTGTCACTCTACGCGGAGGTCGAAAATGCAGCCTGCCTGTGCTTTGTCAGGGACCGCGGAGTGGGCTTCGACGTCGCCGCAGTGGGCGAGGATCGGCAGGGGCTGCGTGGTTCGATCATCGCCCGAATCGAACGACACGGCGGGCAGGTGAACGTGCGCTCCAGTCCAGGGAGCGGAACCGAGGTAGAGATCAGGATGCCGCGATCATGACCACCAGCGTATTTCTCGTCGACGATCACGCGATGTTCCGCGCGGGCGTCCGGGCCGAGCTCGGCGAGTCCGTTTCTCTCGTCGGAGAGGCCGGCAGCGTCGCCGAGGCGATCGCCGGCATCCGCTCGACCCGTCCGGACGTCGTGCTGCTCGATGTGCACATGCCCGAGGGCGGTGGCCTGGCCGTGCTGGCCGGCGTGGCCGCGGACGTGCCCGATACCAGATTCCTCGCCCTGTCCGTGTCGGACGCTGCCGAAGACGTGATCGCTGTGATCCGGGCCGGCGCCCGCGGCTACGTGACCAAGACGATTTCCGCCGGTGAGCTGACCGCGGCAGTGCGGCGGGTCGCCGACGGCGATGTGGTGTTCAGTCCGCGACTGGCGGGGTTCGTGCTGGACGCGTTCCGCGACGCGCCGGTGCCGCCCTCCGTCGACCCCGACCTCGACCAGCTCACCCCGCGTGAGCGCGAGGTGCTGCGACTGCTCGCTCGGGGCTACGCGTACAAGGAGATCGCCTCCGAGCTGTACATCTCGATCAAGACCGTCGAGACCCACGCCTCGAACGTGTTGCGCAAGCTGCAGCTGTCCAGCCGGCATCAACTCACCCGCTGGGCCGCCGACCGCCGCATGCTCTAACGCAGCTCTCCGCCAACCGACCTTGCCCCTGGGCGGCGCGCTCGGAGGCCCCGCCGGCGTGTCGTCAGGGGGCGAAGTGGTCGACGTGGCAGCTGGCCGGCCCGGCCCTGTGCGACTTTGCCCCTGGACGGCACGCTCGGCGGCCCTGCCAGCGTGCCGTCCGAGGGCAAAGTCGATCAGAGGGGTCAGGTCGGGATGCTCACCACGCGGAATGCTTCGGCGAGGCGGCCCTCGGGCAGGCCGCCGGCCATGGCGTTCGCCGCCAGAAAGCGGCGCAGGCGGTCGGCCAGGTCGTGCACGTGCGCGGTCTGGGTCACGTGGGTCCGCAGCGCGGCGATCTTGAGATCGAAGGTGTCGGTGACGTCGACGTAGCGATCGGGCTGCGGGCTGGCTAGGACCCAGGCCTCGGGCACCGCCCAGGCCTCGAGCCCCTCATTGGCGAGCAGCGTGGGGAACGCGAACGCATTGCGGGCATCCGGGTAGACAGCGCACATCGCCGCTTCACCGACGGCGAGATGGTCCGGGTGGCTCGCCGGAACGGCGTTCCAGTTGCGCTCCGGCGACGGCAGAACCACGCGGGGCGGGCGGACGCGGCGGATCTGACGGGCGATGTCGCGCCGCAGGTCGAGGGTGACGGTGACCGCTCCGTCCGGATAGCCGAGGAACGTCACGTCGTCGACCCCGACGATCTTGGCGGCGGCGCGCTGTTCGGCCTCACGCAGCACGGGCATCTGCTCGCGGGGCGTCTCGTCAAAACCGCCGGCATCACCGTACGTGGCAACGCAGTAGGCAACCTCGATCCCGGACGCCGTCCAGCCGGCGATCGTCCCGGCGGCGGCGAAGTCGACGTCGTCCGGATGCGCGACGACGACCAGAACGCGATCGACGTCGTCGGCTGCTAGCACCCGATCATTCTGGCGGTCAGCGCGCCCCGCGGCATACCCGTAGCACGGCGTCGCCGATCAGGCCTCCGTCCGGCCCGAGCGCCTGGCGGTATCCGTCGAGCACGACCCGCTCGCGGCCCAGTTCGACGCGGGTGCCCCCGGAGTTGATGCGCGCGGCCTGGACGCGGCCTGACACCCGCGCGCGCTCCGCAACCAGCCGAACGATCGCCTCGTCGAGTGCGTCGATCTGGCGGCGGAGTGCCGGGATGGCGTCGGCGTCGTCCTCCAGCGATTCGTCAGCGGCGGTGGCCATGGTCATTGGTGGTCCCTTCGATGGTTTCCGCGCCCGTCGCCGTGACGTGAAACGCCCCGGGCGGCGGGCCCGGGGCGTCTGCGGTCTGCGTGATCAGCCGGAAACGACGGGCACCGTCTGGTACCCGTAAAAAAACTCGTGGCGACTGAGCACGAGTTTGATCGTGCCACGCCGAGCCCGGCGGCGGCAACTGTGATGGGACGCCGATCTCACTATGAGGGAAGCCCGCGCGGCCAACCGGAGGCAGGTCGGCTCCGTCAGTGCGCCGCCGTAGGCTGACAGACGACATGACCAGCGACGCCGACACCCTGTCCGCGCGGCCCGACGGCGCGCGCCCTCGGCGGCGAGGTATGCCGCTGGCCGTCGATCCGGCGACGCTGCTGGAGGAGCTGAATCCCCAGCAGCGCAAGGCGGTTGTGCATCAGGGCGGCCCGCTGCTGATCGTGGCCGGCGCCGGTTCGGGCAAGACCCGGGTGCTCACCCATCGCGTCGCGTATCTGCTCGCCGAGCGGGAGGTACGGCCGAGCGAAATCCTCGCCATCACGTTCACCAACAAGGCCGCCGGCGAGATGAAGGACCGGGTCGCCGCGCTCGTCGGCCCGCGGGCCCGGTCGATGTGGGTCAGCACCTTCCACTCGATGTGCGTGCGCATCCTGCGGGCTGACGGCGGTGCGCTCGGGCTCAGGTCGTCGTTCTCGATCTACGACGCCGAGGACTCCACCCGGCTCATGACTCTCGTCGCGCGCGAGCTCGACCTCGATATCAAGCGCTACCCGCCGAAATCGCTCGCCGCCCAGGTCAGCAACCTCAAGAACGAACTCGTCACGCCGGCGGCGTGGGCCGACAAGGCCAGCAACGCGCACGAAAAAGTCCTCGCCGAGGCCTACGCGCGCTACCAGGCGCGACTGCAGGAGGCGCACGCGCTCGACTTCGACGACCTGATCATGTCGACGGTGCGGCTGCTGCAAGACCATGCTGACGTCGCCGAGAAGTACCGCACCCGGTTCCGGCACGTGCTAGTCGACGAGTACCAGGACACCAACCATGCGCAGTACGTCTTGGTCCGCGAGTTGGCCCAACAGGCCGAGCTCGCGGTGGTGGGCGACGCCGACCAGTCGATCTACGCGTTCCGCGGGGCCACGATTCGCAACATCCTCGAATTCGAGCGCGACTACCCCGACGCGACGACGATCCTGCTCGAGCAGAACTACCGCTCGACGCAAACCATCCTCAATGCCGCCAACGCTGTGATTGCTCGCAACGCCGACCGCAAGCCGAAGAATCTCTGGTCGGACGCCGGGGCCGGTGCGCCGATCGAGGGCTACGTCGCCGAGAACGAGCACGACGAGGCGGCCTGGGTGGCCCAGCAGATCGGAAAGTACCGGCCGTCCGACGTGGCGGTGTTCTACCGCACCAACGCCCAGTCCCGGGTGTTCGAGGAAGTGTTCATCCGGGTCGGGCTGCCGTATCGCGTGGTCGGCGGGGTGCGGTTCTACGAGCGGCGTGAGGTACGCGACGCGCTGGCGTACTTGCGAGTGGTGGCCAACCCCGACGACGTGGTGAGCTTGAGGCGCATCCTCAACACGCCGCGTCGGGGCATCGGCGACCGGGCCCAAGCCTGCGTCGACGCGCTTGCGCAACACGAAGGCATTACGTTCGCGGCCGCGCTGGAACGCGCCGACGCCGCGCCCGGCATGAATCCCCGCTCGTGGAACGCGATCCGCGATTTTCTTGCTCTGCTCACCGATCTGCGCGCGGTGGCGATAGACGGCACGCCGAGTGAGATCCTCGAGGCTGTCCTCGACAAGACCGGTTACCTGCGTGAACTCGAGGCGAGTAAGGACCCCCAAGACCAGGGCCGCATCGATAACCTGCGCGAATTGGTCAGCGTGGCGCGCGAGTTCGAGGAATCCGCCGCTGAGGTCGACCTCGACGCCTTCCTCGAGCAGGTGTCGCTCGTCGCCGACGCCGACACCGTCCCGGACGCCACCGGCGGCGTCGTCACCTTGATGACGCTGCACACCGCGAAAGGCCTGGAGTTTCCGGTCGTATTCCTGACCGGGTTGGAAGAAGGCGTCTTCCCGCACGTACGCACGCAGGACCCGGCCGAACTCGCGGAGGAGCGACGCTTGGCCTACGTCGGCATCACCCGCGCCCGTGAGCGGCTGTACCTCTCGCGGGCGCTGGCCCGCAGCGCGTGGGGCCGTCCTCAGTGGAATCCGCCATCCCGGTTTCTCGACGAGGTGCCCGGCGAACTCGTCGAGTGGAGCGGCGCGGTCGATCGGAAACCCTTCGTCGACTACGACGACGCACCGAGCCGGTACAGCGACCACGGCTACCGGGCCCGGCGCCCATCTGCCCAAGAGCAGCTCGTCGCGTCGCGGCTGCGCAGCGGCGGGCTGCGTGGCGGCATCGGCAACCAGGCCATTCTCGCCCTGGAGAAAGGTGACCGGGTCACGCACGACGCCTGGGGTCTCGGCACCGTGGTCGACACCCGCGGCACCGGCGAGCAGTCGCAGGCTCAGATCGATTTCGGCAGTGCCGGGGTGAAGTGGCTGGTGCTGCGCTACGCCGCGTTGGAAAAGCTCTAGGCGCGATTCCGGACGTTAACCGGTGACGCCGTAGCCAAGGACGTTATAGCGCAGGTGCGTGACTAGGTCGTTGCCGCGGACGTCGAGCGGCTCGAGCGTCAGCTCGCCCACGCCCGCGAAGAGGCGCTCGCCTCGGCCGAGCGCGACCGGGGCGACGTGCAGCCGCAGCTCGTCGATGAATCCCGCCGCCAGGTATTGATTCACGGTCTGCGCTCCGCCGGCGATTGCCACGTCGCCGTCGCCCGCCGCCTCGCGCGCCCGGGCGAGCGCCGCGTCGATCCCGTCGGTGACGAACGTGAACGTCGTACCGCCCTGCATCGTCAGCGGCTCCCGCGGGTGGTGTGTGAGGACGAAGACCGGCCCGTGGTAGGGCGGCTCATCGCCCCACCAGCCTCGCCAGTCCTCGTCCCACTCGCCGCGGATCGGCCCGAACATGTTGCGCCCCATGACGAAGGCCCGCGCGCGGGTGATCGCCTCGATCTCCGCGGCGTTCTCCTCGGGCTGCTCGAACATCCACCGGGTTAGGGCTTCGACGTTGCCGTCACCGAACGGCTTGTCGGCGGCCTGGTTCGGGCCGGCGGTGAAACCGTCGATCGACATCGCCATGTCGCAGGTGACCTTGCTCATGCTGCCTCCTCATCCGGCGGGATTTCGGCTGAGACGTCGGTGCCGAGCCGCCGACTTCGACATCGGGTGCCGTCAGCCGGCCTTGCCCTTACTGAGCGGATGACATTCGCTCGACGGTCCCGTGTAGTGCCGCGACTGCAACAGCACGAATTTCGCCTGGCGGAAGATCACGGTGTAGCCGTGCTTTTCCGCCTGGGCCAAAACAGTCGCCGGCTTCGGCGCGGGCGGGTTGCCGCCGATGTCGGGAGCGGCCAGGTCGAGGGCGATGAAGTCGGCGGTCCAGTCCTGCGTGTCGGGCAGTGTCACGTAATCACGGTTCGTCAGGTGCGGCACGAGCTTGTTGTCGGCCTCGATGCAGACATTGTGCGGTAGGCGGGCGACCACGCCTCGCGCCGCGTGCAGGGCGTCCTGGTTCGCGATGCCTCGGGTGTTGCGCATCTTCGTCCAGGCGTAAGGGGGTGAGCCGAAGTGGACGAACGGCAGCAGCACCGGCACGGCGACAAGCCACGCGGCGAGTGCGACCCGGGCCCGCCGGGCGCCGATCGACGGCCGGAACAGCCCCAGCTTGGCCGCGCCGTCGACCATCGCCAACGTGAGCACCAGCCAGGGCAGGACGTTGTAGTGGAAGTGCGGTTGCCACAGGTTCGATCGGGAGTTGAAGAACCGCTCGGCGAGCAGGGGTAGAGCCAGGATCGCGTACGGCGAGCGCAGGAAGAGGAATGCGAACGGCAGAGCGAGATAGGCGATCGTCTGCGCTTTGACGCCGGGCGTGAAGAAGATCCTTGCCGCATGCCATGGGTGGGCGATGACGTTCCACACCGCGTCGGGCAGGTTCGTGCCCAGCGCGTCGAACTGCCCGCCGTAGGCGAACCCGTGCCCGCGGGCGAAGTGCGGGATAATTACCATCGTCGTGATCAGATACGCGATGCCGCCGCCGGCCGCCAGGGCGAGCGCCCGCGACTGCGGGCGGCGGCGCTGCATCAGCCGCAGCAGGGCGAGCAGCACGACGACGATGCCCATGTCCTCGCGGACGAGGAGCAGCAGCACCGACCAGAGCAGCAACTTGCGGTCGTCGCGACGGTCGAGGGCGTCGACGGCCAGGGCGAGTAGCGGCGTCGCGAACGCGACTTCGTGGAAGTCGAAATCGATCAGCGCCTGCACCGGCCAGCCGAAGCCGTACGCCCCGGCGATCACCAGCGACATCCTCGGTCCGGTGCGACGCCGCGTGAATCGGTACACGACCGGCACCGACGCCGCCACCAGTAGGGCCTGGACGATCAGCAGGACGGTCGGGGTGTCCCAAATCCAATACACCGGCGCGATGATCGCAATGATCGGGTGAAAGTGGTCGCCGAAGACATTGAAGCCGGGGCCTTTCAGCGGAACCATCGGCGCCTGGAAGTGCGCGTAGGCGCGAACGGCCTGGTCGAAGATGCCCAGGTCATAAGCGGTGGTGCGGTAGTTGTACTGCGCATACAAGGCGTGAGCGAGGTAGGCGGCCAGACAGCACACCGTGAGAATCGCGACGCCTGGCGCCTCACGTACCCCCTCCACACGCTGGCGTACGGAGAGGGTCGCCCGCTCGGCCAACGTCGCCGTCATGCTGTTGCGCCTCTGACCGGCTCAGTGCCGGCGCTCATCGCATCGCTCGGCTCGTCGGGCGTCGTTGCGTCCGCCCGCGAAGTCCGCCTCCACACCTCGGCGCAGGCCAGCCAGGCGAGCCACACGAGCAGTGCATTGCGGGCAACGAGGAGGAGCGTCATCGGCACCGTCTGCCAGCCGGCGTTGACGAGCTTGTCGTACCAGATCGGGTAGATGACCTGCGTGCACACCGAGAGGACCAGCAGCACCCGGGCGGCGCGCAGGACGACTGGATCGCGCGGCGCGATCACGAACAGCGCGGCAACCGGTCCGCCCAGCCACAGGATGTACTGCGGGCTGAGCGTCTTGTTCGTCACGGTGAGGACGGCGGCCGCCGCCAAGATCATCCAGCCCAGGGTGAGCAGGTCGGGCGACCGCCGGCAGCGCAGCCACAGCACGGCCAACACGACCAGTCCGACAACCGTGGCCGCCGTCGACGCGAGCAGCACCGCGTGCACTCCCGCGCCGAATATCTCGGTGGCCTTGTACCGGCTGAGGCGGACGTTCCAGATGCTCTGCGCACCGAGCGCCCGAACGAACATCAGCGGGGTCGCCGGTACCGACTCGATCTGCAGCCCCCGGGCGCCCTGCCAGGTCACCGGCGACACGAACCGGCCGTAGCCGGCGATGATCAGGCTTACGGCGGCCAGCCCCGCGCCGGTCACCAGGAACGCCCGCAGCACCGCCGCCCGTCCGGCCCGCCGCAGCAGGAACACCGGCAACATGACGATCGGCCACAGCTTGAGCGCCACGCCGACCGCGGTCAGCGCGCCCGTCCAGCGCGGACGTCGGACCAGGGCCAGCAGGCCCGTGCCCGTCAGCACCGCCGGCACCAGGTCGAACCGGAAGTATGCGATCGGCCCCATGGCGGGCGCGAACAGCAGCCAGAACCTGACCGCGGCCGAGCGGCGCCGGCCGGTCACCCGCCACAGGAATGCGGTGAACGCCGCGTCGACCGCGAGCATGGAGGCGACGAACAGGAAGGCGAACGCCTGCGAGTTCAGGGCGCCGACGACGTACTGCGGCAGCATGATGCCGAGTACCGGCACCGGGTATTCCTGCAGCGTCTGCCGGAGCGTCCCGCCGTAGAACATCGTGTGCATGCTTCGGGCGTAGTAGAGAACGTCGCCGGTGACGGGTCCGCCGAGCAACCCCAGCACGACCATCATGCCCGCTCGCGAGATCACCCATAGCAGCACGACCGACCGGGCCCCATTGAGCTCGACCGGCAGCGTCAGCCGGGCGAGGCCGGACGCGCGGGAGGCGTGGCTAGAGGTGGGCGACCGGGTGAGCTCGGTGGTCGCCATGGTCTCCTCGCGGCGGCGGTGCGCTAGCTTGGCTTTACCGGACCTACGTGCCAGATCCAGCGGTTGGGACGACGTGTCACGGCCTGGATCGGGGTGCGCCACAATTCGTGGTCGTCCCCGGGCCCTCCGCGTAGTTCGGGCTTAGGGTACCTGGCAGGGCAGAGGCACTGAGGAGGCCGTCCAATGGCGGAGCGGATTCGAGTGGTCATCGCTAAGCCGGGCCTGGACGGGCACGACCGGGGGGCGAAGGTCATCGCTCGTGCGCTGCGCGACGCGGGCATGGAGGTCATCTACACCGGGCTGCACCAGACGCCCGAGCAGATCGTGCAGACGGTGATCCAGGAGGACGCGGACGCCGTTGGGCTGTCGGTGCTCTCGGGCGCGCACATGACGTTGTTCGCGCGGACGATGGAGCTGCTCGCCGAGCGCGACGTCACCGATGTGGTGGTGTTCGGCGGCGGCATCATCCCGGATGCGGACATCCCGGAGCTCGAACGGATCGGCGTCGCCAAGATCTTCACGCCCGGCGCGTCCATGGAAGAGATCGTCGAGTGGGTGCGCTCACACGTCGGCGCCCACGCGCCGGCCGACCACTAGGGTGCCTACGTGGATCTGTTCGAGTACCAAGCCAAGCAGCTGTTCCAGAGGTACGGCGTGCCGACCGGACTCGGCGAAGTGGCCACGACACCCGACGAGGCGCAGTCCATCGCCGCGCGCATCGGAGGTGTCACGGTCGTCAAGGCGCAGGTGAAGACGGGCGGACGTGGCAAGGCCGGCGGGGTCAAGGTCGCCCGGACGCCCGACGAGGCTCGCAAGCAGGCCGAGCAGATCCTGGGCATGGACATCAAGGGTCATGCCGTGCATCGCGTATTGGTCGACCCCGGCGCGCAGATCGAGGCGGAGTACTACGTCTCCTTCCTGCTGGACCGGGCCAACCGGACCTTCCTTGCCATGGCCTCATACGAGGGTGGGATGGAGATCGAGCAGCTCGCGGTCGAGCGGCCCGAGGCGCTCGCCATGATCCCGATCGATCCGCTCGCCGGCGTGGACGAGGCCAAGGCGCAGGAAATCGTGGCCGCGGCGAAGTTCCCGGCCGAGGTCGCCGGACAGGTGTCCGACATTCTGGTGAAGCTGTGGCAGGCGTTCGTCGGCGCCGACGCGACACTGGTCGAGGTGAACCCGCTGGCGCGCCTGGCCGACGGCTCGGTGAAGGCGCTGGACGGCAAGGTCACCCTCGATGACAACGCCACCTTCCGCCAGCCCGACAACGCGTCCTACGTCGATCTCGAATCGACCGATCCACTCGAGAGCCGGGCCAAGGAGAAGCACCTCAACTACGTCAAGCTCGACGGGTCGGTGGGCATCATCGGTAACGGGGCGGGTCTGGTCATGTCGACTCTGGACGTCGTGGCCTACGCCGGCGAAGCCTACGGCGGAGTGCGGCCGGCCAACTTCCTCGACATCGGCGGCGGCGCCTCGGCCGAAGTGATGGCCAACGGTCTCGAGATCATCTTGTCCGACCCGGCCGTCCGATCGGTGTTCGTGAACGTCTTCGGCGGCATCACCGCCTGCGACGAGGTGGCCCGCGGCATCGTCAGCGCGTTCGAGCTCCTGAAGGCGCGCGGCGATGAGATCAGCAAGCCGCTGGTCGTCCGCCTCGACGGCAACAACGCCGAGCTGGGACGCGCGATCCTGACCGCCGCGGCCCTGCCCGGAGTGCAGCAGGTCGACACCATGGACGACGCGGCCGATCGCGCCGCGGACCTGGCGGGAGCGGCTGCCTGATGACGACAGCGAACGACGCTTGCGGAGTGAGCCGGTGAGCATTTTTCTGAACGAGAACTCGAAGGTCGTCGTCCAGGGCATGACCGGGTCGGAGGGCACCAAGCACACCACCCGAATGCTCGCCGCCGGCACGAACATCGTGGGCGGCGTCAACCCCCGTAAGGCGGGCGAAAAGGCCGACTTCGACGGCAAGTCGGTACCGGTGTTCGGCACGGTGCGCGAGGCGATCGACGAGACGGGCGCCGATGTCACCGTGGTGTTCGTGCCGCCGAGATTCACCAAGGACGCCGTGATCGAAGCGATCGACGCCGAGATCCCGCTCTGCGTGATCATCACCGAGGGCATCCCGGTGCACGACACCGCGACGTTCTGGGCGTACGCCCGAGGCAAGAACACCCGAATCATCGGGCCGAATTGCCCTGGGCTGATCAGTCCAGGCAAGTCGAACGCCGGCATAATCCCGGCCGACATCACCAAGCCCGGGCCTATCGGGCTGGTCTCCAAGTCCGGCACGCTGACCTATCAGATGATGTACGAACTACGGGACATCGGCTTCTCGACGGCAGTGGGTATCGGCGGCGACCCGATCATCGGCACGACGCATATCGACGCGCTCGAGGCCTTCCAGGCCGACCCCGAGACCGCCGCAGTCGTCATGATCGGCGAGATCGGCGGCGATGCCGAGGAGCGAGCGGCGGCGTTCGTCAAGGAGCACGTCACGAAGCCGGTCGTGGGCTACGTGGCCGGATTCACCGCGCCCGAGGGCAAGACGATGGGCCACGCCGGCGCGATCGTCTCCGGCTCGTCGGGTACCGCGCAGGCGAAGAAGGAAGCCCTCGAGGCGGCCGGCGTCAAGGTGGGCAAGACGCCGAGTGAGACGGCCCGGATCATGCGGGAGTTGCTGGCGCGCTAGCCGCCGTCCGCTGGGCGCCCTGACGGGTTGCGTCGTCACCTCCCCGCGTAGAAACCCATCTGCCCGGACATCCTGTCGTCGTCTCAGCGGGGGAGCGGGTGCTGGGCCGGCCGAGCGGAACCAGGCTCTCCAGACTTTCCGTACATGAACTACGGTGGGTTGATTTCCGAGTGGTCGGTATCGGTAGCTTGTCCGCGATGGCCCCCGAGCATCGCTACCGAGGAGACCCTGATGACGTCTGTACCGCCCGAGCCGCCGGCCGGATCGGAGTCTTCGGCGCCACGGCCGACTTCGCCACCGCCGCAG
>JBKPQM010000051.1:0-8540 GCA_046734095.1 Actinomycetota bacterium | reverse complement strand
GGTCACGCCCGTCCAGACATTGATCACGCTGTTGCTGCTGCAACGCCCGCGGGGCGCCGTGCTGGTCACTTCGGCCTTCGTAGCCGGCTTGTGCACCCTGCGATTGCTTCAGGGGCTGCTGCTGGCGGTGATTTTGCCGGGCGACGCGATCGACCAGGGCCGCGCCGGCGGGAACGGGTCCGGCCCGGTCGAGGGGGCCATCCTCATCGTGCTCGCGGTCTTGTTGTACGCCACCGCCGTGCAGCAGGCGCTGGCGGACGAAGATCCGGACGCGCCGCCGCCGAAGTGGCTGGACAAGGCGCAGTCGATCTCTGCGCCGCGCGCCTTCCTGCTCGGGATCGGCCTCGTGCTCATCAGTGCCAAGTTCTGGGTCTTCAGCCTCGGTGTGGTGGGTGCGTTACGCGACGCCGAGATCAGTGTGCAGGTTGGTGTGCTCACCTTCCTGGTCTACGTGGTGCTCGCGGCAGCGATCCCGCTGACGCTCATCGGCGTGAAGATCGTCTCACCGGATCGATCATCGCTCCTGCTCAAGACCGCCGAGCGCTGGATGGAGCATCACAAAGGACTGATCGTCATCACGTTCAGCCTCGTGTTCGGCACCTGGTTCCTGCTCGAGGGCCTACGGGGACTCGGAGTCATCTAGGTGGCGAGCAGGATCGGCACCCAGAACTGGGTGCCGATCGCATCCGGCTGCTCTAGCGTTTGACCACTGTGACCGCGGGCGTCGAAGCACCCGCCAGCAACACAGATGCGAGTATCCCCAAGGGAAACGAGCCCCAGTACGACTGGTGCGAACCGATGTTGCCGAGAAACAGCATCAGCAGCCAGGTCGCTGGGAAGGTGAACACGAAGAAGGCGAAGATTCCCCACAACGCTGCCCTGATCACGTTGCCTCCTGAGGTATGCGGGCACCGCCCGGTCGCGGTCAGGGCACATCGTCCCGACAAGACCACCGCAATTCGAGTATCTGCTGAATGGGCGCGTCGGCGAATTACGTCGTACTTCCGGCAAAGGGGACGCGACCGTCGAGTGCTAGCCCATCGTCACAGACGAGGCGAGCTGGCAAAGCGGCCGCGATGCCGGCCGGGCCGCCGCCAAGAACCAGCAGTCGCATCGTTGCCCGCCGCGATCACGCCGGGGCGAAGTCCAGGACGACCTTGATGTCCTGCGGGGATCGACGCAACGCATTCATCACGTCGTCCGGTGCGACCCGGCGGGTGATCAGCTGGCTGAGCCAGCCCGGATCGGCCGCCGCGAGCGCGCGAGTGGCCCGGTAGTAATGGCGGCGGTTCGCGTTCACCGAACCGAATATCGCAAGATTGTTCAAGACCGCGTCGGTGGCGAGCCACGCCGTCGACGGGACGCCGGGAGCCTCGGCCGCACCGACACCGGTGAGACATACGATGCCCCCTGGTGCGGTGATCTGGATCGCTTCCTGAATCAGGCCGAATACGCCGGTGCACTCGACCACGATGTCGGGACGCAAGCCCAGCTCGGCAAGTGGCCCGGTGTGATAGGTCGCGCCCAATTCTTTGACCAAGGTCGGTTTAGGTCCACTGGTCGCCCGATCGAGAACGTGCACGTTCCCGCCGTGCTGCACCCCGATGAGGGCCGCGAGAAGCCCGATCGGCCCGGCGCCGGTAACGAGCACCGTGTGTGGATCCCAGAAGGCGCGTCGCCCGATGCCGGCGATGTGCTCCCACGCCTTGGCCACGACGGTCACCGGTTCGAGCAGGACCCCGAGAATGCCGAGACTCTTGTCCACCCTGACGGCGTAGTCGGGCTCGATCCGCCACCGCTCGGCCATGAACCCGTCGACCTGCTTGATACCGCGCTCGGTGTAGAGACCGTTGGAGCACATGTCCCACTCGCCCACCGCGCAGTTCGGGCACGGCACCGCGTCCGGCCGGCGCACGATGCCCACCACGTGATCGCCGACCGCGAACCCGCTCGGACCGGGATCGATCACGCGGCCCAACGACTCGTGACCGAGGATCATCCGCTCGCGGCCGGGCGGGGCAAGGCCGTAGTCGCCTTCGACGATCTCCACGTCCGTGCCACAGACGCCGACCGCCAGCGTCTCAACGACAACCGTCCCTAAGCGGGGATCGGGCTCGGGGACGTCCTCCACCCGCACCGACCCGGCCATACCCGGCGACACCGTCACCGCACGCATGACGACCTCCGCAACCGCCCGGGCTTGAAATGCACGCCTATGTGTGCGAGGACCGCGTCTGCGCTCGCCCGAGGATTGAGCCTACCGAAACGTAGGACCGGTACGGCCCAGGTCAGACGGGCTCATCCGTTGACATGCATTTCGATTCGCCTCACCGAACGGCCGGGAAATGTCGCAACTCTTCGTGGGCTGCGTCGTCTATGTGGACGCCGGCGACTTCGAGGTTCTCGTCCAAGTGCTTGCGCGTTCGGGTTCCCGGTATCAGGAGAACGTTCGGAGCGAGATCGAGCAGCCAGGCGAGGGCAATCTGGGCCGGTGTCGCTCGCAGCCGGGCGGCCAGGGTGGCGAGGAGCGGGCTGGTGAGCACCGGGTTCCGGGCGCCGCGCGGCCAGCCCAGCGGGCAGTAGGGCACGAACGCGATGTTTCGGTCGGCGCACGCTTCGAGCACGCCGAGCGACCGTTGATCGGCCAAGTTGAACAGGTTCTGGACACAAACGATCTCGGTTTGGTCGACGGCTCTTAGCAGATGGTGCGTGGAGATATTGCTCAGGCCGATACCGTCGATCAAGCCTTCCTCGCGGGCTTGGATCAGCGGCGCGAGTTGAGCGTCGAATCGCTTATCGGGTGCGGACTGGTCCATGAGGCGCAGGTTCACTGCGGCCAACCGATCCACGCCGAGCGTGGCGAGGTTCTCTTCGATCCCCAGGCGCAGCTCACGTGGCTGGTCGAACGGAAGGACAGCGCCGGTCTCGTCCCGGCGGGCCGCCACCTTGCTCACGATCGCTACCCCGCCCGGATACGGGTACAGCGCCTCGCGGATGAGCTCGTTCACGACACGCGGGCCGTAATACTGCGCGGTATCGATGTGATTGACCCCGGCATCGATTGCCGCTCGCAACACACGCAGCGCCTCGTCCCGATCTCGTGGTGGGCCGAAGACGCCGTCGCCAGCCAACTGCATTGCGCCGTAGCCGATGCGATGCACCCGCCACTGGCCGAGCGCAAACGACCCTCCGAGTTCGGGGTCGTGTACTGCGTCAGACATGGCGTCTCCCAGGTGTAGCCGCCACTCATAGTGCGTGCGCAAACAAGTTTGATGCTACTCGCCGTCTGTCGAGTGAGCCACCCCGGTACCTGCGTGGCCGAGCGAGTCCAACGTGATTCCGCGATGAAGACGAGCGCAGGCTCGGCAGACCGGACCAGCCCCCGCGGGCGGGGCGAGCGACCGCGGTCGGGCAAACGCCGGGCGGCACGGCGACAGGCTTGACGCTGTTCCGAACGTTAGCATACCTTATTGCATACAAAAGATACCGGGATACACATAGGCCGACGCGCCGGTCGCGCGCTCGCGGCGGCCCCGGTTAGAGCCGTGCGCCAACTGATCGACGCACGCAAACGAAGGCGAGGGACGGATGGCGGCTTCAGGAAGTGCGCGCTTCGAGGGAAAGGTAGCGGTGGTCACCGGCGCCGGTGGCGGCATCGGGCGGGAGCACGCCCGGCTGCTGGCGGCGCACGGCGCGCGCGTCGTGGTAAACGACATCGGTCTGCGGCAGGGCGCGAACGCCGACTCGGTGGTGCAAGAGATCAAGGACGCCGGCGGTGAAGCGGTCGCGAGCAGCGCGTCCGCCACCTGGCCCGGCGCGGGGGAGATCGTCAACCAGGCGCTTGAGACCTTCGGTCGGCTGGACATCTTGATCAACAACGCGATGACCGGCCACTACGGCGACCTTTGGGAGGAGACGGAAAGCCAATGGGACGCCACGCTCGACGTCAACCTCAAGGGCTACTTCGCGATGATCCGTTATGCGGCAGTACCAATGGCCAAGCAAGGACACGGCGCGATCGTCAACACGAGCTCGGCGTCGGGCTACGGACATCCCTCCCACACCTCGTACGGGACGGCCAAGGAAGGCGTGGTCGGGCTGACCCGTAGCGCGGCCAGTGAGTTGGGGCGCTTCGGCATCCGCTGCAACGCGATCCGGCCGCAAGCGTATGCGCAGTCGGCGGCCGACTACGGCGTCGTCAGCTCGAAATGGACCAAGCTGATCAAGTACGGGATGCAGCCGCGGACCATCGAGGTGTTGGAGCGGATGATGTCCGACCCCACCCTCTCCCCACCGCGCAAGATCGCACCGCTCGTCGTCTGGCTTTGCTCGGACGCGGCCGCGAACGTGAACGGTCGCACGTTCGAGGTGTGGGGGAACACGATCTCGCTGCTGAGCGAGCCCGAGCCGGTGCGCACGATCTCCGGCGATCAAGAATGGAGCCTGGACCAGCTCGACCAGATCGCTCCGGTGTCGCTCGTCGGTGACCTGACCAACCGATTCGAGTTCCGAGAGCACCCCGAGCTGCGACTGTTCCCCTCCTAGAGCCCGCGCCGGAGATTTGCGTTGGCCCATGCGCATTCCGCCAGCTCAGCTGGCACTGTTCCTCGCCGGCTGACCCGATCAAGATGGGGGTGGCGGTAGAGCTAGTCCCGCTCGGCCGACAGGCCCACCACGCAACGCGTCGCGGGAGTTACCTCAGGCTCGAGCCCGCGTCGACGCGCAACGCGCTGCCGGTGAAGTACCGGGACTCGTCCGAGCAGAGGAACAGCACGGTGTTTGCGACGTCCTCGGCCTCGATGAAGTCGGTGGGGATGGCATTCACCAGCGCCAGGACGTCCTCGCGGTCGGCGTTCTCGAACCGGTCGCGGACCATGTCGTTGTCGACCATCGGGGTGTTGACGCCGGTGGGATGGACGGTGTTTACCCGGATGTTGTGGGCGGCCAGGATGCTCGCATAGTTCTGGGCGAGATTGACCAACGCCGCTTTGGCCGCGCTGTAGCCGAGCAAGCCGAGCGTGCGGCCGCCGAGCGTGCGCATCATCGGCATCACGCTCGCCATCGAACTGGTAATCACGATCGAACCGCCCGTGCCCTGCTTCAGCATCCTCGGCCAGGCCACCTCGACCGTGTTGAGCACGCCGGTCAGCATCACGTCCAGGCAGTCGTGCCACGCTTGCATCGTGTCGGCCTTGCGACCCCACACCGGCATGATTCCCGCGTTTGCGATGACGAGGTCAATGTGGCCGAACGCGGCCGCGCCGTCCTCGTAGGCCGAGCGGATCGACTCGGCATCGCGCACGTCACCGACTTGGGCCATGATCCGCCGGCCCGTCTCCTCAACCAGCTTCACCGTCTCCTGGAGATCGTCCGGCGTACTCATCGCGTAGTCGACGGTGTCCAGCTGCGCGCAGATGTCGATGCCGACGATGTCGGCGCCTTCGCCGGCCAGCTTTACGGCGTGCGCCCGTCCCTGCCCGCGCGCCAGCCCCGTGACGAACGCGACCTTGCCCTCAACCCGTCCCGCCATTTCCACTCCTTAACGTCAAAATCGTCGGGGTATGTACGTGCTCAGCCGGCACGTAGGTCGAACTCGATTGGCAGCCGTTCCGGAGTGAGCACCACGCCCTTGGCCATCTCGATGTGCTCGCCGCCGGCGACCCGCAGGTTGGTGATCCGGCGCAGCAGCGCGTCGAAGGCGATCTCGATCTGCATGCGGGCGAAGTGCAGGCCGATGCAGCGGTGCACGCCTAGACCGAACGCCGCGTGCGGATTCTGCTCCCGATCGAAGTCCAGGGCGTCCGGGTCGCCGAATCGGGACGGATCACGGTTGGCCGCGGCGAAGTGCAGGGCAATTCGATCGCCCGCTTTGAGCGGACACCCGTTGAGCACGGTCTCCCGAGTCACGGTGCGGGCCTGGAACGTCACGGGCGTTTCGTACCGGAGGAACTCGTCGAGGTCCTCGCGGATCCAGCGGGGATCGCGCAGCCGCCGCTCGAGGGCGGGATCCTCGATCATGTGCCGGACGATGTTGCCCAACGTCGCCTTCGTCGTGTCGAGTCCGCCCAGGAACAGCACGACCACGACGCCGACCTGCTCCTCCATCGTCAGCGGGCGCCCGGCCACCGTGCCGTTCACGATCGCCGACAGCACGTCGCCGTCCCGGCCGGGCCGCGCCGCGCGATCACGCAGGAACTCCTCGGCGATCGCCGCAGTGTCGGTGAAGGCCTCGACGGTGCCCTCGCTGGAGATCCGCGCTACGGTCACGGTCGCTCGGTTGACGCGACTCTCGTTGTCGTCGTCGAGGACGACCCGGGCCAGGTTGCCGGCCGTGAACCGGATTGCGAAATCGTGCATGAACTCGAAGCGCCCGCGGGCAGCCAGTTCGGCGACCATGGCATCGGCCCGCTCGCGCATGGCGGGTTCGAAGCGGGCAAGTGCCGTCCGCGAGAAGTACGGGTTGAGCTGGCGCCGGTAGTCGCTGTGCGTCGGCGGGTCCTCGGTGACCGGCGGCATCTTGATCGGCGTACCGCGCAGCCCGGGCTCGACCGAGCTCAAGGTGAGCGGATCCTCCGCGACCGTGCGGACGTCCTCGTAGCGGGTCACGATGTAGTAGCCATCGTCGGCGTCGGTCCGCAGCACCGGGCAGGCGGTGCGAGCGTAGGAGAGCACCTCCCAAAGCCGCTCGCCGTGTGCGGGATCGTAGAGGTCGAAGTGCGGAGCCAGCTCCTCGACCGGCGCGACCTCGGCATCAACGCTCGTCACGTCCTAACCTCCTTGGTTTGCCGACTGACCGCTTCACGCGGTGGACAACTGCAATCCCTTTCGGTCGGGGCTCGGACGTTCGAGCGACGGCTGAGACTGGACCCGGACGCCGCCTTACAGGCGGATGAATACCGACTTCAGCTCGGTGAAGTTGTCCAGCGATTGCTCGCCCAGCTCGCGCCCGATCCCGGACTGCTTGAAGCCACCGAATGGGAAGGTCAGATCCAGCTCGCCGTGGGTGTTGATCCACACGACACCGGCGCGGATGCGGCCGGCCACCCGGTGGGCGTCCGACACGTTTCGCGTTGCGATGGCGGCCGCCAGTCCATAGGTGGTGTCGTTGGCGATCCGCACCGCCTCATCAGTGTCCCGGAACGGGATGACGGCCGCGACCGGACCGAAGATCTCTTCCCGGGCCAGCCGCATGTCGTTGCGCACGTCCTCGAACACTGTCGGCTGGACGAAGTAGCCGGGGCTGTCGATTCCGTCGCCGCCGACCGCGATACGGGCTCCCTCGTCTTTGCCGATGCCGACGTAGGAGTTCACTCGCGCGAACTGCTCGGCCGAGATGAGCGGGCCGATCCGGGTGTCGGCGGCGAACGGGTCGCCGACGCGGTAGGTCTCGACCTCCTTGGCCAGTGCCGCGACGAATTCGTCGTGCACCGCCTCGTGCACCAGGATTCTGGTGCCGGCCACGCAGACCTGGCCGGTCATGGTGCAGAAGCCGCTGGCCGCGTTGCGCGCCGCGAGCTCGATGTCGGCGTCGGCGAGGATGATGTGGGGCGACTTGCCGCCGAGTTCCAGTGTCACCCGCTTCAGGTTGCCGACAGAGGCGGAAAGGACGGCCTTGCCTGTCTGGGTCGAGCCGGTGAAGGAGACCTTGTCGATATCCGGGTGGGCCGAGATCGCCGCGCCGGCCGCCTCGCCGAAGCCGGTCACCACGTTGACGACGCCCGGTGGCAGGTCGAGATCCTGCAACAGCTCGCCGAACCGCAGCGCGGTCAGGGGAGTCTGCTCGGCCGGCTTCAAGATGACCGTGTTCCCGCAGGCGAGCGCGGGTGCGATCTTCCAGGTGGCCATGACCAGCGGGCCGTTCCACGGGATGATGCCGGCGCACACGCCGACCGGCTCGCGGACGCTGTAGCAGTGGACGCTAGGGTCGACCGGATTGACGGTGCCGAGCAGCTTCGTCGGCCAGCCCGCGTAGTAACGGAACGTCTGCGCGGCGTTGCCCAGCATGTAGTGGGTGACCCCGATCGGCATTCCGGTGTCGAGGGATTCGAGTACGGCGAGTTCTTCGGCATGCGCGTCGATGACGTCGGCGATGCGCAGCAGGATCCTGGTGCGCTCGTGGGGATTCATCATCGGCCAGGCCGACTCGTCAAACGCTCGGCGGGCCGCATGGGCGGCCCGGTCTACGTCTGCACTGTCGCCCGACGCGACGGAAGCGAGCGTTGATCCGGTCGCGGGGTTGACCGTCTCCAAGGTCCGTCCGGAGGCGGACTCGACCCACTCGCCACCGATGAGCATTCGCTTCGGCATGCCGTCAGCGAGGAACGGGGCGGCCGGGGGAGCGGCTATTTCGACGACCTGCGTCACGTGGCTTCCAATCTCGCGTAGTTCGCTGGGGCCTCCCGCCGAGCCGACAGGGCCAAGCGGTCGAACAAATCCAACGGCGTCCGGGCCGGCCGCCCGCGGGCTGACCGGCCGAGCGGCGGACCCGTCACACGTCCTCGGGCTGAGAGTGGTAACTACAATGACTGACACTACGACTG
>JBKPQM010000050.1:0-17695 GCA_046734095.1 Actinomycetota bacterium | reverse complement strand
CCCGCGCCGCGTCCAGATACTCAGACACGAGGACGACCTGAAGGTTGCTGACGTCATGGCCGGGCGACGCCTTGTCCGTTTTCCGCCAGCACCGCCGCCGTCCGGCCCGCATCGTGGACGGCATGAGCGATCTGACTGTTATGGCGATTGACCCGTCCCGTCTCGATGCCATCCGAGCGCACGGCGAGGACGAGCACGGCAACCCGTTCATCAGCTACGCCGCAGCCGGCTGGGAGCCGCTTCGCTGCTGCCTGCGGCACGCGCGCGGTGGCGAGCGCATCGCGCTCATCTCGTTCTCGCCGTTCGCCGTGCGCTCGCCCTGGGCGGAGGTGGGTCCGGTGTACGTGCACGCGGACGCCTGCTCGGGGTACACATCCCCGGAGTTGCCACCTGAGCTGCGCACCGGCCCGCGCATCCTGCGCAGCTGCCACCCGGACGGCTCACTCGACTACGACGACATCGTGTACGTGCCCAGCGGGTCAGACATCGAGCCGGCCCTTCGTGATCTGCTCGACCGTCCGCAGGTCGCCGCCGTGCATGTGCGCGCGTCGATGACGCAGTGCTTTACCTATGAGGTGCGCTCGTAGGGTTTCCTGCGCGTCCTAGCTCCGGGGCCAGCAGCAGCGACGACATCAGTCGCGTCCTAGTGTCCCGTCGACGGCACACTGGCTGCAGGTAATGGCCTACGAAGATGGAGCACGGTCATGGCAACCACAGTCGCGGACTTCATGGTGGCAGCGCTGAAGGCGTCAGGTGTGCGCCGGGTGTACGGGATCCCGGGGGATTCGCTGAACGGGTTCACGGATGCGCTGCGCCGCGATGGGGAGATGACTTGGCAGCATGTCCGGCACGAGGAGGCCGCCGGATTCGCGGCGGCCGCCGAGGCGGCGCTGACCGGGGAACTGGCGGTGTGCGTGGGCAGTTGCGGCCCGGGCAACCTGCACCTGATCAATGGGTTGTTCGACGCGAACCGCAGTCGGGTCCCGGTGCTGGCCATCGCGGCGCAGATCCCGCGCGAGGAGATCGGCAGCGGCTACTTCCAGGAAACTCATCCCGAGCAGCTGTTCAACGAATGCAGCGTCTATTGCGAGCTGGTCAGCATTCCCGAGCAGGCTCCCCACGTGCTGGAGATGGCCATGCGCGCAGCGCTGGCCCGCGGCGGCGTCGGCGTGGTCGTGGTCCCCGGCGAGGTGTTCCTCGCTGACGCTCCGTCCGGCCCGGGTCCGGTCCCGATCCAGGCCACCTCGCCGGTCGTCCGCCCGGACGAGCACTCGCTGACGGCCGCCGCTGACGTGCTGAACAACGCCAGCCGGGTGACGATTCTGGCCGGAGCCGGCTGCGCCGGGGCGCACGACCAGCTGATCAGCCTGGCCGGGGTGCTGCAGGCGCCGGTGGTGCACGCGTTCCGGGGCAAGGAGTTCGTCGAATACGACAACCCCTATGACGTCGGGATGACCGGCCTGATTGGATTCAGCTCCGGGTACCGGGCCATGGAGCATTGCGACGCGCTACTCATGCTCGGCACCGACTTCCCCTATCGGGCGTTCTTCCCCGAGAGCGTGCCGGTGGTCCAGGTCGACGTGCGGGGCGAGCAGATCGGCAAGCGAGTACCGGTGCGGGTGCCGCTGGTGGGAACCGTCAAGGACACGGTCGACGCGTTGCTACCCCAGTTATGGGCCAAGGTCGACTCAGCCCACCTCGAGCGGATGACCAAGCACTACCGGCGGGCGCGGGGCCGGCTGGATCACCTGGCCCGGCCCGGCCGCGACGGCGAGCCGCTGCACCCGCAGCACATCGCCGCCACAGTCGACAAGCTGGCCGCCTCGGATGCGATCTTCACGGCCGACGTCGGCACCCCGTGCATCTGGGCCGCCCGCTACGTGCAGATGAACGGCACCCGCCGGCTGATCGGCTCGTTCAACCACGGGTCGATGGCCAACGCGCTGCCGCACGCCATGGGAGCGCAGGCCGCCTACCCCGGTCGGCAGGTCGTTGCATTGGCGGGCGACGGCGGGCTGGCGATGCTGCTCGGCGAGTTGCTCACGCTGCGCCAACAGGAGCTCCCGGTCAAGATCGTCGTGTTCAGTAACGGCGCGCTGTCGTTCGTCGAGTTGGAGATGAAGGCGGCCGGGATCGTCACCTACGGCACCGATCTGGTCGATCCGGATTTCGCCGCGATCGCCCGGGCCGCCGGGCTCTTCGGCGTCCGGGTTGAGAAGGCCAGCGAACTGGACGACGCGCTGCGCGCGGCGTTCGCCGAGGACGGCCCCGCCCTGGTCGACGTCGCCACCGCCCGGCAGGAACTCTCGCTGCCGCCGAAGCTCACCTACGGCCAGATCAAAGGCTTCACCCTGTATGCCACCAGGACGATCTTGTCCGGGGAAGGTAGCGAGCTGGTGGAGCTCACCAAAACGAACCTGCGGCGACTGAACACCGAATAGCATTGCCGGCGGCCAAGCCACCCGTCCTTCGGTAGATCGCGCGTCAGGGATAGTGACCACGCGAAACCCAGCCACCGGCGGATGAGCGCTCGCGCGAAGAGCCCCGCCGCCGCGACGCGGCCCGCACCGAAGGCGCGGAGCGGAGCCGCGGTTGCACCCGAGCGCAGCGAGTGGTGGAGACGCGGCTCCGCCAAGGCGGGATGAATTAAGCGTCGCCGCCGACGGTGCCCACCCCGGCCGCCGCCACGTCGAGCAGCCGGTAGCGCTCCACTGCTTCCCGCGGTGCCTCCGCCTTGACTTCGCCGGTGCGGGCCAGCCGCTCCAACACCGCCACCGCGATCGACTCGGCGTCGACGTGGAAGTAACGCCGCGCCGCACCCCGCGTGTCCGCGAAACCGAACCCGTCCGTTCCGAGAGAGATGTAGTCGTTCGGCACCCAGCGGGCGACCTGGTCGGGGACGGCGCGCATGAAGTCCGACACTGCGACCACCGGACCGACGGCGTCAGCGAGCTTGGTTGTCACGTACGGCACCCGCGGCTCGTCGGCCGGATTGAGCAGGTTGGACCGCTCGCAGTCGACGGCCTCACGGCGCAGCTCGTTCCACGAGGTCGCCGACCACACATCCACGTCGACGTTCCATTCGTCGGCAAGCAGCTGCTGGGCCCGCAACGCCCACGGCATCGCCACGCCCGACGCGAGCACCTGAGCGCGCGGGCGGCCCTCGACGCCCGCCGCGGGCGAGTACAGGTACAGCCCGCGCAGCAGTCCCTCGACGTCGAGATTCTCCGGCTCCTTCGGCTGGGGCATCGGCTCGTTGTACACGGTGAGGTAGTAGAAGACGTCGCTGTCCGATTCCGCGGAGCCGTCCTGTGGCTGCCCGTACATGCGCCGCAGGCCTTCTTCGACGATGTGCGAGATCTCGAACGCGAATGCGGGGTCATATGCGACGACGGCCGGGTTCGTCGAGGCCAGCAGGAGCGAGTGACCGTCGGCGTGCTGCAAGCCCTCGCCGGTCAGCGTCGTGCGGCCCGCCGTCGCGCCGAGGACGAAGCCGCGCCCCAGCTGGTCGGCCATCTGCCAGAACTGGTCACCCGTGCGCTGGAACCCGAACATCGAATAGAAGATGTAGAACGGGATCATGGGTTGACCGTGCGTGGCGTACGACGTGCCGGCCGCGATCAGCGACGCGGTCGAGCCGGCCTCGCTGATGCCCTCGTGCAGGATCTGTCCGGTCGTCGACTCCTTGTAGGAGAGCAGCATGTCGCGATCGACGGCGTCGTACTCCTGGCCGTGCGGCGTGTAGATCTTGGCCGACGGGAAGATCGCGTCCAAGCCGAAGGTACGTGCCTCATCCGGGATGATCGGCACGAACCGAGCGCCGATCTCTTTGTCTTTCATGAGGTCCTTGAACAGGCGCACGATCGCCATGGTGGTCGCGATCTGCTGCTTGCCCGACCCGGTGCGCAGCTCCGAGTACACGGCGTCGCCCGGCAGCTTCAGCGGCTTGGACCGCACGACTCGCTTCGGCAGGAACCCACCCAGGGCGGCCCGGCGCTCCTTCATGTACTGGATCTCGTCGGACTTCTCGCCCGGGTGATAGTAGGGCGGCAGTTCGGCCTCGAGCGCTGCGTCGCTGATCGGCAGGTAGAGCCGGTCGCGGAACGCCTTGAGGTCGGCCGTCGTCAGCTTCTTCATCTGGTGCGTGGCGTTGCGGCCCTCGAAGCTCTCCAGGGTCCAGCCCTTGATCGTCTTGGCCAGGATGACGGTTGGCTGCCCGACGTGCTGACGCGCCGCCTGGAAGGCGGCGTACACCTTGCGGTAGTCGTGCCCGCCGCGGCTCAGATGCCGCAGGTCGTCGTCGGACAGGTGTTCGACCATCTTGCGCAGTCGCGGGTCATCGCCGAAGAAGTGCTCGCGGATGTAAGCGCCCGACTCGACGCTGTATGTCTGGAACTGGCCGTCCGGCGTGGTGTTCATCTTGTTGACGAGCACACCGTCGCCGTCGGCAGCGAGCAGCGGGTCCCAATCGCGCCCCCAGACGACCTTGATGACGTTCCATCCGGCGCCCCGGAAGTACGTCTCGAGCTCCTGGATGATCTTGCCATTACCGCGCACGGGACCGTCGAGGCGCTGGAGGTTGCAGTTGATCACGAACGTGAGGTTGTCGAGTTCCTCCCGCGCCGCTACTCCGATGGCGCCGAGTGATTCGACCTCGTCCATCTCACCGTCGCCGAGGAACCCCCACACGTGCGAGTTGGTCGTGTCGGCGATGCCGCGGGCGTGCAGGTAGCGGTTGAACCGGGCCTGGTAGATCGCGCTGATCGGTCCGAGACCCATCGATACGGTCGGGAACTCCCAGAAGTCGCTCATAAGCCGCGGATGCGGGTAGGAGGACAACCCGAACGGGGCGCGCGACTGCTCCTGACGGAAACCGTCGAGATGCCGCTCGGTCAGCCGGCCCTCGAGGAAGGCTCGGGCATAGATGCCCGGAGCGGCGTGGCCCTGGAAGTAGACCTGGTCGCCCATGCCCGCGGCCAGGTCCTTGCCGCGGAAGAAGTGGTTGAAGCCCACCTCGTACAGCGACGCCGCGCTCGCGTAGGTGGCGATGTGCCCGCCAACGCCGACCGCCTTGTTGGCCCGCGACACCATGATCGCCGCGTTCCAGCGAATGTAAGCCCGGATGCGCCGCTCGATGTGCTCGTCGCCGGGGAACCAGGGCTCGCGTTCCGGCGGAATCGTGTTGATGTAGTCGGTGCTGCGAAGCGCCGGAACGCCGACCTGACGTTCGCGCGCGCGTTCGAGCAGCTTGAGCATCAGGAAGCGGGCGCGCTGGCGCCCGTCGCTGTCGATGGCTGCGTCGAGCGACTCGATCCACTCGCGGGTCTCGCTGGGATCTATATCGGGAAGCTGGCTGGGTAGGCCGTCGGTAATGATGCTGAACCGGTCACGAGTCACGTGATCCAGTGTCCCCTCTCACACGGGGTTGCCGGTAGCCAGGTCTGCGGTAGGAATCACCGAGGCGATACGGTCTGTGATAACCGTGCGACCTGGCCGATGATGTGCCTGACCAGACGAACTTCGAGGAGGATCTCGCCGTGAGTACGACCCCGGTTTCTGGGGCCGGCGGTGCCACGCCGGGCATCGCTGAACGGATGGGCTTCACGCCCGGCATGGTCGTGCAGGAGCTCGGCTGGGACTCCGACGCGGACGAGGAGTTCCGCTCCGCGGTCGAGGACCTCACCGGCGAGACGATGGTCGACGAGGACTCGGACGAGATCGTCGAGGCGGTCGTATTGTGGTTCCGCGACAGCGACGGCGATCTCGTCGACGCCCTGGTCGACGCCATCACCGCGCTGGCCGACAACGGCTTCATCTGGCTGCTGACCCCGAAGCGCGGACGCGAGGGGTATGTCGAGCCGTCGGACATCGCCGAGGCGGCGCCGACGGCGGGGCTGTCTCAGACATCGCTCGCCACCGTCGGCGCCGACTGGGCCGGTACGCGTTTGGCAGCCCGCAAGGCTCGAGGTGACAGGAGGTAGGCGCCAATGCCGGTCGAGGTGGGCGACACCGCGCCCGATTTCACGCTGCGTGATCAGAACAACCAAGAGGTCACGCTCTCGTCGCTCCGCGGGCGGAAGGCCGCGTTGCTGGTGTTCTACCCCTTGGCGTTCACCGGCATTTGTACAGGCGAGCTGTGCGTCGTTCGCGACGATCTTGGCTCGTTCCAGAACGACGACGTGCAGGTCCTCACGATCAGCGTCGACTCGCCGTACTCGCACAAGGTCTTTTCCGAGCGTGAGCGCTACCAATTCCCGTTGCTGTCAGACTTCTGGCCCCACGGGGCGGTCGCCAAGTCGTACGGCGTCTTCAACGAGACAACCGGGTTCGCCAACCGCGGCACATTCCTGATCGATCGGGACGGTGTGGTCCGCTTCGCCGAGATGAACGAGCCCGGGCAAGGCCGCGACGCCCAGCGCTGGCGGGACGCGATCAAGGACCTCGTCGGCCACTGAGCGGCGCTCGTCCATCCATCACTGATGATCTTGGACTTGTGGCTGCTTACCGACCACAAATCCAAGATCATCGCGATGTTGACGCACGTCGGCGCGCTCAATGCACCGCCCTCGGCTCGGGCGGCGGCGCGCCGAGTTCGATCTGGCGCTGCACGACCGGACAATCCGCCCGGCGGCAGCGGCCCTGGTCGCAGAGCCGGCAGATCGTGGAGCCGGGGGTATCGGCCAGATGGGCCAGGCCTTTCTCCAGGACGCTGGCCAGCGTCGCCGACTCGGCAGCGCTGAGGCGGGGTAGGGCCTGCGCCACTACGGACGCGCGCACGTCAAGGACGGCCCGTGCCGCGCGCCGCCCGGCGGTGGTCACGGTGAGAGCAACGGCCGGACCCGGTCCGGACGGCCGGCGCCGCACTAGCCCCTGTTCGACGAGCCGGTCGACGACGCGCACCGCCGCCGGGTGCGACAGACCGATCGCCTGGCGCAGGAACTCGACGGTCCGGCCGGGGAAGTGGGCGATGGTCACGAGCGCGGCAGCGGCCGATCCGGAGTGCCCGACCGAGTTCTCCGTCTCGACCCGGATCCGGTCGGCCACGGCGAGCACGAAGGCGCCGAGCAAGTTGTGGCGGCGGGCGTCGTCGGTCATGTGCGGGCTCCTACGAAATTGACTATGCACGGTGCATACTTCGGCCTACTGTGCGCCTTGCATACTGTGGCAGCCACCCTGGAGAAGCGCATGTACCTGGTCACCGGAGCCACCGGAAACATCGGCGCCGAGCTCCTCCGTACGCTCGCCGAGTCAGGGGAGGTGGTGCGCGGCCTGGTCCGCAATCCGGGCACTGCCCTGCCCGGCCGCGCCGAGGCCGTCACCGGCGACCTGGATCACCCCGACACGCTGCGTTCGGCGCTCGCCGGCGTCCGGGGCGTGTTCGTCCTGCCCGGCTACCAGGACATGCCCGGCCTGCTCGGCGTGGTCCGGGACGCCGGCGTCGACCGCGTCGTGCTGCTGTCCGGCGGCTCGGCCCGCAACGGCGACCAGACCAACGCGGTGTCGCGGTACATGATCCGGTCGGAGCAGGCCGTGCGCGATTCGGGGCTGCCGGCCACGGTCCTGCGGCCAAGTGGCTTCATGTCCAACACGCTGCGGTGGTTGCCGCAGTTGCGCGCCGGCGACGTCGTACGCGACGCATTCCCCGACGTCAAGGTCGCGATGATCGACCCGGCCGACATCGCCGCAGTGGCGGCGGCGGCGCTGACCAGCGACGCGCACGTCGGGCAGGTGTACCGGCTCAGCGGGCCGCAGCCGTTGCGTCCGGTCGATCGGGTGGACGTCCTGGGCGAGGTGCTGGGCCGCCCGCTCACGTTCGTGGGCCTGTCCGACGGCGAGGCGCGCGTCGAGATGAGCCAGGCGATGCCGGCCGAGTATGTCGAGGCGTTCTTCCGGTTCTACGCTGACGGTGAGCTTGACGAGTCGCCGGTACTGCCGACCGTCCGCGAGGTCACCGGCCGCGAGCCGCGCACGTTCGAGCAGTGGGCGCGTGCGCACGCGGACGCGTTTCGCTGACGTCAGCGCGGCGAGCTCGAAACCAAGGCTGCAGTCACACTCTGGAACGAGTCAACAAAAGTGATCGCGGCCGGGTGGGAAGATCTCAGGGTGAGACACCGATCCGGGTTCTGCTGCTTCGTCGGACGACCCAACGCGGGCAAGTCGACGCTGACGAACGCGCTCGTCGGCACCAAGATCGTGATCACCAGCGACAAGCCGCAGACGACCCGGCGCGCCGTGCGCGGCGTCGTCAACCGGTCCGACGCCCAGCTCATCATCGTCGACACCCCGGGACTGCACCGGCCCCGCACCCTCCTGGGTGAGCGGCTCAACGACGTGGTCCGGTCGACGCTGGCCGACGTGGACGTGATCGGCTTCTGCGTCCCGGCCGACCAGAAGGTGGGTCCCGGCGACCGCTTCATTGCGGCCGAGCTGGACACGCTGCCCAAGCCGGTCGTCACGGTCGTGACCAAGATCGACACGGCCAGCCGGGAGCAGATCGCGGCGCAGCTGATAGCAGTGAGCCAGCTCGGCGAGTTCGCCGAGATCGTCCCGGTCTCGGCGACGGCCGGTGACCAGCTCGACCTGCTCACCGACTTGCTCATTGCTCACCTCCCCGAGGGTCCGGCGCTGTATCCCGACGACGTGATCACCGATGAGGACGTCGAGGCGCGCATCGCTGAGGTGATCCGGGAAGCAGCGCTCGACGGAGTGCGCGACGAGTTGCCGCACTCGATTGCGGTCACGGTCGACGAGATCCAGCCGCAGGCGGTCTACGCCACGGTGCACGTGGAACGTCCGAGCCAGAAAGGCATCGTTATCGGGGCGAAGGGCGCTCGGCTCAAGCAGATCGGTATTAGAGCCCGAGCCGGTATCGAGCAGCTGCTCGGCCGGCCCATTCATCTCGACCTTCATGTAGCCGTCGAATCGGACTGGCAGCGCGATCCGAAGAAGCTTCACCGCCTGGGCTTCTGATGTTCGGCGCGTACCGCAGCGTGTTCCGAACGCCTGGTACGGCCGCGTTCTGCGCCGCCGGATTCGTGATGCGGATGCCCATCGCGATCTACCCAATCGGGCTCGTCCTTTTGATCGCGACGCGCACCGGCAAGTACGGGTTCGCCGGGCTGCTCAGCGGCGTCTACGTAGTCGCCAACGGGCTGGGCAATCCGATCCTGGCTCGGCTCGTCGACCGGTACGGGCAGAGCCGGATCCTGCTGCCGGCGTCCGCGGTGCACGTGGCGGGTATCGCGGTCGTGTGTCTGCTGGCCAAGCTGAACAGTCCACAATGGACGCTGCTCGTGCCCACCGCAGTCGCCGGCTTCGGCCTGCTGGCGGTGGCGTCGCTCGTCCGTGCCCGCTGGTCTTTCGTGTTGGCCGGGCGGCCGGAGCTGACCACGGCCTATTCGCTCGAGTCGACGCTCGACGAGGTGATCTTCACGGTCGGCCCGCTCATCGCCACGCTGATCGCGACGCAGGTGAACGCGATTCTCGGCCTGTTGCTGGGCGCCGCGCTCGTCGCAATCGGGGCGTTGTGGCTACAGCCGCAGCGGACGACCGAGCCTCCGCCGCATCCGGCCGGCTCGCCGCGACACCGTTCCGCCGTGCGCTACCCAGGCATGCCAGTGATGACCCTGGCCGCTGTCTTCATGGGTGCCGTGTTCGCCAGCGCCGAGGTCGCCATGATCGCCTACTGCGGCCAGCACCACCGCACCGGCGCGAGCGGCCTGGTCATCGCTTGCCTCGCGCTCGGCAGCGGCGTGTCCGGGTTCTTCTACGGCGCTCGGACGTGGCGGGCGAGCCTGCGGCGCCGCTTCGTGTTTCAAGCACTGATCTTCGCTGGGCTGCCCGTGCTGTTCCTGGCCGCGGTGAACGTCCCCACGCTCGCGGTGTGCGCCTTCGTCGTCGGTCTGGGCATCGCGCCGACGTTGATCACCGCGTTCGGGTTGATCGCCGAGATCGTTCCGGCCGGGACGCTCACCGAGGGCATGGCCTGGCTGATCACCGGTCTGAGTGTCGGCTATGGCGCCGCCTCGGCGGCGGTCGGCCGGATCGCAGATACCCACGGCGCCCGTTTCGGGTTCAGCGTCACGATCGCCTCGGGCGCGCTCGTCGGCGTCCTCGCCTTGGTGCTCTATCGCCGGACGGGGCAGCCGGTTGTCGCGCCGCAGCCCGTCGGTGTCCGTTCCGGGTGAGAGCATCGAGAGGTGCCGCTGTACCGGGACGAGGCGGTCGTGCTGCGGGTGCACAAACTCGGCGAGGCCGACCGTATCGTCACCATGCTCAGCCGCCGGCACGGCAAGGTGCGGGCGGTCGGCAAGGGAGTGCGGCGCACGTCGTCTCGGTTCGGCGCCCGGCTCGAGCCGGGCAGCCACATCGACGTCCAGTTCCATACCGGACGCACGCTGGACATCGTCACCCAAAGCGAGTCGCTCGGCGCGTACGGCGCCGCCCTCGCCGGCGACTACCCCCGGTGGACGGCGGCGTCGGCCATCTGCGAGACGACGGACCGGTTGACCGACGAGGGCGAGCCGGCGCTTCGTCTGTACCTGCTGCTGGTGGGCGCGCTGCGAGCCTTGGTCGCGCACGAGCATGACGGCGGCCTGGTGCTCGACGCGTTCTTGATCCGGGCGATGTCCAATGCCGGATGGGAGCCGGCGCTCGGCGAGTGCGCCAAATGCTCGGCTCCCGGGCCGCACACCGCATTCAACATCGCCGCCGGGGGAGCAGTCTGCGACACGTGCCGTCCACCCGGCTCGACCAGCCCTGATCGCGACACGATCGCGCTGATGACCGCGCTGCTGCGCGGTGACTGGGCCCGGGCGGACGCCAGCACGATCAGCCAGCGCCGCGAGGCCAGCGGGCTGATCGCCGCCCACCTGCAGTGGCATCTAGAACGAGGCCTGCGCTCGCTGCCACTCGTCGACCGCACGTAAGGCTTCGGCCGGCTCCGGACTCGTCCCTCCGACGCCGAGACGCCATTCGCTACCGTGATGCGGTGACCTCGCCGACCACCGCTCGCTCGCGCGGGCGTGACCGGTCCGGGCGCTGGCCCGATCCGCCGCCGCACCCGTCAGGGGCGCGGCGGCCCGACATCCCGGCGCAGTTCGTCCCGAACCACGTCGCGATCGTCATGGACGGCAACGGCCGCTGGGCCCAGCAGCGCGGCCTGCCCCGCACGGAGGGGCACCGCGCCGGCGAGGCCGCGCTGATGGACGTGCTTTACGGCGCCATCGAGCTTGGCATCTCAACGGTGTCCGCCTACGCGTTCTCGACCGAGAACTGGCGGCGCACGCCCGAGGAGGTGCGCTTCCTCATGGGCTTCAACAAGGAGGTAATTCGGCGGCGCCGCAACGAGCTGGCCGACATCGGGGTTCGCATCCGCTGGGCCGGACGACGACCGCGGCTGTGGCGCAGCGTGATCGACCAGCTGGAAGATGCTGAGCAGTACACCCGTGACAACGACCGGCTCACCTTGCAGTTCTGTGTCAACTACGGCGGCCGGGCCGAGATCGTCGACGCCACCCGGGCCATCGCCCGCGAAGCTGTCGAGGGACGGCTCAATCCGGCCAAGATCGACGAGAGGACGATTGCCGCCCACCTCGACGAGCCCGGACTTCCCGACGTCGACCTGCTCATCCGGACTTCCGGCGAGCAGCGCACGTCGAACTTCCTGCTGTGGCAGTCGGCTTACGCCGAGATCGTTTTCGTCGACACCCCGTGGCCGGATTTCGACCGCCGGAGCCTGTGGCAGGCGTGCCTGGCCTACGCGTCACGTGATCGCCGATTCGGCGGGGCCGGCCCCGTCGGGGCAGGTGGCTTGGCCTAGGCGGTACTGGTGCGGCCTGCTAGCGCGTGAACAAACCGCGCCCAGGTGCTCGATACGCTGGTGACTCAGTCACCGACAGTTCTGGAGCACCCGTGGCCGCCGAGCGCAACGACGCCGTCGTCAACCTCGCCAAACGGCGCGGTTTCGTCTACCCGTCGAGCGACATCTACGGCGGAACTCGATCAGCGTGGGATTACGGCCCGCTCGGGGTCGAGCTGAAGGAGAACATCCGGCGCCAGTGGTGGCGAGCGATGGTCACCAGCCGCGACGACATTGTCGGCCTGGATTCCGCGATCATCCTGTCGACGAAAGTGTGGGAGGCATCCGGTCACCTCGAGACGTTCACCGACCCGCTGACCGAGTGCAAGAACTGCCATAACCGGTTCCGGGCGGATCAGCTCGTGGAAGACTTCGAGGCTCGCAAGGGCCGGGCTCCCGAGGGCGGCCTGGCCGAGATCACCTGCCCGAACTGTGGTGTGCGCGGGCAATGGACCGAACCTCGTCCGTTCAACGGCATGCTCAAGACGTTCCTCGGCCCGGTCGAGGACGATGAGGCACTGCACTACCTGCGGCCGGAAACCGCGCAAGGCATATTCGTCAACTTCCTCAATGTGATGACGACGGCGCGCAAGAAGCCGCCGTTCGGCATCGCGCAGACCGGTAAGGCCTTCCGCAACGAGATCACGCCTGGGAACTTCATCTTTCGCACGCGCGAGTTCGAGCAGATGGAGATGGAGTACTTCGTCGAGCCGGGTACTGACGAGCAATGGCACGAGTACTGGATTCAAGAGCGGTGGAACTGGTACGTCGGCCTCGGCATCGACCCGGCGAACATGCGCCGCTTCGAGCATCCCAAGGAGAAGCTCTCGCACTACTCGACCCGCACAGTCGACATCGAATACCGCTTCGAGTTCGGCGCCACCGAATTCGCCGAGCTCGAAGGCATCGCCAATCGAACCGATTTCGATCTGACGACACACTCCAAGCATTCTGGCGTCGATCTGAGCTACTTCGACCAAGAGAAGAACGAGCGCTGGGTGCCCTACGTCATTGAGCCCGCCGCCGGACTGACTCGTTGCGTGCTGGCGTTTCTCCTCGACGCCTATTCCGAGGACGAGGCGCCGACCGCGCAGGGCAAGCTGGAGAAGCGCACCGTACTACGCCTGGACAAGCGGCTCGCGCCGGTCAAGGTGGCCGTGCTACCTCTGTCGCGAAACGCCGACCTGTCACCGAAGGCCCGCGACCTCGCGGCCGCGCTCCGGCGCAACTGGAACGTCGAATTCGACGACGCGCAGGCGATCGGGCGACGCTACCGCCGCCAGGACGAGATCGGCACGCCCTTCTGCGTCACGGTCGACTTCGACACCCTCGACGACAACGCGGTGACCGTGCGCGAGCGCGATTCGATGACCCAGGAACGGATCGCGATCGACGGGCTCGAGGCCTACCTCGGCGCGCGCCTCGTCGGTGCGTGAGAAGTCTGGTCCGAAACGCGAACCTCCCACGCTGTACACCTTGATGTGTAGGCTTGGTGTATGAGCCGCACCAACATCGACATTGACGACGAGGCCGTGGCAGACGTCATGAAGCAGTATCACTTCAAGACAAAGCGAGAGGCGGTCAATTTCGCGCTGAACAAGGTGCGGCGTCGGCCACCACTCACGCCGGATGAGATCTTGGCGCTGCGCGGCATCGGCTGGGAAGGCGACCTCGAAGCGATCAAGACCAGTCGAGTGGCTCATTGGCGCGACGAGAACGACGGCCGTGATCGTTGACAGCTCAGTGTGGATCGATTTCGCTCGGGACGTACGAAGCCCGCAGGTCGACGCTCTGACCCGTGCTGTTACCGAGCGGACGGCAATGACGACGGATGTCGTCCGGCTGGAGCTACTTGCTGGTGTCACGCGGTTCGATCTGCTGGCCTCCGCCTTGGATGCCTGCGAGGATCTCGTGCAACTGCCACGAGTGGATGTCGATGACGCTGCCGCGATCTACCGCACGTGCCGCCGCGCCGGCGAGACGATCAGATCGTTGAACGAGTGCCTTATCGCCGCGATCGCGATACGGAACGATGTGCCTGTGCTGCACCATGATCGCGATTTCGAGGTCATCGTTCGGCACACCCCGTTGAAGGTGGTGCCGACATGATTCGCCTGTCCGACAAGGTGATCATCGATCCGCCGGTGGTATTGGCGCCGATGGCCGGCATCACCAACGTCGCGTTCCGGCGGCTGTGCCGAGAACACGGCGCCGGACTCTACGTCAGTGAGATGATCACGTCGCGGGCGCTGGTCGAGCGCAACCCGAAGACAATGCGGCTGATCAGGTTCGCCCCGGACGAGCGCCCGCGCAGCCTGCAGCTCTATGGCGTCGACCCGGACATCGTCGGCGCAGCAGTGCGAATGATCGTCGAGGAGGACCTGGCTGATCACGTCGACTTGAACTTCGGCTGTCCGGTACCCAAAGTCACCCGTAAGGGGGGCGGTGCCGCGTTGCCCTGGCGGATGGGACTGTTCGCCGCGATCGTGAGCGCGGCCGTCCGAGCCGCGGACGGCGCCGTGCCGGTCACCGTGAAGATGCGCCTGGGCATCGACCGGCAGCACCTGACCTACCGCGAAGCGGCATTGCGCGCCCAGGACGCGGGGGTCGCCCACGTCGCGCTGCACGGGCGCACCGCCGCGGACTTCTACGCGGGCGAGGCCGACTGGGCCCCGATCGCCGAGCTGACCGGGCTGCTCGATATCCCGGTACTGGGAAACGGGGACATCTGGGAGGCCGACGACGCGCTCCGCATGGTGCGCGAGACGGGCTGCGCGGGTGTGGTCATCGGACGCGGATGCCTGGGCCGGCCGTGGCTGTTCGCCGACCTGGCGGCTGGCTTCGCCGGGCGCGACGACCGGCAGCTGCCCGGGCTGGGTGAGGTCGCGGCCACCATGCGAAGGCACGCCGAGCTGCTCGCCGACTGGGTGGGCGAGGAGACGGGCTTGCGCGAGTTCCGCAAGCACGTCGCCTGGTATCTCAAGGGATTCGGCGTCGGAGGTGAGTTGCGCGCAGCCCTGGCCGTCGTAGGCACGCTCGCCGAGCTCGACGACCGGCTGGGCAAGCTCGAGGTCGACCAGCCCTTCCCTCGTGACGTGCTGGGCCGGCCGCGGGGGCGTACGGGCGGTGCTCGTCCGGTCGCGCTGCCGGAGGGGTGGTTGGCCTCCCGAGACGAATGCGGCGTGCCGGACGGCGCGGAGCTCGCCGATTCGGGCGGCTGACCTTCATCAGATGTACTGCCGATCGCGGTCGGCGTGCGGGTGGTGGCCTACCCTCATGTGAGGTCTCAACCCGGAGGGCGCGCGATGCCGAAGTACGTGTACGACTTCTCGGAAGGCAACAAGGAGCTCAAGGACCTGCTCGGTGGCAAGGGAGCCAACCTGGCCGAGATGACGAACCTCGGACTTCCGGTTCCACCTGGGTTCACGATCACGACCGAGGCCTGCCAGGCCTACCTCAGGAGTGGACGCGAACCCGACGGTCTGGACCTTGAGGTCGGCGAGCATCTGGCCACGCTCGAGCACCGGATGGGCAAGAAGTTGGGCCAGTCCGACAACCCGCTGCTCGTCTCGGTGCGCAGCGGCGCCAAGTACTCGATGCCCGGGATGATGGAAACCGTCCTGAACATCGGGCTCTCCGACCAGTCGGTGCGCGGTCTCGCGGCGCAGGCGGGCAACGAGCGTTTCGCGTTCGACTCGTATCGCCGCCTCATCCAGATGTTCGGCAAGACCGTGCTGGGCATCGGCGGCGAGAACTTCGAGGAGGCGCTCGACGAGGCCAAGCACGCACGTGGCACAACCAACGACCTCGACCTGGACGCGGAGGACCTGCGACAACTCGTCGAGACCTACAAGGACATCGTCATCAAGCACGCGGGGCGGGAATTCCCGCAAGATCCGCGCGAGCAGCTCGACCTCTCGGTCCGAGCGGTCTTCGAGTCGTGGAACACTCCGCGGGCGGTGGTGTACCGCCGCCAGGAGCGCATCCCCGCCGATCTCGGCACGGCGGTCAACATCGTGGCGATGGTGTTCGGCAACCTGGATATGAGGTCGGGCACCGGCGTGGCGTTCACCCGCGACCCGGCCACCGGCGCACAGGGCGTATACGGCGACTACCTGCAGAACGCGCAGGGCGAGGACGTGGTCGCGGGCATCCGCAACACCGTGCCGCTCGGGGAGCTCGAACAGATCGACAAGAAGTCCTACGACGAGTTGCTCAAGATCATGCAGACGCTGGAGGAACACTACCGCGACCTGTGCGACATCGAGTTCACGATCGAGCGGGGCAAGCTGTGGATGCTGCAGACGCGGGTCGGCAAGCGAACGGCCGCGGCGGCGTTCCGAATTGCCACGCAACTCGTCGACCAAGGCCTGATCGATATGGACGAGGCGATCCAGCGGGTGACCGGTGCCCAGCTGGCCCAGCTGATGTTCCCTCGATTCGACGCGTCGGTGGCCCCGAACAAGATCGCGACCGGCATCGCCGCCTCGCCCGGCGCGGCCGTCGGCAAGGTCGTGTTCGACTCCTACACCGCTGTTAAGTGGTCGCGGTCCGGTGAGCCGGTGATCCTGGTCCGCCGGGAGACGAACCCTGACGACCTGAACGGCATGATCGCGGCCCAGGGCATTCTCACCTCCCGCGGCGGCAAGACGTCGCACGCCGCGGTGGTGGCCCGCGGCATGGGCAAGACCTGCGTGTGCGGCGTCGAGTCGCTCGACGTCGATACCAAGAAGCGTGTGTTCTATGGCCCGGACGGCCTCGAGGTGAACGAAGGCGACGTGATCTCGATCGACGGCACGAGCGGTGAGGTGTTCCTCGGCGAGGTGCCGGTCGTCGACTCCCCGGTGGTGCGCTACTTCGAGGGTTCGATGACGCCGGACGAGGACGTGCTGGTGGCGGCCGTCGACCGGATGATGCGCCACGCCGACGGCGCCCGGCGGATGACGGTTCGGGCGAACGTCGATACGGCCGACGACGCCGCCCGGGCCCGGCGCTTCGGCGCGCAGGGCATCGGCCTGTGCCGCACCGAGCACATGTTCCTCGGCGAACGGCGCCAGCTCGTCGAGCGGCTTATCCTGGCCGACACCGACGAGGAGCGCGATACCCAGCTGGCCGAGTTGCTGCCGCTACAGCGATCCGATTTCGTCGGCATTCTGGAGGCGATGGACGGCCTGCCGGTCACGATCCGGTTGCTCGACCCGCCACTGCACGAGTTCCTGCCCGACATCACCGAGCTGTCGGTGCGCGTCGCCGTGGCCGAGGCCCGGGGCGAGAAGCACGAGGGCGACCTGCGGTTGCTGCAGGCGGTGCACAGACTGCACGAGCAGAACCCCATGCTGGGGCTGCGCGGCGTGCGTCTCGGCGTCGTCATCCCCGGGCTGTTCGCCATGCAGTCGCGGGCGATCCTCGAGGCGGCGGCCGCGCGTGTGCTCGCCGGCGGTGTGCCCCGGGTCGAGATCATGGTCCCGCTCGTGGGCGCTGCTCAGGAGCTCGAGACGGTCAAGCAGGACGTCATCCAGGTCGCGCGCGAAGTCCGATCCGAGATAGGCGTCTCGTTGGACTTCCTGGTCGGAACGATGATCGAGCTGCCCCGCGCCGCACTCACCGCGGACCACATTGCCGAGGCGGCGGAGTTCTTCTCGTTCGGCACGAACGACCTCACCCAGATGACGTGGGGCTTTTCCCGCGATGACGTAGAGGGTGCGTTCTTCTCCGCATACCTGGAGAAAGGAATCTTCGGCGTGAGCCCGTTCGAGACGATCGACCGCCACGGGGTGGGCGAGTTGATCCGGATCGCCGCGGAGCGCGGCCGCTCGCGCCGACCCGGTCTGAAGC
>JBKPQM010000049.1:0-17382 GCA_046734095.1 Actinomycetota bacterium | reverse complement strand
CCCACCGCCACCTCGCCCCCCGACAGCACGCCACAACACCCCACCAACGTGCCACCCGACGGCAAAGTCACACCGGGCCGCCCGCCCACCGCCACCTCGCCCCCCGAAAGCACGCCACAACACCCCAACAACCTGCCCCCCGACGGCAAAGTCACGCGGCGCTCAGGAGACGTCCCGCAGCGCTCGGGAACCGCGACCTTGCCCCTGGACGGCACGCTGCGCTACCCCACCAACCTGCCACCGAAGGGCAAAGTCACACCGGGCCGCCCGGGAGACGTCCCGCGGCGCCCGGGAGACGTTCCGTGGCGCCCGGGAGACGTCCCGGGCCGCCCGGGAGACGTTCCGTGGCGCCCGGGAGACGTTCCGGGCCGCCCGGGAGACGTTCCGTGGCGCCCGGGGAACCGCGACCTTGCCCCTGGACAGCCCGCTGCGCTACCCCACCAACGTGCCATCCAAGGGCAAAGTCGCACGGCGCCCGATCAGCCCACCCGCGGCGCCGTCCGATCAATCGGCCAGGTCGCGCAGCAGCACGCTAAGGGCGTCGGCGTCACGCGGTACCGGTTCCAGCCAGAATCGGGTCACCGGCAAGCGCCCTTCGTCCATGGCGATGTGAAGCTCAGCCCGGAGCACCGCCAGTGACGGCCGCAGCCGCTTAGCGGCCCGCGTCGACAAGGCTGCGGCCGTGCTCCGGCCGATCCGCGCCAACGTCTCCCCGCCCCGGAACGCCGAGCGGAGCGCCGTCTGGATGGTGATCATGTGCGTCTCGCGCTCGACCGGATGCCGCACCGGCGTGGCCCGCACGACGACGAGCGTGTGCGTGCTCTCGATCGGCTCGCCCAGCAGCCGGGCCTCGGCCCACAGCTCGCCGATGCGCGTCGACAGGTACTGCACTGACGTCAACTCGGTGAGCGGATCGACGCAGGTCGTCGCGAACACGTCGTCGAGGATGCGGTTGACCCAGCCGATGGTGACCGCGTCGACGAGGTCCGCCGTCGGCACCGGACGCAACGAAGCGGCTTCGGCTGCCAGGCGAATATCGGACCGCGTGTCGTCCAGATAGACACCTGCCGCTGCGCGCTCGCGGCCCAGCGCCTCGGCCGCAGCCTTGACGTCGGCGCCCTTGCCAGCCAGCGCATCGCTTAGCGCGTCGACCGCGAACGTCCACCACTCGGCGTGATCTGGCCATGACGACGCGAGGCTCGACTCTCGCCAGGTGCGCCGCAGCGCTCCCGGACTGGCCATCGCTCCCCCAACGTCGCATGGGCATGCCCGGCACCGGGCACATCGTGTCCATTGCGGAGACGAATGAGCCGGCCGATCGTGTCGTGATTCGCCATCGTTCGTTAGGCAGGGAGCGGGTAGCGTCCGGGTTAAGTGTCGAGGGCGGTGTTGCCGATGGAGCCCGAGCACAGCGCAACCAGTAGCGAGCGCGCGTACGGTGCGGCCCCGACCGAGCCGAGCGATGCCGAGCTGATCGCAGCGGTTCGGGCGGGCGACCGCGAGGCCTACGGTGTCCTTTGGGCCCGGCATGAGAGCGCCGCCCGAAATCTTGCCGGGCAAATCGCCAAGTCCAGCGACGTCGACGAACTGGTCAGCGAGAGCTTCTACCGCCTGCTCCGCGCGCTCGACAGTGGCGGCGGCCCGGACGGCGCGTTCCGGCCGTACCTGCTAAGCACTCTGCGGCGCGTCAACATCGACACCGGACGCGGCTACCACCAGCGCGTGAGCCTCACAGCAGACGACACCGATCTCGAGGGCACCCCGGGCGCCTCCGCCGCCGACATCACGCTCGAGCAGGGCGAGCAGAGCGCCGCCTGGATGGCCTGGGCCTCGCTGCCGGAAAGCTCGCGCACCCTGCTGTGGCACATGATCGTCGAGGAGGAGACGCCGGCCCAAATCGCCCCGCTGCTGGGTACCACACCCAACGGCGTCTCATCGCGCGCCGTCCGCGCCAAGGAGCGGCTGCGCCAGGCGTACCTGCAGCAACACGTCCGGCTGGCCGACACCGAGCAGTGCGAGTGGACGCGTCTTCGCGTCGGCGAATACGTGCGCAACGCGCTGTCCAAACGAGAGCGGGACGCGGTCGAACGGCACCTCAAGGACTGCAAGAAATGCAAGGCAGTCTTCGGCGAGATCAGCAATGTGAACGAGACGATGAAGGTGCTGGTGGCTCCGATCATCCTGGGCGGCGCCGCCGTGGGGTACCTCCACGCGATCGGCGCAACGCACGGCATGCACTTGCTCGGAGCGCGCCGGTTGATCCGGCCGAGCGTCGGGGCGGGTACTGCTGCTGCGGTCGCAGTGGTCGGCATCGTCGCCGGGATACTCGCCACGGACAACGGTGGGCAGCCTCAGCGCAACGCGGCACCGCCGCCCTCCGCGCTGCCGCCGCCGGGATCGCAGGTAGCGCCACCGGCAGTGCCGACACCCACAACAACGAGATCCACACCCCGGCCGGCCACGCCCCCGCCCAGCGCACCCCAGCCGACCACGCCGCAGCCCGGCGCGTCCCAGCCAGCCGCGCCGACCGCTCCCGCTACCCAGGCCACACCCCGGGCGACGCCGCCGGTTGGGCCACCACCTCAGGCGGCGAACGCGCAGCAGATCCCTCCACCGGCGCAGACAACCGCGCCAACGCCGCCCCCAGTAGTGACCAGCGTCGTCGACGTGCAGGTGTTCATCCCACCCAACGGGGTCGGCATCGGAAGGCTTGCCATCTCAGTGCCCGCGCAGTGGCGGATCACCGATGCGCACCCACAGGACGGACGCGTAGCTAATCGCTGCACGATCACCAGCCCGACCACGGCACGCTGCCGAGTAGTCGGCCCATTGCACAGGCGCCGCGACTACCTCATCACTGCGACCGGTCCGCGAACCACACCACGGCCGGTGCTGCGCGCCGTTTACACAGACGTCCTGCGGGCCACGGACTCACGGGAGTACCCGCTGTAACCCAGCGACTCGCGAGGATCGAAGAAACGCTGGAGTTCAGGCCGTGCTCGTGATGCGATCGAGTGCATGAGTAACGGCGGCCGAGCGAGGCAGAGGCGAACGCGCCCGACTCGCCGAGCCGCCGGCTCGACCGAGGAGGTCGGACGATGACCGATCCACGAGCTGGCACCCCGGCGACGCCCGCTGACTTGGTCGACGTCGCCAAGCTTGTAACCGCCTATTACGCAATACATCCCGATCCGGACGCCCCCGAAGAGCGTGTCGCATTCGGCACCTCGGGACATCGCGGCTCGTCGTTCACCACGACCTTCAATGAAGATCACATTCTCGCCACCAGCCAGGCGATCTGCGACTACCGTCGCGCGCAGGGCATCACTGGGCCCCTGTTCCTAGGGGTGGACACGCACGCGTTGTCGGAGCCGGCCCGAGTGTCGGCGCTCGAGGTGTTCGCGGCGAACGACGTTACTGTGCTGGTCGACGCGCGCGGCGGCTACACACCCACCCCCGCGGTGTCGCGGGCAATCTTGTCGCATCCCGGATCGGACGGCGTCGTGGTCACGCCGTCGCACAATCCCCCGTCCGACGGCGGATTCAAGTACAACCCGCCCGACGGCGGTCCGGCTGGGACGGAGATCACCGGGTGGATCCAGGACCGCGCCAATGAGCTATTGGCCGCGCGACTGGTCGACGTGCGCCGGGTTCCATACGCCAAGGTACGGGCCGAGCGCTACGACTTCCTCGGTGAGTACGTGTCGGCATTGCCGTCGGTGGTCAACGTGGCCGCTGCGCGATCAGTGAAGATCGGAGCTGATCCGCTGGGTGGGGCGAGCGTCGCGTACTGGGGCGAGATCGCGTCCCAGTACGGGCTCGATCTCACCGTGGTGAACCCGCTCGTCGATGAAACGTTTCGATTCATGACGCTCGACTGGGACGGCAAGATCCGCATGGACTGCTCGTCGCCGTACGCCATGGCGTCTCTCATTGCCCGTCAGCACGATTTCACCATTGCCACCGGCAACGACGCCGATGCCGACCGGCACGGCATCATCACCGCCGACGGCGGGCTGATGAACCCGAACCACTACCTCGCCGTCGCGGTCGACTACTTGTACACGCATCGCCCCTCGTGGCCGGGAACCGCGGCCGTCGGCAAGACGCTGGTCAGTTCCTCGCTGATCGACCGGGTCACGGCAGGCCTGGGACGGCGGCTTTACGAGGTGCCCGTCGGCTTCAAGTGGTTCGTGCCGGGTCTGCTCAGCGGCGACGTAGCCTTCGGCGGCGAAGAGAGCGCCGGCGCGTCGTTTCTGTGCCAGGACGGCTCGCCGTGGACGACCGACAAGGACGGAATCATCCTCGCGCTGCTGGCATCCGAGATCACGGCGGTGACCGGTCAGACGCCAAGTGAGCGCTATCGCGAACTGACCAAGCGGTACGGCCCGCCGGCGTACGAGCGCATCGACGCACCGGCCAACCGCGAGCAGAAGGCGGTGCTGGGTCGGCTGTCGCCCGAACAGGTCACGGCTACCGAATTGGCCGGCGAAAAGATCATCTCGAAGCTAACCACGGCGCCGGGCAACAATGCGCCCATTGGCGGCCTCAAGGTGGTCAGCGAATCGGGTTGGTTCGCCGCCCGGCCGTCCGGCACGGAGGATGTCTACAAGCTCTACGCCGAGTCCTTCCGCGGCGTCGATCATCTTGAGCGGATTCAAGACGAGGCGCGGAAGATCATCGCCGACGTGCTGAGCGTTAGCTGAGTCGTCGATATCGATAAGGCCGCGCTCTGGTATCGGAGCGGCCCCCAAACGCATAACAAGATGGCCGCCGTGGTTCTCCCGATTCACAGTTGATGCATAGTCTCGAGGCCGAGGGGCCTTTACCGAGGACACCGACGTCCGAGGTCCTTTCGAATATTCGTGCCGCGTTGGCTAGCTGAGCTCCAACGTGTATTGGCGTATGCGTACCACGCCGAGTGGTATCTACCTAGAAGGGCGATTGGATGACCAGTCTGAACAGGCGGGTAGCAGTCTGCTCGATCGCAGTGGTGCTCGCTGTGACCGCCACGGCGTGCTCGTCCAAGAAGAGCAGCAGCGGGGGTGGTGCGACCGGCTCGGCAACTAGCGCAGCGAGTTCCAAGACCGGCGGCTCCGTTTATTACCTGACCAAGCGCCCGGTCGAGCACTGGGACCCACAGCGGATGTACATCGGTCGTGACCTGACCGACGCGTCCCGGATGTTCTATCGGACGCTGACGATGCTCAAGGCTGACAACACCCTGGCGCCCGACCTGGCGACGACGACGGGTACGGGATCCAACAGCAACAAGACCTGGACGTTCACCTTGAAACCGGGGCCGAAGTGGCAGGACGGCTCGCCGATCACGTGCCAGGACTTCAAGTACGGCGTGTCCCGTACCTTCGCGGTGAACACGATCACGGGTGGGCCGAACTATGCCCTGCAGTTCCTCGATATCCCGACGAACCCGGACGGCAGTTCGCAGTACTCCGGCCCGTACACCAAGAAGGGCCAGGCCCTCTACGACAAGGCCGTGGTCTGCAACGGGAACACGATCACGTTCCACCTGCGCAAGTCGGTTCCGGACTTCAACTTTGCAGCGTCCGGTGCCCTGGCGGCGTTCGCGCCGTTCAAGCAGTCCCAGGACAAGGCCGCGCAGTCGAACTTCCAGGTCTTCTCGAGCGGGCCGTACATGCTGCAGGGCACGTGGCAGGAGGGTAAGGGCGGCACCTTCGTCCGGAACCCGCTGTACGACCCGAAGACCGACGACACCAGCATCCGCCGGGCACTGCCGGACAAACTCGTCTGGGTCGAAGGGCTGACCGACGAGACGATCTTCGACCGGCTGCTCAAGGACCAAGGTCCGGACCAGTTCGCCGTGACCGACCGGTCAGCGCCGCCGGCCTACCAGGTCCGCGTCGTCGCGCAGAAGTCGCGCATGACCAACCCGGATACGCCGTATGTCGAGTACCTGTTGCCGAACTTCAAGAAGGTGACCAATCCGCTGGTGCGCCAGGCCCTTGCGGTGGCCGTCGACAAGAACGCCTGGGTGACCGCCTACGGCGGTCCCGCGCTCGAGAAGCCGTGGAACACGATCATCGCGGCGGATGTACAGGGCTACAAGGACTTCGGCAACGCGTTCGGTGCTCCGGACAACGGTGACCCGGACAAGGCGAAGTCGCTGTTGCAGCAGGCTGGGGTGAAGACGCCGTATCCGATTCACTTCACCTACAGCGGCGGTACGCCGACGACCGACGCGCAGGCGTCCTCGCTGAAGGCGGCGCTGGAGAAGGCCGGCTTCACGGTCAAACTCGAGGGACTCACCGACACGTACTACGACGTGATCCAGAACCCGAGCAACGCCAGCAAGTACGACCTGACCTGGGCTAGCTGGGGTGCTGACTGGCCCAACGCGTCGACCGTCGTCCCGCCGCTGTTCGACAGCCGGGTCAACCTGTCGGCCGCGTCGAACGGGCAGGACTACGGCTGGTATCAGAGCAACTCGGCCAATCAGGCGATGGACGCGGCGTACGACGAGCCGGACGCGTCGAAGCGCAACGCCATGTGGGGTGACCTGTCCGAGCAAATGGCTAAGGACGTCGCCTACATCCCACTTGTCGTACGCAAGTTCCTGCGCCTGCACGGCTCCAAGGTGACCAACTACACGGAGAACGCGGCGTCGAACGCGTTCCCGGACTTGGGTCAGATCGGCATCAGCGGCTGATCTGGCCCCGCCCGCCGCGTCTGGGGTGAGGGCTCGCGGCCGCCCTCAGCCCAGACGGCTCGGTCCTTGATCACCTCTGGCCGATGTGGGAAATTTTGCAGCTTTGCCAGAGATGATCAACCTGGGCAACCGCCGTCGGTCGGGAGCTGAACCACGCCGCTGCCGCGGACGGCGTAGGCCAGCCCCCGCATGGACACGACGGGGCTGTCGGTATTCGTGAACGCTCCACTGGCCGCGCCGGTGCGGGCGTCGATGCATACGAGCGAGCCGCTGTACGCGTACTTGATCCAGAGCACGCCTTCGCCGGTCCAGGCCTCAGCTCCCTGAGTGGCCCCGGTATCCGGCACGCCGACCAGCGTGATCGCGAAGGTGCGAGGGTCGACGCGGCCCAGCCGCGACCCGAACTGCCGGCCGAAGCCCACGAACCAGATGTCGCGGCCGGTCACGGCCACCGCTTCGGGCAGGATCTCGGTGAGCCGCCGGACGACGCGAGCCCGCGCGCCGTCGACGTCGATGAGGTCGTAGTCCTTCGAGACCGCAAGCAGCCGGAAGCGCAACGGATCGGCCGCGATCACCCGGGCCGCGCCCGTGAAGCCCGGCACTTGCACGGCTGTCGTCCCGTGCGGCCCGCGGTAGATGCCTCGGTCCGTGGCCATCCACAACTGGTTGCCGAGAGCGTCGGCGGCCGAGACGACGGCCGGCACCCGGAATTGCCCGATTCCCGTCATGCTCGAGCCGATGTAGACGAATACGTCGGTGTACCGGCTGTATGGGGCCACCACCCACACTAGGTCGCTCGTCTTGTTGGCAACGACCAGGCGCCCACCGGTCGGTGCGCGGGCTTCACCCCGGATCATGCCGTCACGATCGACGGCGACGAGTTGCTCCGGCGGCTTCGTGAGTACGTACAGCTCGCCACCGCTGTCCAGTGAGAAGTCCTGGACCGACAGCGCCGCGAGACCTGTGGGACCCGGCACCGCCGAGTTCGCCCGGCTCACCGCGTTGGGGGGTGGGGTGGACGAGTGGTGGCCGATGTTCTTGGCGGTCACCGCGGCGATGGCTCCGGCCGCCAGCACACCTACACCGGCGAGCACCAGCCAGCGCGGGAATCGCGGTCCCGCCTCCAGTGCCTCATCGCCCCCGCCTTCGCCTTCACCGTCGGGCTCCGGCACGGGCGAGACGACGACCGGATCGTCACCACCCACACAAGCCAGTGTGCTCTGTTTTCATCCGGCCCGATTCGCGTCTGCGCTCGGCCTCTAAAGGGCCAATCGCAGACGCGAGGGCAAGCGCCTTCGGCGCGCCCGGCGCGGGCTCTTCGCGCGAGCGCTCATCGCTGTGCTCATCCGACGGATGTGTCCGTGCGGGCTTCTCGCGCGAGCGCTCATCGCTATAGGGCGCGCTGCATTTCGTCGAGGATGAAGATCGTCTGCGTGGAGAGTACGTCCGGCATCGCCTGGAAAGTGTTCAGCACGAGCTCGCGCAGGCTCGCGGCGTCGTGCGTGCGGACGAGCAGCACGAGGTCGTTCTCCCCCGACACCAGCGCGCCGTGCCACACCTCGGGGATCTCGGCTATGCGCCGGCGCACCTCCTTCCAGGAGTGCTGGCTGATCTTCAGGTAGATGTAGGCCGAGATACCGAAGCCGTACCGCTCCGGATCGACCACCGCGGTGTAGCCCGTGATCACGCCGTCGCGCTGCAGCCGCTCGACCCTGGCATATGCGCCGGCCCGGGAGATGTGCAGCGCAGCGGCCAGCGTGCGCATCGACATTCGCCCGTCGGCGCGCAGCGCGGTGATGATGCTTCGGTCGGTGTCGTCGAGTGTGGCCGATCGTCCATCCACCGGGCGGGCGTCGCCGGTCCATCCAGTCATGTGGCTCGATTCTAGCGACCGGCCAGCCATTCGTCTTGATTCAGCCGATCATTCTGGAAGATTGGCCCATCCGGCTCGACAATCGCCTTATGTCCACTGTCGCACCGCGGCGCCAGAGACTCGCCGGGAACCTCCTGCCCAGCGACGACCCGCTGCAGTTGATCACGCCGTCCGGCGAGACGGCTCCCGGAGCTCACTTACCCCCTGATGACGTGCTGCTCGACCTATACCGGCGCATGGTGATCGGTCGGCGCTTCGACGCGCAGGCTACGGCGCTCACCAAGCAGGGCCGGCTGGCCGTGTACCCCTCCAGCCACGGCCAGGAAGCCTGTCAGGTCGGCGCCGTCGCCGCGCTGCGCGAGCAGGATTGGCTGTTCCCGACCTATCGCGACTGCGTAGCGATCTCGGCCCGTGGCGTCGATCCGGTCGAGACGCTCGGCCTGCTGCGGGGCGACTGGCACCTCGGCTACGACCCGTACGAGCACCGAGTCGGGCCGCAGTGCACGCCGCTCGCGACGAATACGCTGCACGCGGTGGGCCTGGCGCGGGCGGCCGTGATCAAAGGTGAGGACACTGTCGCCGTCGTGCTGCTGGGCGACGGTGCGACGAGTGAGGGCGACACCCATGAGGCGCTGAACTTCGCCGGCGTGTGGCAGGCGCCCGTGGTGTTCGTCGTGCAGAACAACGGCTACGCGATCAGTGTGCCCATGTCGAAGCAGAACGCTGCCCCGTCGTTGGCGCACAAGGGCATCGGCTACGGCGTCGCGTCGATGCTGATCGACGGCAACGATGCGGCGATGGTGTACACCGCCGTTCACGAGGCCGTCACGGCCGCCGCTCACGGCGCCGGCCCGACGCTGATCGAAGCGCGGACATACCGCATCGAGGCCCACACCAACGCCGATGACGCCGGCCGTTACCGCAACCAGGACGAGGTTCTGTACTGGCTGGCCCGCGACCCGATCGACCGCCTGGAGCGGTACCTGTCGGCGCACTCGATGCTCGACGCGTCCGCGCGGCAGCAGATCGCCGACCAGGCCGAGGCGTTTGCATCCAGCTTGCGTGACCGGATGAACGCCGATCCGGCACTGGATCCAGCCGCGCTGTTCGAGCATGTCTATGCGACGCCGACGCGCGCCCTGCGCCGGCAGGCCGCCCAGCTCACCAACTCCGACTTTGCCCTTGGAGAGCACGCTGGGCGTGACTCGCAGCGTGCCGCCGAAGGGCAAAGTCGAGGGGCGGGGCGATGACCGCAGTCGCCACCGAGCCGATCACGATGGCGCGCGCGCTCAACCGGGCACTGGCGGACGCATTAGCGGCGGACGATCGCGTCCTCGTCTTCGGCGAGGACGTCGGCACCCTCGGCGGCGTCTTCCGGGTGAGCGACGGGTTGGCCACGCAGTTCGGCGACACGCGCGTCTTCGACACGCCGCTCGCCGAGGCGGGCATCGTCGGCACCGCAATCGGCATGGCGATGAACGGCCTGCGTCCCGTGGTCGAAATGCAGTTCGACGCGTTTGCGTATCCGGCGTTCGAACAGATCACGAGCCACCTCGCCAAGCTGCGTAACCGCACGCGGGGACGGATCGGGCTTCCTGTCGTCGTGCGCATCCCGTACGGCGGTGGCATCGGCGGAGTTGAGCACCACAGCGATTCCTCCGAGGCGTACTTCGCACATACAGCCGGGCTGCGCGTTGTCACGCCCGGGACGCCGGCCGATGCCTACGACCTGCTGCGCGCCGCCATCGACTGCCCAGATCCGGTAATCTTCTTCGAACCCAAACGTCGTTACTGGGCAAAGGATTCGTCGCCTCTGACGACCGGTACGCCGATCGACCAGGCGGCGGTGCGGCGTCCCGGCGCCGACGTCACGCTCATCGCCTACGGGCCGATGGTCGCTACCGCTCTGGAAGCCGCTGACGAGGCCGACGTCGATGTCGAGGTGATCGACTTGCGTTCGCTGGCACCGTTCGACGACGCGACCGTCTGCGCGTCGGTGCGGCGCACCGGACGCGCGGTCGTCGTCCACGAGGCGCCTGGATTCCTCGGCTACGGCGCCGAGGTCGCGGCGCGGGTGACCGAACAGTGCTTCCACTACCTGCAGGCACCAGTGGCCCGGGTCACCGGCTTCGACATCCCGTATCCGCCCCCGATGCTCGAAGAACACCACCTCCCCAACGTCGACCGCATCCTCGACGCGATCGATCGGTTGCAGTGGGACGACACGGTCGTGCTGCCTGATGCGCCGTGAACGCGCACCGCGGGCGCTCGAGCAGCGCGGCTACAGACGCGATGAGGAGCACATGACTGCACCGTTCAGGCTGCCGGACCTCGGCGAGGGGCTCACCGAAGCGACGATCGTCGAGTGGCTCGTGCGGGTCGGCGAGGCGATCACCGTCGACCAACCGGTCGTCGAAGTCGAGACGGCCAAGGCGCGCGTCGAGGTGCCCGCACCAGTCGCTGGGGTGGTGTCGCAGCTGCACGTTGAAGTCGGCGATACCGTCCCGGTCGGCGCCACGCTGCTCAGCATCGAACCGCATGGAGCCTTCGCCGAGCCGGGCGTGGTCAGCGCGCCGGCCGACGAATCCGGACGGGTTCTTGTCGGCTACGGCACCTCGACGGCCACTCGCCGGCACCGCCGGTCCCGAGCAACGGCACCGGTCGAGAACCGCCCCGTGATCTCGCCGCTGGTCCGGCGGCTGGCCCGCGAGCACGGCATCGACGTCAAGCAGCTGCCCGGCAGCGGACCGCACGGTACCGTCCTGCGCCGCGACGTCGAGCAAGCCCTGCAGGCGAAGGCGCCGACATCGACCGGTCGGCGCATCCCGCTGACCGGCATCCGCAAATCCGCAGCCGAGCTGTATACACGATCGCGGAGCGAGATTCCCGAGGCGACAGTCTGGGTTGACGTGGACGCCACAGCTCTCCTGGAGGCTCGCACCGCCCTGAACGACGCTCGCCCGGACGAGCCCGTCAGTGTGCTCGCGCTGGTTGCGCGCTTCGCGGTGCTGGGCCTGCGTCGATATCCGGAACTGAACGCGCGGATCGATGACGATGCTGTTGTCCTCCTCGATGATGTGCATCTGGGCTTTGCTGCGCAGACCGACCGCGGCTTGGTGGTGCCGGTCGTGCGCGACGCGCACGCCATGACGACCCGCCAACTCGCCGGGGCGATCAGCGCGCACCTCGCCGACGCCCGGTCGGGAACGATCGCGCCGGCCTCGCTTCGGAGCGGCACGTTCACCGTCAACAACTACGGCGTGTTCGGCGTGGACGGATCGGCAGCGATCATCAACTATCCGGAGGTGGCCATCCTCGGACTCGGCCGCATCGTCGACCGACCGTGGGTGGTCGAGGGGCAACTCGCGGTACGGAAGGTCGCCGAATTGACGCTCGCGTTCGACCACCGTGCCTGCGACGGCGGCGTGGCCGGTGGCTTCATACGGTTCATCGCCGACTGCATCGAGTCACCGATCAGGGCGCTCGGCGACTTATGAGTGACGAGGTGACAATCAGCCAGTGCCCACCCGAGCACTGGCTGATCGATGGAGCACGGGCTACGGCCGCCGTGGCAGAGAGAGCGAGTCCGCGAGGCTCACCGCGATCCTCCGGGGGGTCAGGGACGCGGTCCTCAGCGGGAACGGTTACCCGCCACGGCGGCCACGAACCCCGTCCGCGACCGCCCGTCGGCATCACCGACGGACGCAATGCCGATCGAGCATCACGGCGGAGCGTAGCCCTGCTGTTGCGGCCGCCAGGACTACGGCCACAACGTCCTTATTCAGTTCGCGACCAGCGGCCTACCACCAGTCAAGATTCGTCTGGAAAGTCTGCGAGGTGTCGACCTGTGACTGGTCCGGCGAGTCGGCGTTCGCTGATGCCGCGGCCGTTCCGACGACGCCGAAAAGGACACCCGCCAGGACGGCCATTGCTAGCCGACGCATGCGGCGTGTAATCAAAATGACCCCTTTCATATGGTACGGGGCAACGAGGCCTCCACCAAAGTTCCCCGATGGTCTCTGGCTCATGCCACGCCACCCATAGGATCGTTCGGGCACTGCGCTAACACAAACGCTGCTGCTGGCAGCTAGCTGCCTGTCACCAACTGCGATGCGGATGGCCACATGACCGAAGAGGGCGAACTCGGCAATCTTGACGTAGCACTGTATAGGGCTCTGTTGAGCCAACCGGGCGCCTTGCTAGGCGACGTGGCGCCACTTATCGGGGTAGGTACTGACGATCTCGACAAGCCGGCGGCAAGCCTCGTTGAAATCGGCCTGGTCAGCACTGAGGACGGCCTGCACTTCACCGCGGTGAACCCCTCCCTCGCCGAGATGTCATCGCTGGGCGCCGAGGAGTTGGAGCTGAGCGCCCGCCGCGTCGCGGTCGAGACCCGCCGAGCGGCGATCCGCCAGGTAATGCCGGATTGGGCGCGGGCCGTTCGCGACCAGAACCCGCAGCCGACCGTCGAGGTCGTTACGGATCCCGAGGCTGCCCGCAACGTCCTGATGTATTACGCCGAGCATTGCCAGCGTGAGGTGCTGTCGGTCGCCCCCGGGCGAGGCCCCGGGCGAATCGATCCACGTGCTCGTACAGCTAGCCTGTATTCCCTGGGGCGCGGTGTCGTGACCCGCGCGCTGTATCAGCATGTCGCCCTGCGTGATCGCTCCGCCCGGGCGTATCTACGTGAACTCGCCGAGAATGGCGCCCGGATCCGCTTGGCAGCAGCCGTTCCTGGACGCAGCCTGGTCGTCGACCGTGACGTGGCGTTGCTGCCGACACCTTCGTCCGAACCCGGGCTGACGCAGTTCGCCGTAGTTCGTGAGCCGCGCGTCGTGTCGTGGATCGTTTCGACATTCGAGCAGTTGTGGGCCGAGGCCTCGCCGCTCGAAGAGCTGCTCGATCATCACCACACGGAACCCGAGGTGGACGAGACTCGCCTCGCCATCCTGCGGCTGATGGCCGATGGTGAGAAGGATGAGGCGATCTCGCGTCGGCTGTCCATATCGGTGCGGACCTGTCGCCGGCACATCGCCGACTACATGGCCCAGGTAGGGGCAACGTCGCGGTTTCAGGCCGGCGTCATCGCGTCCCGCAACGGCCACCTCGACATCCCGCCACCGGCGGCCTGAGCGGTCCGGTCAGTCTCGGACGACCTCGTCGGCCGACTTGTCCGGGCGAAGGCCACGCCAGGACGGGTGGCGCAGGCGGTCGTCCGCCGTCCACTCACCGAAGGCCACTTCACCCACGAGAACGGGCCGTACCCAGCGGGCATCGCGCGCATCAGCGCGTGGCACGTCCGGGGAGAACGGCGAGGTCTTGCGGGCAAGGCGCTGCAGCTGAGTCGCCATCTCGCGAAGCGCCGAGTCGGTGAACCCGGTCCCGACCTGCCCGACGTAATGCAGGCCATGCTCGTCAGGCAGGCCCAGCAATAACGACCCGACCATGCCGGCGCGGCGGCCCTTGCCCGGACGCCAACCGCCGATCACGACCTCCTGGGTCTGGATGTTCTTGACCTTCACCCAGTCGCGGGTGCGGCGTCCCGGCGTGTAGCGAGACTCGAGGCGCTTGGCGACGACGCCCTCCAGTCCTTGGGCCTTGCTCGCTTGGACCGCGCTCGCGCCATCGCCTTCGAACACCGGCGGGGTCTGCCAGGAGGGGCCCGCCAACTCCACGCTGTCGAGCAACTCGCGCCGTTGCGTGTAGGGCCGGTCGAGCAACGAGCGTCCGTCCAGGTGGAGCAGATCGAAGGCGAGATAGACGGCTGGGACGCTGTCGGCGAGGCGCCGGGCCGCCGACGCGGAGGCGACGTGCATCCGCTGCTGCAACCGCTCGAAGCTGGGCCGGCCCGCGTCGTCGAAGCTGACGATCTCCCCGTCGAGCAGCGCCTGAGTGCTGCCGAGTTGCTCGCCGAGTCCGCGCAGCTCCGGATAGCTCACCGTGATGTCGTTGCCGTTGCGGGACGTGATCGTGATCCGGCCGCCGTCGACGGCGATCAATCCGCGCACGCCGTCCCACTTCATCTCGTACGCCCAGTTGGCGTCATCGCTCGGCAACTCACCCAACGTGGCAAGCATCGGCGTGATGTGCTGGGGCAGCGGCCGCCAGTTCGGACGCGACGGGGCGTCCATTCGGTGCATCATCCAGTTCTTGCCGCCGGTCTGGAACAGCGCGAACCGGCCCTGCACCCGCTCGCCGTGGAGCACGACGATGATCTCGCGGCCGGTCCACTTCTGCGTTTCGTACGTGCCGTGATCCCAGATGGCGACCCGGCCGGCGCCGTACTCGCCGTGCGCGATGGTTCCTTCGAACGTCTCGTATTCAACCGGGTGGTCCTCGACGTGGACGGCCAAGTGGTTGCGTTTCGGATCGTCCGGGATGCCCTTGGGCACAGCCCAGGAGACGAGAACCCCGTCGTGTTCGAGCCGGAAGTCCCAGTGCAGCGCGGTGGCGTGGTGCTCCTGTATGACGAACGAGTTGCCATGCGTCTTCGCGCTCCGCTCGGGCATCGGCTCGGGCGTGCGGGCCGGATCGCGCTTGCGGCGGTACTCGTCGAGCGAGGGCACCGACCCATCGTCCAACGTCGATCACCGAATCTGAACCTCCTGCGCCGTGACCGGAGTATCGCGGCGCAGCGAGTTCGCGACGGCGCTGGCCGCCTGGCAGTCAGCAACGAGAGTCCTCAGCTCGGCATCCGCCGCTTCGCCTGATCAACGACCTGGTCGTCGAGGCTGCCACGGCCTGAGTTGGTGGGCCGTGGCCCCGCGAATCAGCTCGCCGGGATCGGCTGCCATGTCAGCGGCTGGCCCACGCTGTGCGTCGTCACCTTGAGCCAGCCGATCTCACCCAGATCCGAGCCGTTCACGGTGATCCGGGTCAGGTTGTCCGCCGTGCCCGTGACGCCGTAGAACGAGAGCCACGAAGATCCGGTCGCGAGCGGGTGGTCCTGGTTGAAAACGTGGCTGTCTCCGTTGAACAAGTACACCGGCCCGTCGAATGCGGACGCCTCGTCAATGATGGTCTGCACGAGCGGCTTGAAGGCGCTGTAGTCCGAGAACGGTGAGGCCACCGTCGGGTCGAACATGTCAGCCTGCGTCTGCAGCACCACAGCCCGGTTGCCGTCCGACTTGGCGTGCGCGAACGTGTCGTGGATCAACTTGATGTCAGCAGCCGTACGGCTGTTCACCTCTTGGACCTGCTCGGGCGTCGGTGCGGTGAAACCCAGCCCCGTCCACGGAGCCAGTGAATTGTTGCTGCCCGGAATGTTGATCGCCGCAAAGGAAACGTCGTTGCGGGTGTACCGCACGTTCTCGGGCAGGCCGACGTTGTCCTGGGACTTCACCGCATCCGACTGCTGACCCAAGGTCTTACCCGGCCGGGCAAAGAAATCGCTGCGAATCTTGGCGAGGCGCTCGAGTGGGTTGTACGCGCCGTTGTTGGCGCGGTGGCAGTCGGTCCACTCGTTGTCTCCGGGCGTGTACACGAGCGGCCGGCGGAACTGCGCGAAGTCTTGATAAATCAGGTCGAAGTACTGGTCGCTGCACACCGTCGACCCGTTCTTGATGTCACCCAGGTGCGTGATCATCCTGACGTCGCGATCGGCATTGATCTGACTTATGAACGCAGGAAAGTGCGCGATCAATGCATCGCCATACGGGACGTCGCCGATTACCGCGATCGTGTACGTATCGTCCGGGGCCGCCTGGGCCTGGCCGACCAGCCCGCCACCGAACCCCAACGCGGCGACGACCGCGCCTACGACGGTGATCTTCCTGAACATCCGATTCTTGATCACTTACCCACCTCGTTGCTCGGTCAAGAGTGCCGATCCTGTCGGCAGCGATCAAATGACGCGTGCCGAGAACGTGAACGGAGGACAAACAAGCACCCGCGGCGAGATGCTAGGGCTCGCAAACTCACCGTCCTCGGATCCGCACGCCCCAGTCAAACGTCGACGGCAAGAATTGTTTCGACGACGGCAGCTACGTCCGGCCCGACAATGTCCGGCTGGGCCCCGATCGGGCTAAGAACCATGCCCGGACGAGCAACGAACGCGGCCCGGCAGCCAGCTGCCAGCGCACCAGACACGTCCCACGAGTGTGCGGCCACCAAGCGGACCTCGGCCGGTTCGACGTCGAAGGCCCGGGCAACCTCGTGATACGGCTGGGGTGACGGCTTGAGGCGCTTTACCCGGTCGGCGGAAATCACCTGATCGAAGTAGGCGCCGATCCCCGCATTGCGTACCTGAGCCTCAGCAACCTCTTGCACTGAATTGGTCAACGCGACAACCTTGACCGGCGCGGCCCGAAGCGCCGCGAGCGCAGCCGGTACCTCGGGATGGGGCGGCAGCCGGGACATGCGCAGCACCATCTCGTCGATCTGCGACGTGGTGACCGAACGCTCAACCCGCTCAGCGATCATCCGCAGCGCGGCTCGCTGCGCAGTGCTGAAGTCGACGTACACGCCGGTCAGGCCGCCGACGAAGGATAGCTGAAGCATCTGCAGGAACCACTGGGGCCGCAGTGCCGCCGAGCCGAGCAGCTCCGCAAACGCGTTGTCCAACGCGCTGAGATCGAGCAGGGTCTCGTTGACGTCGAAAGCGATAACCGCAGTCACGAAACGATCCTCGCTCACGCGCACCAGCCGCCCGCGCCCTACCGCGCGGCGGGTCGCAAAGCGTGGTTTGCGGGTCTATTGACATGTTCGGTGGAGACTGCCAAGTTGACCGGTAAGGCGGTAGCTATCACCGTACGGTCGGTGACTGGCGGTAAGGGTGGCGGCGATGCGGCTCAATACCGGAATGTCAAGGTCGGTCCTGCTC
>JBKPQM010000048.1:0-6854 GCA_046734095.1 Actinomycetota bacterium | reverse complement strand
GCGCCGCGCAGCGTCGCGCCGGTGAAGTACACGTTGCGGAACCACGCGCGGCTGAAATCGACCTGCTCGAACCGCGCGCCGGAGAAGTCCTGCTTCACGAACTCGACCATCCGCCCAGCCTCCCACCCGGTTCCGACACGGGGTGATGCTCATCGCGCCACCCTTGCCCCGTCCGACCTGCCGACCAAGACGGCAGCTACTGAAGCCACACGGAACCTGTGCGTGCAAGCCAACGTGAGAGTGTGCCGCCGCGGATCGCGGCCAATTCCGTGCCCAGTTGCGCGGCGTACCCGATGCATATGTGAGCCTGTCGCACAAACACTCTGCGATGGGTGGGTGGGTCGGTGGTTGAGGAACGGGCGCCGCCGGGTGATCGACTTGGGGTGGCTTTCGGCGGTCAGCGGCTGCGTCGGTTCACGTGTAGCTTGCGGAGGTTGTGGGCCGTGGCGACGAGCAGCCACTCGCTGCTGCACGCGGTGATGCCGCGGCGCGACATCGTGGTGAGCTTCTGGCAGCTGTTGATCTGTCCGACGAGCGGTTCCACGGTTTGGCCGCGCAGTTTGTAGTGGGCTTTGCCGCGGTGGTGACGCATTCGGGACCCCATCACCGAAGTTGATCAATGTCAAAATGGTCATTGGGTACTCTCTGACCATAGCCCCGAAGGCCGCCGCCACCTCCCGCCCGCACGGATGACTGCAGCGTGGTCCGCCACGAGCGGCTGCCCGGTCGCCAACGTGCGGAGGGGCATCACGACTGCGCCAATGCCGGCTGTGTAGTCATTGAGTGCCCGCCGCATATCTGCAAGCCGCTGTCAGCGTCAACCGTCCGTCAGATCGACATCGCAATCAGTTCAGCCCTGTCGGCCGCGGTCGGTGGGACTGGATCAAGATCAACCCCACCGTTGTCGCCAAGAAGCCCGGCCAAGCAGCACCCGAGCCCGACCCGCCGAGCGCAGAGGAAGCGGCACGCGTCCTGGCCGCAGCGTGGAATCAGGACGACACCTGGGGCACGTTCGTCTGGATCACCTTCGTGACAGGCATGCGTCGCGCCGAGCTGTTCGCGTCGCTGGGACACCTTCGACCTGGCGGACGGCATCGTCGAGATCCGGCGCAATTACGCGTGGGTGAAGGGCCGCGGCGTCGAGAAGACCACTAGGACGCATCGCATGCGGCACGTCGCGCTCGACGAGGCGACCGTCGAGGTCATGAACGCTCGTCACGATCAGTACGCGGCCGCCGTCCGCGAGCTCGGAGGACCGCAGCGCTGCCGAGATTCTCGGCGGCAGATTGCAGCGCCCCAATCGACAGCCGCCATAATCCACGGGCACGTGGATTTCATCGACCACGTTCCACGGTAATCGCAGCGACCCCGACCACGCTGCCCAACACAACGCGATCGCGCGCTACGTCCGCTCGCGCAATAAGCACACCAGGCCCAAGACCCTCTTCGCAATCGGCTCCAAGCTCTGACAGCCGGATTACCTCCCGCTATCGGCTTCATGCGGCACTAGGCACGCCTTCAACTCGCTGAACGGCCCCAGGTTGCGATTGTCATTTCGACTCTCACTCATCCATCCCCCCGGCCAGGCAGCGCACCTGTCCGCGACCGCCGAGCGCGTCCCGGCGGCCAGCTCGACGGCGGCCTTGAGATCTTCTCCGCCAGACCAGAAGACAGACCTGCACCGCGTTGACAATCAGCGACGTCTTCCCGCCATCGCTCCATCGCCTCTACGGCGCCACTGCGACCGAACTTTCCATCCTCGACGGCCTGATCAACAACTACCTGCGACACTCACGGACTGACGCGCCGAGCAATAGTTCGATCGGACTCTGCGATCGTAAGAGCAAGCAGGAAGGAACTAGCCATGACCGGCAATGAGCCCAACACTAACGGAAATGCCGGCCTGCGGACCACCCGAACGGAGGCATTCAGCGACGGTGTGTTCGCGATCGCTATCACGCTACTAGTCCTCGAGATCGGCGTACCCGCAGCCTCGGAGGGCGACCTGCTCAAGGCGCTCGTAGACCAGTGGCCGTCCTACCTTGCCTACCTGGTCAGTTTCTCCACCATCGGAGCGATTTGGCTCAAGCACACGGTCATCACCGACTACCTCGACCGCGCCACAGCTGGGCTCATCCGGCTGAATTTGCTGCTGCTCTTAGTGGTCTCATTCCTGCCGTTTCCCACGCGACTCGTCGGCGAACACATCCGCGCGGACGAGGCCGAAAGGGTCGCGGTCACCGTATACGGCATCAACCTCCTGCTGGCGTCCCTCGTGATCGCTGCCATGTGGCGCTACGCGGTTCGGGAGCGCTTGGTGCGGCGCGACGCGACCGACGAGGACGTGGCCATGGTTGGCAAGCAGCTCGTGCCAAGCCTTGCCTTCTATGCCGTGATGATCGCGCTGGGACTGTTTCGCGCCGGTACTCGCCGTCCTCGGCTACTTGGTGATCGCGTTGTACATCATTGTGCCGCTCCATGCGCTGCGGCATCGGAAATCCAAAGCGTGAAATCAAACATTTCCCTGCGGATCAGGTTCAATCGACGTCTTCCGAGGTCGCGATTGCCTCAGCGGACTCCTCCATGAGTACGCACATGCCGCTTGACCTGCACGGATGGTTTTCGGTACCTGCAACAGTCGTCTGCGGACGGAGTTCGCCGGCCGTCGAGCCACCGAACCACCCGCTGTCATCGGCCGACGTTCCCGCATCTAGACGTACCGGATGTCGCCATCTAGTTTCAACGGGCACCCGTCTGGCCGAATCGCCCACCTCGGGGCCATGAAGAGGCTCCAGGAGTTCTACGAACAGCTGTGGCGTGAGCCGACTCGGGAGTTTAGACGACCCGCGTCACTCGACGAGGTAGACGCCGACAACAGGGGACCTCGACGGGATTTGCCACGTTGCGGATACGCTGGTCATGGCCGGATTGAGTGCCCTTCATACGCCAGAGAGCCCGCTGGCCGCGGAGCCGGTGCGGACGTCCGCACGCAGCGATGACGCTAACCCGTGTGAAGGAAAACGGTGACGACCCTACCGAGTTCGGGCGCGCGGGTCAGCAGGCCGAGGTGGCCATCGTCGTAGATCAGCAGCTGCGTGTGCGGCAGCAAACGCCGCATGATGCGGGCGTTGACCAGCGGAATGATTGGGTCGTCGGCGCCGGCAAGGATGAGCGTTTGCTGACGAATGAACGGTAGGAACGGCAGGCTCGTCCATCCGAGTCCGGCCAACAGCTGCAACGCATATCCGCGGCCGGCGCCTAACCGCAGGGGGTTGTGGAGAAGCTCTCGGGCCAGTGCCGGATCCTCGCGCAGCTTCCCCCCGTAGACGTTGGCGGCAATCTGTACGGCATAGCCCGGGTCGCGGTAACGCCGGGGAGTGGCCATGTTCATGAGGATGCGGGGCCCAGCGGGAACCATCAGTGATCCGGTTGCCGTGCTGGCCAGAACGAGACGACGGCATCGTCGTGGCTTGCACAACGCGAACTGCGCGAGCCCCCCGCCCCACGAGATGCCCAGCATGTCGACCTGGTCGCAGCCGAGCTGAACGAGGACCCGATCCAACAGTCGAACGAGGCCAGTAAAGCGATATGGTCTGGCCGGCAGCGGGGATCCGCCGACGCCAGGGACATCAAATCGAATGACGCCGATATCGCGATCGATTTCGTCCACGAAGGGTTGCAGCAGCTCCAGACTTGCCCCGATACCGTTCGCGATCACCAGCGGCGGCCGCGCCGGGTCACCTGCACGAACGGACGTCCGGACGCTCTGCCGACCGACCGTGATATTGCGAATCATTTCCCAGCGCATCACGAGATAGGTGTCAGGCTCTGGCCGAGCGGAGCGGCTCGGCGTTGTCGCTCACTACTGTAACCAGGGCGTCTATCCCAGCCAGGATGGCAGGCCTCTCCTGGTCTCGCATCGACCTTTGGAGCATCCGGGGTTTGATGCACACACCTCGACTCGCTACGCGGCGGTGATCCGGCTTTGGGATAACGCCTAGGAGGAGTTCATCCCGTTCCCGTTCTTGGAGTATGACGTCGAGATCCGCCGCCTCACCGACCCCTTCCCCCGGCGGCGGCCGAAACCTACTGATTGAAAACCCCCGGAAACACCGTCAGCGAGATAGACCCCAGCGATCAACGGAGTCGGCTTGCGGGAAGCCAGGTCGGGGGTGCGAAGGGAGCGCGGCGGAATGACGAGTCCGATGATCGAGGCGTGCGAGGTCGTCAAGCGCGCATCGCTCGCAGCCGGGACTTCAGCCGCCAGGTACCAGCGCACCGCGACCGCGGTGACTACGCGTGGAAAGTTGTTCGTCGCCGGTGCGGGGGGCAGTGTTAGCGCGGTGGGGAGACTGCCTGTCGGCGTATCGGAGGCTCAGAACGTGGCGCGCGCCGCATTCGACTGGGTCGAGTCGGTCGCGGTCGAGGTCGACGGTGGGTTGGGGTGGCTGGAGAACGGGGAACTGTTCGATGATCTGTATTCCGGCACGGCGGGTGTGTTGATGGGTTGCGCCGAGGCCGCCGCGAGCGGCTTTGACACCGCGAACGTCGCCTCCGGTGCCTCAGCCCGGTTGATGCACCTGGCCACCCGCGGTTCCAACGTCGAGACGATGCCCGAGGACGGGCTGTTTTCTGGGTGGGCGGGCGTCGTGGTGGCGCTTCGCGCGTGGTCGACTGTGGCCGACGATGTCGATGCAGGCCGGGCCGCCGCGCGGGTGAGCTCGCAGATCGCCGATCGCGTGCTGCACGCGCCGGAGGACCCGGCCCGCTACACCGACGTCATCTCCGGCGACGCCGGAATCCTGCTTGCGCTGTTGGGTGATGACGCCGATCCCGCGATCGCTGCCGCAGGCGTGCTGGCCGACCGGTTGGTGCAGGTGGCCGAGCAAGGACCGGGTGGGCTGCACTGGCGCATGACTCGAGACTGGGAGTACTTGATGCCGGGGTTCTCCCATGGCACAGCCGGAATCGCCTACGCGCTGGCAGGCGCGGGTCGCCGATTACACCGCCCGGATCTGATCGACGTGGCGGTGCACGGCGGCGATACCTTGCTCGGCCTTGGGCACGCGGCCCAGGGCTGGGCGGTGCCGGTGGCGATACCGCCGCGGCACCACGGCCCGCGGGTGAACTTCGGCTGGTGCCACGGCCCGACCGGCACCGTGCGGCTGTTTCTGTTGCTGGACACTATCGACCCGCACCCACGCTGGCAGCAGGCCGTCGACGCCTGCCTGCGGGCGCTGGCCGACAGCGGTCTGCCCGCGCGCCTATATCCCGGGTTCTGGGATAACCTCGCCCGGTGCTGCGGCACCGCCGGGGTCGGATGCCTCCTACTCGACCGCTACCAGGCCAGCGGTGACACCGATCTGCTCGACTGGGCCGACGTGCTGGCCGCCGATGTCATCGAACGCGCCATCATCACGCCGCAGGGCATCACTTGGTCCAACACCGAACACACCCGAACCCCGCCGGAGTTGCCGCCCGAGCCCGGGTTGATGCAAGGCACCGCCGGCATCGCCGGCTGGCTGGCGAGGCTGCACGCCCTGCACACCGACCGCCATACCCCAGCCGCCCCCCTCGGCGTGGTGCCGTCCTGGCTCTAACGCCTACAGTTGCGCCGCCGCGCCCGGGACGCGTCCGCCGCCGACGCGGCGACGGTCGCGCCTTGCCGTCGCGCGAGCCGCCAACCGCGATCCGCCCAGCCATGAGCGGTGATCAGATCCCCTTCCGAGAGTGTCCACCGCGGAGCGACTGGTCAGAACGGTGTAACTGGCTCCGACACGCCGAGCCTTGCTTGGCGAGCGGGTTGACCAAGTCGGTGCTTGAGACCGCGCTGGACGCGGAAATGAGCGAGCACCTGGGCGTATGACAGGCACGACCCTGCTGGGCGCAACGACGGCAACTCCCGCAACGGGCATCGCACCAAGACCGTTCTGACCGAGATCGGCCCGGTCGAGGTCGAGGTGCCCCGCACCCGGGACGGCGGCTTCGACCCGCAGATCGTGCGCAAGCGACAGCGTCGCCTGGACGACATCGATGAGATCGTGTTGTCGCTGATCGCCCGCGGGTTGACCACCGGCGACAGCGAGATCACCAGATCCTCCACCCCGGATGCGTCAAACCGGAATCGTCGGCGATCACCACCCTTGGGCCCGGGCTGAGCTCCTTGTGCGCGGGACTGGCCCGATCGGTTTACGGGCACCCGCTGGAGAACAAGACTGGTCTGATTAGCCGCGTGTCTCACAGCGCCCGGCCTGGTTACCGGGAACGCCCGACGCGTGTCATAGTCCAGCCCGCACGTATCGTCGAGCACGACTCGCTTGACTACACCAACCTCGTCCTCGGCGTGGCCGTAGCCGCCACCGCCGTCGTCGCCCTAGTGGTGGCGCAGCTAGCTCGGCGCGACGTCGACCGCGACAGGCGGCCCCCAGCGACACCTCGATGACTGGGACTCGCATCGACAGGGCACGCGACAGCAGGTGACGGACGAACTCGATGCGGCGATCCGCGCTCGCGTCGGCGGCGTTTACGGCCGTCGACGCGGTCGCGGACTTTGATGCCCGACGACACCGAGGGCGCTGCGACGATCGGCTCTTTTTGGAGCCGGAAACGTCACAATGCGGGACACCATAGCTGCGCGGCGCACCTGGTAGGAGGAACAAGTCATTTCGGGCGGGAGACAGTGCAGTCCGTGCGTATCGGCGCTCTCCTAATCAGCGGGTTCGGGGTTCGAGTCCCTGGCGGCGCACCAGCAGCTAGGCCAATGATCTGGGGCCTGCGCGCATCGGACTTGATCACAGAAGTTGATCTCTGTCCATGTATTGCGGCCCGTGTTCGATGGCGGCGGGTCATGGATC
>JBKPQM010000047.1:0-11507 GCA_046734095.1 Actinomycetota bacterium | reverse complement strand
GGTGCAGGCCGATCGACGGCTCGTCCAACACGTACAGCACGCCGACCAACCCGGAGCCGATCTGCGTGGCCAGCCGGATGCGCTGAGCCTCGCCGCCCGCCAGCGTCGCCGCGGCCCGGTCGAGAGACAGGTAGTCGAGGCCCACGTCCACCAGGAATCCCAGCCGGGCATAGACCTCCTTGAGCACCCGCTCGCCGATGAACCGTTCGCGGTCGGTGAGCTCGAGCTCATGCAGCCAGGTGGACGCCTCGCCGATCGAAAGCGACGACACCTCGGCGATGGAGCGCCCGCCGATCGTGACGGCGAGGATCTCGGGCTTGAGGCGCGTGCCCTGACAGGCCGGGCAGGGCACCTCCCGCATGTAGCCCTCGTACTTCTCCCGCGAGTACTCGCTGTCGGTCTCGGCGTAGCGCCGCTCGATCCACGGGATGACACCCTCGTACGTTGCGTAATACGAGCGGTCGCGCCCGTAGCGGTTGCGATAGTGGACGTGCACCTGATCGTCGAGCCCGTGCAGCACCGCCTTCTGCGCCCGGGCAGTGAGCCGCTGCCACGGTGTGGCGAGGTCGAAGCCCTCGACGTCGGCCACGCCCTGCAGCAACCGCTCGAAATACTCACTGGTCTGCCCGTTGGCCCACGGCGCGACGGCGCCTTCGGCCAGGCTGCGATCCGGATCGGGGACGACCAGCTCGGGGTCGACCTCTTTGCGGGTTCCGAGGCCCGTGCATTCCGGGCAGGCCCCGAACGGCGAGTTGAACGAGAACGACCGAGGCTCGAGTTCGTCGATCGCCAGCGGGTGGTTGTTCGGGCAGGCCAGCCGCTCCGAGTAGCGGCGTTCCCGCTGGGGGTCGTCCTCGGGCAGGTCGACGAAATCGAGGATCACCAACCCCCCGGCCAAGCCCAGGGCGGTCTCGACCGAGTCGGTGATGCGCTGCTTGCTCGATGCCTTTGCCGTCAGCCGGTCGACGACGGCCTCGATCGTGTGTTTCTCCTGCTTCTTCAGCTTCGGCGGGTCGGTCAGCGAGTGGACGACGCCATCGACTCGCACCCGGGCATAACCCTTGGTCTGCAAATCGGCGAACAGGTCGACATACTCACCCTTGCGCTCGCGGATCACCGGCGCCAGCACCTGGAACCTGGTGCCCTCCGGCATTTCGAGGATCCGGTCGACGATCTGCTGCGGGGTCTGCTTCGTGATCGGCTCGCCGCAGATCGGGCAGTGCGGCTTGCCGATGCGCGCATACAGCAGCCGCAGGTAGTCGTAGACCTCGGTGATCGTGCCGACCGTCGAACGCGGGTTGCGGCTCGTCGACTTCTGGTCGATCGACACCGCCGGCGACAGTCCCTCGATGAAGTCGACGTCGGGCTTGTCCATCTGACCCAGGAACTGCCGGGCGTACGCCGACAGCGACTCGACATAGCGGCGCTGGCCCTCGGCGAAGATCGTGTCGAAGGCGAGGCTCGACTTGCCCGAGCCGGACAGCCCGGTGAACACGATCAGCGATTCGCGGGGCAGCTCGACATGGACGTCCTTGAGGTTGTGCTCGCGGGCGCCACGGACGATCAGGCGGTCGGCCACTGGTCAACTTTCTCAGTCGAATCGGACGGTCGGGAAGGCAGGGCTGAACGGCGCGCGGTGTCCCCTCTGAGAGTAGTGACTCGCCCCGACAACGCACTCCGGTCACCGCTCGCGCAGTTACGTCAACGCACGACCACCCGCCGCGGATTCCAGCCCGCCCGGGCGCCGCTGTGTTGGCGGCGCCGGGAATGATCGAAGCAATGCCACGGACCATCGCCACCAACACGGCGGTCGACCGCGAAGCCCTGCTCGACTTCGTCCGCCCGCGCCACCACCTGATCGTGATCACGACCCGCGCCGACGGCACGCCGCAGGCGTCGCCGGTGAGCGGCGGCGTCGACGGCGAAGGTCGCGTCGCCACCGGCGGGTTCCCTTCCCGCCTGGCCGACGACTGATCTAGGGCAGCTTCCAGTCGACGGGGTCGGCGCCCTGTCGGGCCAGGAGTTCGTTCGCGCGGCTGAACGGCCGCGAGCCGAAGAAGCCGCGGTCGGCCGACATCGGGCTCGGGTGCGGCGACTCGATGCCCGGTGTGGTGCCCAGTATCGGGCGCAGCGTCTGAGCGTCACGACCCCACAAGATCGCGACGAGCGGGGTACCCCGCCCGACCAGTGCCCGAATTGCCTGATCGGTCACGGCCTCCCAGCCCTTACCGCGGTGCGACCCGGGCTGGCCCGGCGCGACCGTCAGCACTCGGTTGAGTAGCAGGATGCCGTGCTGGGTCCACGGCGAAAGGTCGCCGTTGGACGGAGGCGGGTAGCCCAGGTCCGCGGACAGTTCCCGGAAGATGTTCTGCAGGCTGCGCGGCAGCGGCGAGACGTCGGGGGCGACCGAGAACGACAAACCCACGGGGTGGCCCGGTGTCGGGTACGGGTCCTGGCCCACGATCAGCACTCGCACGTCGTCGAACGGCTGCGTGAACGCGCGCAGCACGTTCGGGCCGGCTGGTAGATAGCTGCGTCCGGCCGCGATCTCGGCGCGCAGGAAGTCGCCCATCGCGGCGATTCGCTCAGTCACCGGCTCGAGCGCTTTCGCCCATCCGGCCTCGAGGATCTCGCGAAGCGGGCGACCCGGCACGGCGGCCACGCTAGCGCACGGCGGCGGTCACCGCGGCGAGCGGCACGTTACGACTTTGGCCCTGCGCCGGTCGCGCAGCGCGACGACTCGCTCGACCGGTCCACGGCAAGACGATGAGAATCGTGGGCACCCCGAGCAGCAGCACAGCGGAACGGTAGCGAGACGTAATGGGTTGTGCCGGCGAATAGGCAGCAGGCATGCTGATCGCCTGGCGGTTGGACGACGAAGGGGGTGGTTCCCGTGGCTGACAACGTCCGGATGAGCACCCCGCCTTCAATCCCACCGTCGCGCTGACGCCGCCCACACAGGCTTCGCGCGTCGCCTACGGATCAGGAGATCCACTGTGCGAAAGCACGATTCTGGACGTTCCGGCTGGGACGGCGCCACCCACGGGCCGGAGCCGATCCCGACCTGGGTCGTCACCGAGCCCGCCGCTCTCGATACCGAACTCGGATTGATCAAGACCGGCAAGGAAGCCGACGTCCATCTCCTGCGGCGTGCCGTACCCGGCACCCGGGGCACGCTGCTGGCGGCTAAGCGGTACCGGCCCGCAGAGCGGCGCATGTTCCACCGCGACGCCGCCTACCAGGAAGGCCGCCGCGTCCGGCGCAGCCGGGAGACCCGAGCGATGACCCGCCGCACCGAGTTCGGCCGGGAGGTGCTCGCCGGCCAGTGGGCCGCCGCCGAGTTCGGCGCACTGTCGACGCTGTGGCCCGCCGGGGCGCCCGTGCCGTATCCGGTGCAGCTGTCCGGCACCGAGCTGATGCTCGAGTTCATCGGTGACGCCGACGGGCTGGCCGCGCCCCGCCTGGCCCAGTGCCGGCCCACCCCGACCGAGCTGGCCGACGTGTTCGAGCAATGCCGTGAGGCGATGCATCGGCTGGCTCGCGCCGGCTACGCCCACGGCGACCTGTCGCCCTTCAACATCCTCGTCCACCACGGACGGGTCGTGCTGATCGACCTGCCTCAGGTTGTCGACCTGGTCGCGAACCCCCGGGGCCTCGAGTACCTTCGCCGCGACTGCGTCAACGTGTGCCGGTGGTTCATCGCGCGGGGGCTGGACACTCCCGAGTACGACCACTTGGTGGGTGACCTCATGGCCGACGCGGTTGGCGCGGGCTAGCCTCCGGGAACTCGGCGATCGCCTCGATCTCGAGCAGCCAGCCGGCCTCGAAGATGTCGGCGATGATCACGGTGAGAGCGGGACTGTGATCACCGAGGAGCTCGCGGCGAACCTGCCCGTTGAGGTCGGCGTACTTGCGGTCACTGAGAAATGTGGTGACCTTGACGAGGTGCCGGACGCCGAGGTCTGCGGCCCGCAGCACGGTGAGCAGGTTGCGCCACGCCTGCCGGCATTGGGCCTCGAACCCGAACGGCGTCACGCCTTCGGCATCTACTGGGATCTGGCCGCTGATGAACAGCAGTCCGGCGCCGGGCCGCACGGCGAAGGCTTGCGTGTAGCCGCCGATCGCCCCAGGCCCGTCCGACGGGTCGAGCGGGCCGCCGCGCATTAGTTCGCCGCCGAGATGTCGCAGCCGGCGCCGAGCGTGAGCCACACGGATTTCACGCCGGTAAACCTAGTGGCCCAACCCGGTTGCCATGGCACCGCCGTAACGGAATGCGGCGACGCCGCACCTACGCTGTGTTCGCTATGCCCAATTACACGCTCACGACGCTGGGCGCGGCCACCGAGCTGCTCGACCTGCCGTTCGAGACGCCGCTGGCCGACTGGACCGACCGGCGACTCGTACAGGTCCCGCGCGGCATTTCCCGGCACGTCGTGCGCTTCGTCCGCGTGCATCACGAGATCTTCGCGATCAAGGAAGGGAACGAGCGCTACGTGCTGCGGGAACACGCGCTGCTGCACGAACTCGCCGAGCGGAAGGTCCCGGTCGTCGACGCGTTCGGCACTGTTGTCGACCGCCGGGCCACGGACGGTGAACCTTTGCCGGCGCTGCTGATCACCAAGCACCTGCCGTTCTCGCTGCCTTACCGATCGCTGTTCACCGGACGGGGTCTGCCCGACCTGCACAGCCGGCTGCTCGACTCGCTCGCTGAGTTGTTCGTGCGCATCCATCTGGCCGGCTTTTATTGGGGCGACTGCTCATTGTCGAACACGCTGTTCCGCCGCGATGCCGGCGCCCTCGCCGCCTATCTGGTCGACGCCGAGACCGGAGAGCAGCACCCGCAGCTGTCCCCCGGGCAACGGGCCTACGACCTCGACATCGCCACCGAGAACATCGCCGGCGAGCTGTTCGACCTGCAGGCGGCGGGCTACGCCGGCGGCATCGATGCGGTCGAGACGGCAACGGCTCTCACGCCCCGCTACGAGGGGCTGTGGGCCGAACTCGTCAGGGACGAGCTCATCGCGCGCGACGAGAGTTACCGCATAAACCAGCGCATCAAACGGCTCAACGCGCTCGGCTTCGACGTCTCCGAGCTCGCGATCAAGACCGAGGAAGACGGGCACAAGCTCAGGTTCGGCACGCACGTCGTGGAGCCCGGGCACCATCAGCGGCGGCTGTTCGAGCTGACGGGCCTTCGAGTACAGGAGAACCAGGCCCGGGCCCTGCTGGCCGACCTGGCGCGCTTCCGCGCGAAGTGGATCGAAGGTGCCGGCGCCGACGTTCCGGAGGACCTGGCCGCTCGTCGTTGGCTGGACGAGAAGTTCTACGGAACGCTCGCGCTCGTGCCACCCGAGCTGCGGGCGAGATTGCCCGACGCGGAGTTGTTCTTCGAGATCAGCGAACACCGGTGGTTCCTGTCGGAGGCCCAGGGCCACGACGTGGGACGGGCGGCAGCCGTGGAGTCGTATGTGGAGACGGTGCTGCGCTACCTGCCGGACGCGAGGGTCGAAGTGCTCACCGGGCCGGCGACGGAGGAATTCCCAGCGATTTCGCCGTAGCGCAGGTGTGCCCGGCGTCCGTGCCCAGCGTTCGGGGTGGCCTACGCTCAGCTGGTGGCTGAGTACACCGGCAAGGTCGCCGTCGGCGGTCCGCAGGACGTGCGCCGGCTGCCCGCCCTGACGATCGCGAAGCTCGCGGTCGGCCCGATGGACAACAACGCCTACCTGTTGCGCTGCACCGCAAGCGGAGAGGGCCTGCTCATCGACGCCGCGAACGAAGCGGGCCGGCTGCGCGAACTCGTGCGCTTCGAGGGCCCGCCGGTGTCGGCCGTGCTGACCACGCACCGACACCCTGACCATTGGCAGGCACTCCCGGCGACCGCAGCCGACGCCGGCGCGGCCGTCTATGCCGGCGAGGAGGACGCCGACGAGCTGCCGGTCGCCGTGGACGAGCGCCTTCACCACGGCGACACCATCGACGTCGGTGAGGTGACGCTCGAGATCATCGGATTGCGCGGCCACACGCCAGGCTCGGTGGCCGCGCTTTACCGCGATCCGGAGGGCATCCCGCATCTGTTCAGCGGTGACTCGCTGTTCCCGGGCGGCGTCGGCCGGACGTGGTCGCCGGAGGACTTCGATCAGCTCTACGCCGATGTCGTGCAGCGGGTGTTCGACGTATTGCCGGACGAGGCGTGGTTCTACCCCGGACACGGCAATGACTCGACGCTCGGTGCGGAGCGTCCGCACCTGGGTGAATGGCGCGCCCGCGGTTGGTGAGTGCGGCCTAGCGCCGGGCTATGCAACGGGCTAGGCGAGCCCGGCGTGTTCGACCAGGTCCTCGATGATCTGCCCGACGCGGCCGACGGTGATGGACAGATGGCCGTCGTCGGGCAGCAGGTGCGCCTGCGCGGTCGGAACGTGCGAGGCCATCCACTCCCCGTGCGCGAAGGGCACCATGCGGTCTTGGCCACCCTGCCAGACGGACACCGGCCGCATGATATCGCCCAGGTCGAAGCCCCAAGGTGCGACGAGTGCGAGATCGTCGTCGCGCCACCCGGCGATGCCGGTGCTTACCGCCTTACGCAGCGAGGCCGCCCACCACTCGGCATAGGCGCCGGTCACGGCCGCCTTGTCGACGTCGGACACGAGATCGCCGAGAACGGCGACGACATCGTCGCCGCGGACCTCGGCCATGTCGGCTGCGGCCTCGGCCAGCCAGTCGGACAGCTCCTTCTCGCTGCGCAGCGCCGCGTCGAACTCCTCGACGTTCTCCTCGCCCTGACCGGCGAGCCAGTCCAGGCCCGGCGCCACGTACGGAGCGACGCCGGCGACCGTCGCGGCGCTCAGGCATCGATCCGGCAACAGCGCGGCACAGGCCAGGGCGTACGGCCCGCCTCCCGACCAGCCGGCCGTGACGAACAGATCGGCCTGCAGCGATTCGAGCACGGCGGCCACGTCCCGCGCGGCCGACGCCACGGAGTGGCCGGGATACGGATCCGAGCCGGCGTAGCCCGGCCGCGAATAGGTGACATACCGCAGCCCGCGATCGGCCGCTGCGTCTATGAGCGGCGGATATGGGTGGGCAGCGAGTGGAGTGCCGCCGTGGTGCAGGAACGGGAGGCCTAGCTGCGGTCCGGCGACCATGACCTCGAGTGAACGGCCGTCGGGCGTGGCGACCGTCTGCCAGGTCTCATCGCTGCGCACCGCACCTCCCGATCAACCAGCCGCGACGGACCAGCGTGCCATGGTTGCTCTCCGTGCAACACCCATGACAGCGGAGTCATGAGCGGGCCAAGCGGCCTGCGAACGCTCTGAGACGCGTGCGGTAGGAACGTCGCATGCGAGCTGACCCGGTACCCGCGCTGGAGGTGGGCGGCACGCACGTCAGCGCCGCGCTGATCGACATCACCGACTGGCGGATCGTGGCGGACACGTTGAGCCGTCGCCCGCTCGACGGTCAGGATTCGGCGCACGCGTTGCTGGACGCGTTCGTCGGCGCGGCCCGAACACTGAAGACCGGCGCTACGCGCTGGGGCGTCGCCATGCCCGGTCCGTTCGACTACGAGCACGGCATCGCCCTCTTCGAGGACGTCGGCAAGTTCGACAGCCTGCGAGGCGTCGACGTCCACGCCGCCTTGTGCGCGGGCATATCGCCCCGACCTGAGTCGGTCAGCTTTCTCAACGACGCGGACGCGTTTCTGCTCGGTGAGTGGTTGCACGGCGCGGCCACCGGCTACCGGCGCTGCACGGCCGTCACGCTCGGCACCGGTGTCGGGTCGGCGTTCCTCGCGGACGGCGAGATCGTCAGCTCCGGACCGGACGTGCCGCCCGGCGGTCGGGCGCACCGGCTCTACATCGACGGACGGCCGCTCGAAGACGTGGTGTCGCGACGCGCGATTCGGTCCGCGTACCGGGCAGCGACCGGCGACGCCGAGGCCGACGTCCGCGACATCGCCGCCCGGGCGCGTAAGGGCGATCCGATCGCCCGCCGCGTGATCGACATTTCGATGCGTCTGCTCGGGACGGCTCTGTCCCCCTACCTGAGCCGCTTCGGCGCCGAGGTGGTGGTGGTCGGCGGTTCGATGTCGGCGTCGTGGGACCTGTTCGGGCCCGCGTTCGTCGCCGCGCTGCGCAGCCGCGTTCGCGTGGTGGTGGCCGAGGACCGGGAGCACGCCCCGCTGCTCGGGGCTGCCCGGTACGCGCTCACCGGACCCCGATCGGGATGCGCGGATGAGCGGCCGGATGCCACGCCATGATCGACATCAGGTTTGCGCAACCAGCGCCTCACCCGAGCCCGATCAGGATTCGCGGGTGGGCAGCGGGTGTCAGCCAGCGCATGAGCGTGACGAGTGTGTCCTGGGGTACGGCGACGCAGCCGGCGGTGGCCGACCCGTCGGTCACATGAAGGAAGAACGCGCTGCCGGCACCTGCACGCACCGGGAAGCGGTTGTAGTCGATCACCACGGCGTAGTTGTACTGCGGGGTTATGGTCCGCAGGTGCTCGTTCGGATCGCCTTGCGTGAACGCGCACCCGCTTGAGCAGTGTTGGTGCGTGTTGTAGAGCCGGCCGGACTCGCTGATCCACCAGTCGCTGAGATCGGTCCTGAAGTACGGCAGGGGTGTACCAGGATTGCTCAGCGCCCCGAACGCTTGCGTGAGGGTGAAGCTGCCGATCGGGGTCGCGGACTTGGTCTCGCTGGGCTGCGCGGTCACACCGTCCGCGCCGACGTGCGCGGTCACTGCCGATCCGTAGCGCAGCCATCCACCGCCGGAAGCCTTACTCCAAGCCTGCAGCCTGGCTGTAGTACTGCCAGTAGACGAGGCGACGACCGTGATCACTCGGGTGGCGTTACTCGTGCCGTAGGACAACGGCAGCGCCTGCCCGCGAGGGGCAGCCGGCGCGCTCGTCGGCTTGGGCAGCGGCGCGGCGTTCGTCGTGCCCGGCGTGGCGTTCGTCAGGCCCGGCGCGGGTTTCGTTGTGCGCGGCGGCGACGTGGTGCGATGGGTAGGCCGAGCGCGCGGCGACGCCTTGCTCGTCGATGGCGTCGGCTCGACTTGCGGTTCGCTGATCGTGGTAGGGGGTGAGGTGACCGGAGTCGGGCTCGCTGCGGCGTTGTTGTCTTGCGGCGCGGCGGCCAACGCCACGACGGCAGCGGCACATCCACCGATAGCGGCCACTACGGCAGCGGTCGAGACAATTCGCCACTTGCGCACGGTGGTCAGTCTGTCAGCTCGGCTGATCGCGCCGGGTCAGCGGGTCGGCGCGTCTGGCAAGCTGCGGCGCATGGTCCTCGAAGTCGCCACGTTCGACGTCACGCCCGGACAGGAAGACGAGTTCGCCGCCGCCTACCAGCACGTGAGGCAACTGCTTGCCTCCACGCCGGGATGTCGTTCGGCCCGGATGACGCGCGGCATCGAGTCGCCGTCCCGGTTCATCCTGATCGTCGAGTGGGACACGGTCGAGGCACACCTGCAAGGCTTCCGCGGAAGTGACCACTTCCCAAGCTGGCGGGCCGCGATCAGCCCTTACTTCGCGGGCTCGCCGCACGCGGAGCACTACGCGGACGTCTAGCGAGTGGAACGTCACGACGCCGCCGGTGACGGGGTGGCCGGCCGTGGTGAGGGCGATTGCGGCAGCGTGGAGCGCAGTGCCTGCTTCCAGGCGTCAAGGATGTGGACGAGTTGGGCCGGCGTCTTGGCGAGGCTGCGCGCCAGTGCTGCGAACGCCGCGCTCGTCGGGTCGACCCCGTGACGAGGGTTGGCCATTCGGTTGAGAGCGTCGAGAACCTGGGCCGCTCGTGCGGTGGACACGTGGAGGCCGTCGGCCAGCGCCGTGAGGGCCGCGTCGGGAGGCATGGATGCGGCCGATTTCGGCTCTGAGCCGGTCATCGCTGCACCGAACAGTTCTCGCAGCGCGCGCTGAGCCCGGGCCGGGCTGATGCCGAGGTCAGCGGCAAGCGCCCTCGCGGCCCCATCACCGGTCAAGGATCCGCCGGCCGCCGCCGCCGCCAACTTGACCTTGGGCAGCGCCTGCAGCAAACGGTCGGATGAAACGCCGAGTTCCGCTGAAACGCGAGCGACGTTCGGGTCAGCCGCGATGCCCGTACTGGCGGTGCCCTTCGAGGTCGGCACGCTCGATGGGCTGGCGGCCGTCTTCGGACTGGGCGGGCTGGCGGTTGTCATCGAGCGTGCCGACCTCGATGGGCTGGCGGTTGTCGGCGCGCTCGATGCGCCCGCCAACTCCACAGCACCGGTCGTGCCTGCTATCACTGCTGCGGCGGCGATGCCGCCGACCACCACTCGACTCGTCATGCTGCTCTCCTCGACGCTCGCCCTCATGACCGATCCCGCTCGTGGCGCCGACGGAGTTAGCCCCGCTCGCCATGGCGAGCACCGGTCTACCTGTTCGGCCGTGACAGCGGCCGAACAGCGGCTGTTAGTCCGATGTCATGCCAGGTCCGAGCGAGGGGTGCGGTGATACGGGTGCGACCGGGATCGATGCCGGGAAAACGGTGGGCATCGAGCCAGATCGAACAGGCGCCGGAGGACACCGCCGGCCTTGGCGGCGCGGACTCAACTGCTGCGCAAGCGGTAGGCCGATTCGGATGGCCCGTCACGCTGTAACGGCGCCCCAGCTGAAGCAACCGGATGAGCATCCGCAATTTCAGGCGTCCAGACGCGTACGAGCCCCCAAACCACGAGCGATACCCAACTAGGCCGCTGATCTCGGCCAGGTCAGGCGGCCGACGTTTCGTCGAGCTGGCGTGGTGAGTGAGTTGGCGGGCCAGCAGCGACGCCTTTAGTGATGAGCGCCTAAGCGGACCGCATATGGCCCACCTCGACTCGGCGAAGGACTTCGGGTGCCCGACCGCGGGACCGGTGCCGCTTCTTGCAGCGGACGTACCCGGCAGATTCCCATTATAAAATAGGCAGAATCAGGCTAGACATCACCATCGGCAGTCAGGTAAAATCACATACGTGTTCGAGCATGCCCCACCGCCGCCGAGTGTGGTCGATGTTCTCGAGCAGCCCGAGTCGGTGGCCGCGGAGCTGGCAGCCGCTCGGCCGGGTCCGGATCTGATCCCGGCCTTGTCCCTGCTGGACCCTTCCGCGCTGTCGCATGCCGGGCGGGTGGATCTGCTAGTGGCGCTGGAGCGGCACGCGGCCTGGCTGGCCGCGGTGCAGCAGCAGGTCCTCGCGGCGATGGCCGCCGACCCGGTCGCGGCGGCCGACCCGGTCGATCGCACCGGCCGGGCGTGGGTCCGCGAGGACGTCTCCTGCGCGCTGCACCTGTCCGGGATCACCGCCCAACGCCGCCTGGACGTCGCGGCCACCCTCTCCGACGACCTGCCCGCGGCGCTGGCCCTGTTGCGGCGGGGGGAGATCAGCTACCGGCACGCCCAGACCCTGGCCGAGGCGGTCGAGGCGCTGGACGGCAAGCAGCGCCAGGCCGTGCAGGAGCGGGTGCTGGCCCGGGCCGGTGAGCAGACCCTGGCCGAGTTCACCCGC
>JBKPQM010000046.1:0-18307 GCA_046734095.1 Actinomycetota bacterium | reverse complement strand
GGTGCTTGCACTACGGGCGGATCGCATGGCCACCGTGCGCGACGTCCTGGCTGATCTCACCGACGAGAAGCTGGCCGCGATGACCGAAGCGGTCACCGAGCCCCGGTATCCGGCGCCGGAAAGCTTCCCGGTACGCCGCTGCCTGCTGACGATTCTCAGCGAGGAGTGGGAGCACCGGCTCTACGCCGAGCGGGACCTCGACACGTTGGGCCGCTGATCCTCTCTGCCCGGGTTGCAAACAACATCGCACGCTCAGCAGAGATGATCATGCAGCTGGGGTGCGCCCGGCCTGAGTCAGGCCGCCGACTCGTCGGCCTGCGGAGCGGGCGGGATGGGGAAGTTTTGGTGGAAGACATTGTCCGGGTCGTACTGGGCCTTGAGCCGTTGCAACTTGGCTAGGGTCTCACCAGGAAAGGCCTCAGCCAGGCGCTCGGGACGCTGGTCGGTCTCGAAGTTGATGTAGAGCCCGTCCAGGTGCTGACGCAGCTCGTCCCAGTGGCGGTGGAACCGGTCCGGCCGGGTGCCGATGTCGGCGATGGAGAAGTTCTGGTGTCGATGTGGGTAGGCGGTCGCCATCGGGTGGACGTCGTTGACGGCGCCGCCAACCGCCCGGATCGCGAGCCACCGAACCGCGCGCGTGCGCATGCCGTCGACGATCAGCCGGCTCACCTCCGGCGTCATGTGGTCGGCAATGCCGCTGCTGATCAGAGGACGAGTTGGACTGCCCAAGTGCGCGCGGCCGGACGAGGGCAGCACACCGGCACAGGGCGTGCGGACGGCCTCCTGGTCGAGAACTCGGCCGATGTGGAGCAGCGGGGTGAGCGCGTCGACCGCGGCCCGCTCGTCGGCACCGGCGTAGACGCTCAGCAGCAGCACGCGCGCCGGCCGGTCGCCTTCCGTCGCTGAGTACAGGAAGCTGGTCAGTTCCGGCGGAGCGCTCTCGACGACCTGGCCCCAGCGCGGCAGCAGCTCGGCCAGGTCGTCGCCGTCGAAGACGATGCGCGAGTAGACGACGTCACCCATCGGCTTCGCCTCGAATTCGAAGGCCGTGACGATGCCGAAGTTGCCACCGGCACCGCGGATCGCCCAAAGAGTTCGGGATGATTCCTTGCATCTACTCGGACGAAGCGGCCGTCAGCGAGTACGAGTTCAGCGGCAACGAGGTGGTCGATCGTCAACCCGTGTTTGCGGACGTGGAAGCCGATGCCGCCCGCCGTCGCCAGTCCGCCGACGCCGACGCCGCCGTAGTCCCCCGAGCTGATGGCCAGCCCGTGAGGCAGCAACGCTTCAGCGACGCGTCCCCATCGCGCGCCCGGACCGAGCCGCACCCGGCCGGACTCGGGGTCGAGGACATCGATCTGGTCGAGGCCGGCGAGGTCGACGACGACGCCCCCGTCATTGGTCGAATTGCCGGTGACCCCGTGGCCGCCGCTGCGGGTGGACAGCTCCACGCGTTGGGTGCGGGCATACTCAAGTCCGGCAATGACGCCGTCGACGTTGTCCGGCTGAAGCACCAGGGCGGGTGAGCCGGCATACCAGAAGTTCGAGCGGACGCTCCCGTACGACCGGTCGCCGGGCTCGATCATCTTGGTACGCAGCACGGAAGGCACGGCGTCATACTCGACGCCCTTGTGTCGGAGCGTCAGCGCTTTTGGGTCACGCACCACCTCTGCGGTGGGCGTGCCCGCCGCACGCCGCTCGCGCGCGACTGCCTCGCGTAGCGCAGGGGCTACCTCGGCACCCCAGAGTTCGATCGAGCGCGGGTCGTCGCCGGCCAGGATGAAGGTGCTCACGCCTTGCTCGAGCGCCAGCGTCAGCAGCTCATCCACCCACTGTTGCGGCGGGCCCTCCAGGAAGCCGCGATTCGCCGCCGTGAAGGCGCCGCTGACATTCATCAGGCGTCGGATCTGGCGCGGGTCGCGCCCGGCCGCCGACGCCGCCTCGTCGATGATGCGGTTGCCGCGGTCGAGGTCCCCGTCGTTCAGGTAGAAGAGGCTCGGCAACCAGCCGTCGGCCTTCTCACGATCAGCCGGAGCATCCTCGGTTTCAGGGCGCCGATCCAGATCGAGATGTCGTGGGCCGGTTGCGGGCCGCGCTTCGCGCCCCAGACTCGGTATTGGTCGCCGGCGACGCGTACCCCGCCGCGCTCGGAAGCGTCCCAGATCGTCCGGATGATGTCGATCGCTTCACTCAGCGCCTGGACCGTCTCGGCGGGTGTGCGGCGAGGGCCGCCCATCGCCTCGATCGCGTCCCAGAACGATCCGGCGCCCAGGCCCAGCTCGAAACGCCCGCCCGACAGCAGGTCCAGGCTCGCAGCCGCCCGGGCCAGCACGGCCGGTGGCCGCAACGGCAAGTTCAGTACGTTCGCCGACACCCGCAGCGCCCGGGTCTGCGCGGCGACCCAGGACAGCAGCGTCCACGTGTCGAGGAATGCCGGTTGGTAGGGATGGTCCTGGAAAGTTGCGAGATCCAGGCCGACGCGCTCAGTGAGCTGCGCGAGCGCCACCACATCCTGCGGGCGCTGGTTCTGTGGTGTCAGGAAGGTTCCAAAGGCGAGGTCGTGTCCGTAGTCAGTCATCGTCACTCCGTCCATATGTCACCACACAATATCGAAGTTACTTCTAAATTAGTAGTGACTATTGGGTAGTATCAATGGCGTGGCAACCAAGGCTCGTCGGCCGCTCGCGGCAGACGAGTGCGTGCCGGCCGCTGAGGCGCTGGCGCGCGCCTTCAGATTTCTGGGCAAGCGCTGGAACGCCGTCGTTCTGGGCCACTTGAGTGCTGGTCCGGCTGGCTTCCGCGAGCTGTCCCGAGCGATCGAGGGGATCAGCGACTCGGTGCTGTCAGACCGCCTGGCCGACCTCGCAAGCGGCGGCCTGATCACTCGTACCGTGAGCGAGGGCCCGCCGCTATCCGTTTCCTACGCCTTGACCGACCGCGGCCGCGCCCTGATGCCCGCGCTCGAGCAGATCGCCAACTGGGCGCGGGACAACCTTCCGGACAGCGACGGCGAACCGCCGGCGCCGGCCCACACGAAACACGCGGGCCGCGGCTTGTAGCGCGTGGGTCAGGCCGCCGGCGCCAGTAGGCCGCCCTTTTGGTAGGTCGACCACGGGACGTTCCAGTCGCCGTAGCCGTCCCACACCGGGATGACCTTCGAGGTGCCGGTGTTCGTCCAGGTCGCGGGATCGCCGATCTGCGAGAACTTGTAATACCACTTAGCGTCGGCGGGGCTGAGATTGGTACACCCGTGGGAGAGGTTCTGCTGGCCGAGCTCGTTGTTCCAGTACGCGTCGTGGATGAACTCGCCGTCGTAGGTCACCCGGACCGACCACGGCACCTCGATGCTGTAGAAGGGCTCGCCGGGCGCGCTCACCATGTGCTGCGGATTGGCTTTTCCGATCACGACTGCGGTGCCCAGATGCGTCGGCGTCTGCGCCTTGCCTAACGACACGGCGAAGGTCTTGACCAGCCGGCCGTCGGAGTAGACGCGCATGCGCTTCGTCCGGCCGTCGATCTTGACCAGCTGCGCCGCCCCCGTCTTCATCGCCAGAGTCACGCTGTTGTCAAACACGAAGCCCTTCCCGGCCCATAGGCCGGCCAGGGGCATCGACACGTTGATCGACGCGTGCGCGGGCCAGTACGTGGCCATGCGGTAGTGCGCCTCGAGGGCCTGGGACGACTGCGACGATTTCTCGAAGTACCACGCGCCATCGGCAGGCTTGCCGTTGACGGTGACCGTGACAACGTTGTCGAACACAGACGCGTCGGTGATGGCCTTGGAGAAGTACGCGATGATCGGCATCGCGACGCCGAACGTCTGGCCGTCACCCTGATAGAGGCTGACGTGTACCGGTGTTCCCGAGCCACGGCGCGGGCCGGGCGGGGCCGTGGTTGTCGGCGGGTGGGATTTCGGGGCTGGGACTCGGCTGGTTGCTGCCGCCGGTTTCTGCCCACTCGTCGTGGGCAAGGCCTGCTGCCTCGAGTTGGTACACCCGGTCAGCACGAGGGCTATCGCGCAGGTGAGGGCTGCGAACGCGGCCCATGACCGTCCCCGAATGATCACACGCACCAAGGGTAGGCGGCGTTTTTAAGAACGGCGCACAGAAAGCGAAACCGTACTGTCTGGAATGTGCGCGCGGTGCTCGCTCGGCTTTCGGTCCGCAACTGCTCGTTGCGGACCGCCCGGAGCGCACCGCCGGCGATCCCGAGAGGTGAGTAGTCCCACCTCGTCACGTCAGAACCGGACCGCGTTACTCCTTGCCGACGAGCCGACGGGCGGCCGCGGCGATGTGGTCGGCGTCGATGCCGGCCCAGGCGAGGAGTTCCGCGCCGGATCCGGAGCCCGGCATCTCGCGGACCGCGAGGTGGGCGACGGACAGGTTGCCGCGACCGGCGCTGAGCAGGGCGTCGGTGACGGCCGAGCCGAGGCCGCCTTCAGGGTGGTGGTCCTCGGCGACGACGATGCGACCGGAGGTGGCCTCGGCGGCCGCCACAAGGGTCTCGACGTCGATCGGCTTGACGGAGTAGCAGTCGATGACACGCGCCTGGATGCCGTCCGCGGCCAGGTTGTCCGCGGCGCCCAGGCACTCGTGCAGGGTTACGCCGGCCCCGATGAGCGTGACGTCGTCGCCGGAGCGGAGCACCTTCGAGCCCCCGACTGGGAAGGCTTCCCCGCTCGGATACAGGACCGGGTAGGCGCCGCGAGTCGTGCGCAGGTAGCTGATGCCGGAGGTGGTGGCCATGGCGTCGACGAGCGCGGCGGCACTGGTGGCGTCGGCGGGATAGAGCACAGTCGATCCATGCACCGCGCGGAACATCGCGAGGTCTTCCAGGCCCATCTGCGACGGTCCGTCCGCTCCGATCTCAACGCCGGCGTGCGAACCAGCCAGACGCAGGTCGACCCCGGAGATGGAACCCATCCGAATGAAGTCGTACGCGCGGGTAAAGAACGCGGCGAAGGTTGATGCGAACGGCCGATAGCCGCGCACGGCCAATCCCGTTGCCGCAGCGATCATCTGCTGCTCGGCGATGAACATCTCGAAGTACCGCTCGGGATACGCATGCGCGAACTCGTCGGCGTGGGTGGAGTTGCTGACTTCGCCGTCGAGGCCGACGACGAGGGGGTCACGCGCGCCGACGCTGACCAGAGCGTCGCCGTAGGCCTTGCGGGTGGCCACCTTGTCGCCCACCGAGTACTGCGGTGGTGTCGCGTCGCCCACCGCCGTGGGCTCAGGGACAGGCACCAGGTCGGGCCGCTGCCCCCGGACCAACAGGTTCCGGACGCCGCCGAGTTCGCTGATCGCCCGCTCGGCCATGTCCGGAGGGAACGGCCTGCCGTGCCAGCCCGGCTGGTTCTCGACCTCGGAGAACCCGCGCCCCTTGATCGTCTTGGCCAAGATCACCGTGGGTTGCTCGTCCGCGCTCTCGGCCGCCTTGACCAGCGCGTCGTCGATGGCGGCGAGGTCGTGGCCGTCGATGACAAACGTGCGGGCTCCAAACGCTTCAGTGCGTCGGGCATAGGCCTCGAGGTTCCAGCCGAGCTCGGTCTCACCGCGCTGGCCCAGCCGGTTGACGTCGACGATGGCGATCAAGTTGGACAGCTTGTAGTAAGACGCTTTGTCGAGTGCCTCCCAGATCGAGCCCTCGGCCATCTCGCTGTCGCCGCACAGCACCCAGATCCGATACGGGATCTTGTCCAGGTACTTCCCGGCCAGGCCGACCCCGACGGCGTCGGGCAGCCCCTGACCGAGCGAGCCGGTGGCGACATCCACCCACGGCAGCACGGGGGTCGGGTGGCCCTCCAGGCGTTGGCCGAACCGGCGATAGCCGTTGATCAGCTCGTCGTCGGAAACCACGCCGACGGCCTTGAACACCGAGTACAGCAAAGGCGACGCGTGGCCCTTGGAGAAGATGAGGTGATCGTTGCCGGGCCCGCGCGGGTTATCCCAGTCGTAGCGCAAATATCGGGTGATCAGCACCGACAGCAGGTCGGCCGCCGACATGCTCGACGTCGGGTGCCCGGAGCCGGCGCTCGTCGACGAGCTAATCGAGTCGACGCGCAGCTGCGCGGCCAATTCGGCCAGCTGGTCGAGGCCGGTCTCAGGCGTGAGCTCCGTGGTAGTCATGGTGATCTCCTGTCGATGACGGAAACGCCGGCAGTGGCCCGGTGAAGCGCGCGGCCTCATCACCAGCACCGTAACCAGCGGGCCAGGTCCGGCACAGCACCGGACCGGCAACTACGCCACGGACACGTGATCCCGCCAGCTGTGACGCGGCTCGAATCCGAGCACCCGCCGGGCCCGGTCGGTGGCCAGCAGCGTGCCGAACTCGCTGACGTCGCCCGTTACCGGAACCTCGGGGTAGACCTCGCGAAGCAATTCGGCCGACGGGCGGTTCATCACGGTGTCCGCCGCGGCGACGATGAAGCTCGGACTGCCCGCCACCGCGTCGGCCGTGACGCTGAGGGCGAGCCGGCAGGCGGCGGCCACATCCCGCTCGTCGACGTAGCCCCAGAGATTCCATTTGCGCGCCAGGGGATCGGCCCAGAACGAGGGGAACTGCGCGTAGTCACTGGGCGCCATGATGTTGGAGATGCGCAGCGCGACGAACGGGATCCCCGACCACTGTGCGATGTGCCCGGCAATGGTCTCGCTCACGACCTTCGAGAGCGCATATGTCGTCGTCGGAAACGGGTAGTGATCCTCGTCGATAGGCGCGTACCGCGGCGGAACCTCGAACGGCAGGCCGAGCGTCGTCTCACTCGAGGCCCACACGACCCGGCGCAGTCCGAGCCGGGCCGCGGCCATGAACACGTTGAAGTTCATCTCGACGTTCGCGGTGAACGTGACCGCCGGCGGGGCGATCTGCGGCGCCGGAATGTTCGCCAGGTGCACGACGGCGTCCACGCCCCGTAGCGCCTCTACCGCCCGTTCGCCGCCGGCCGTCACCGGCCACCAGGTCGCTTCCGCGCCCTGCAGCACCTCGAACGCTTGCCCGAAGTCGGTCAAGTCGACGCGTTGCATCCCACCCTCGAGGTCCTCCCGGGTCACGGCGATGTCGGTGGGTAGGACGTCGTAGCCGTGCGCTCGGAGCTCTCGAACCACGGCTCGGCCCGCCTGCCCGCTCGCCCCGGTCACGCACACGCGCTGCGTCATAGCTGTCCTCTCCGGTGCCGCCGCCGCCCGCCCGGGATGCTAGACCTCCTGTGGGTTGGCTATGCAGTCGCAACGGGCTTGCGGCCGGGGGTTTAGGACTTCAGCGAGCCCGGCATAATCAGTGGACTGCGGGATCCGGGATTCCCTCGCCCGCGGCCGGCGTATCGACCTGGAGCGAGTCCATCTGATCATGATCGAAGTTCGCGGCCTGACCAAGCGCTATTGCGATCGCGCTGTCGTCGACGACCTCACGTTTCGGGTCCTGCCCGGTGCGGTGACGGGGTTCCTGGGCCCGAACGGAAGCGGCAAGACCACGACGGCGCGCATGATCCTCGGGCTGACCGAGCCTGATTCCGGCCTCGGCATGATCAACGGCCGGGCCTACCGAGACCTTGCCCATCCGCTGCGCGACATCGGCGCGCTGATCGATCCGGGCGGCGTCAACCCGGCGCGGACCGCGGTCGAGCACGTGCGCTGGCTGGCCGCCGCGAACCGACTGCCCCTCCGCCGGGCCGCGGAGGTGCTGGGCCTCGTCGGCTTGGATGATGTCGCGGGGCGCAAGGTCGGCACCTTCTCCCTCGGCATGCGCCAGCGTCTGGGCATCGCGTCAGCGCTCATCGGCGACCCGCCCGTCCTGCTGTTCGACGAGCCGATCAACGGTCTGGACCCGGAAGGCATCCGGTGGATCCGCGAGTTCATGCAGGGGCTCGCCGCGGAGGGCCGGACGGTCTTCGTGTCGAGCCATCTGATGAGCGAGATGGCGCTCACCGCCTCCGAGCTGATTGTGATCGGCCGCGGGCGGCTGATCGCGGCTGAGAGCGTGTCGGCCTTCACCGAGCGAGCGGAGAGCTCGGTGCGCGTGCGCAGCCCGCAACTCGACGTCTTGGCCGCCGCCCTGGCCGAGGAGGGCGCCTCGCTGTGGCGCGACCAGGACGCGCTCGAGGTCGTCGGCGTGAGCATCGAGCAGATCGGCATGCTCGCGATGGACGTCGGCGCGCTGCTCTATGAGCTCTCCCCGCAACGGGCCTCGCTCGAGGAGGCATTCATGCGGTTGACGGCCGATGTGTGCGACCACGTCGCGGAGCGTGCCGCGTGATCAATTCCCTGGCGATGGAGTGGCAGAAGCTGCGCCCACTCCACAAGACGGCTCGCACCGTCGCGCTGGCGGTCCTGCTGGCCGTCGTGGTGAGCGCGCTGGTGTCGCTGGCGATGGCGTCCAACGGGGCGCACATGAGCCTCGTCGATCGGCGCGCGTTCGACTCGGTGGCCACGTCACTGCAAGGCGTGAACGCCGCGGTTCTGGCGATCGCCGCCTTCGGCGTCTTGTGCGTGACCCGCGAGTACGGCACTGGGATGATCAAGGCAACCTTCCTCGCTCAGCCGTCGCGGCTGCGGGTGCTGGCGGCGAAGCTCAGCACGCACGCGGCCGTCGCCGGGTTGGCGGCCGCCGGGGCGTGCGTCGCGGCCTTCGCGGTGGGCCAGGCACTACTGGCGACCGCCGGGCTGGCCGTTGGTTGGGACGACACCCACCTACCTGCCGCGCTGGGCGGCGGTGTCGTCTATCTGGTGCTGATCTGCGCGTGGGGCGTGTCTCTGGGCGCGGCGTTGCGGTCATCGTCCACGGCGATCATCTGGCTGGCCTCGCTGCTGGTCGTGGCGCCGGTCATCGTGCAGATCCTCCCGAAGCAGATGGTGGACCTGGTCGGGCGGTGGCTGCCCTCCCAGATCGGGCAGCAGGCGATCTCGTCGCATCCGGACAGCCACTCGTTCTCGCCGTGGATCGGGCTGGCGGTGCTCGCGGGTTATGTCGCCGTGACGCTGCTGGCCGGTGCCTGGCGAATGGCCCGGACCGACCCCTAGCCTGGGCGGCTTTGCGGCGATTCAGGCAGGTTCAAGATTGGTAGAACGCGTCCAGCTGTGTGAAGATCGCGTCCATGGAGTCAGGGTCCAGCCTCGCGCAGGTCAGGCGCTCGTGGCTGGAACGGGTCCTGGACGTCGTACGCCAACTCGGCGCCAGCAACGATCTACAAGAGACGCTCAGCCGGATCGTCGAGGGCGTGGTCGACGTCCTCGAATTCGGCGCCAGCGCGATTAACGTCCGGACCGCCGAGGGTGACACCCTGCGAGTCGAGGCAGTCGCTGGGCCGCCCGCGCTCGAGGAGCTGCGCGGTCAGAGCACGCCGCTGCAGTACTTCGTCGACCTGCTCAACGCGTCCGAGCAGTGGGGCGCGCTTCGCTTCTACAGCCACGAGGTCGACCAGACGCCAGTCGACCGGGTGGCCCGATGGACACCGCCCGGCTCTCCCGCCTCCGACGCCGGCGCGTGGCAGCCCGGCGACGAGCTGATGGCGCCGCTGCACGACCGCGGCGGCGCGCTGATCGGCGTGCTGAGCGTCGATCAGCCCCGCAGCGGCCGGCTTCCCGACGTTGAGCAGCGCACCGTCCTGGAGCTGTTCGCCGCACAGGCTGCGATCGCCATCGCCGAAGCCATGGCCCGCGCGGAGTCCGAGACGCGGCGCCGGGAGGCGGAGCGCCGCTGGCAGCTCGCCTTCGAGCACAGTCCCGTCGGCACCGCGCTCGTCGATCAGGACGGGCAACTGGCCCAGGTCAACGACGCCCTCATCGAGCTGCTGGGCTACTCGCGCGCCGAGCTCAACGCTCGAACCTTCGCTGACATCACTCACCCCGACGACGTCGACGTTGACTTGCAGCTGTTCGCCGAGCTCCTCGAAGGGCACCGCGAGAGCTTCGAAATCGAGAAGCGCTACGTGCACCGGGACGGGCACGTCGTCTGGGGCTTGTTGCACGTCGGCATCATCCGGGCGGACGACGGCAGCATGCTGAGCGTCGTCGGGCAGGTCAACGACATCACGGCCCGCAAGATGGCCGAAGCGCAGATCGCGCACCGAGCCAGCCACGACCCGCTTACCGACCTGCCGAATCGGCTGCTGCTGGAAGAGGTACTCGACGCCTGCATCGCCTCTGGGCGGCCGGCCGGGACCCTGTGCTGCGGCATCGACCGGTTCAAGACCGTGAACGACAGCCTCGGCCATGACGCCGGCGATGACCTGATCCGCCGGGTGGCGGCGCGCCTGCGCGAGGTGCTGCGGTCCCGCATCACGATCGGCCGCATCGGCGGTGACGAGTTCGTGGTGATCGTGCCGGACGAATCCGACCCCGAGGCACTGCGAGGCATGGCGGATACCCTGCTGGCTTCGTTGCGCGAGCCGATGGACCTGCGCGGTTACCAGCACACGGTGAGCATCAGTGTCGGGATCACGGTCAGCAGTCCGCGGCACGCGCACGCCGACGAAGTCCTGCGGGACGCCGACCAGGCGCTGCGCCGCGCGAAACGGCATGGCCGGGCGCGGGTCGAGTTCTACGACCCCACGCAGGACCGGCCGGCGACGGTGGCCGACCTCGAGCTGGAGTACGCGTTGCGCACGGCGCTGGCCGGTGACGGCGGTCTGGTTCCGTACTTCCAGCCGATCGTCAGCCTCGAGACGAACGCCCCGGTCGGCTATGAGGCGCTAGTGCGCTGGCAACACCCCGAACAGGGGCTGCTCGAGCCGAACGAGTTCCTGCCGATGGCCGAGCAGACCGGACTGATCGCCCCGTTGGGCTGGCGCATGCTCGAGCTCTCCTGCCAGGCCGCGGCCAATCCGCGCCTGACCGGCGGCTGGTCGCGGTGGGTGGCCGTCAACGCGTCCGGCAGTCAGCTCGGCCGCGGACAGCTCAAGCAGGCTGTCCGCAGCGCACTCTCGGCCGCAAACCTTCCGGCCGAGCGGCTGCACCTCGAGATCACCGAAACCGCCCTCGTCGAGGCCTCGCCGTCCGCGATCAAGGAGCTGCGCGAGGTCGCCGATCTCGGCGTGCGCATCGCGCTCGATGACTTCGGCACCGGGTTCTCCTCGCTGTCGCTGCTGCGCGATCTGCCGGTGGGCATCGTCAAGATCGATCGCAGTTTCGTGAAGCCGATCGCGTCCGACCGCAATGCCCGCGCCATCGTCCGCAGCGTGATCACCCTGTGCCGTGAGCTCGGCGTGGCGACCGTCGGCGAGGGTGTCGAGACCGACGAGCAGATCACCTCGCTGCGGGCCCTAGGGGCGACCTTGGCGCAGGGTTATCTCCTCGGCCGTCCCGCGCCCCTGCCGCGCTGATCGCCGCGCGCTGATCGCCGGCCCCGCTGACGCGCTGACCGCCGCGGGCCGTCCGCGCGTCAGGTCTCGCCACCAATGTCCGTCGCGTAGGCCTCGAATACCAGATCGGCGCCGCGCCGGCGATGCCGCGCCAGCCGGTCGAGCAGGGCACCGCCGATGTTGCGCACATCCGCGACGTCCTCACTCGTCGTGACATGCCCAACCCGCGATGACAGGCGGTCGAGCATCGCGCTGATCTGCACGTGGTCTTGGGCCAGGCGCGCTACGGCATGGCAGAGCCGGGGCGCGACTTCCACGACATCGCGGTGCAGGCCACCCGGGCCTTCGGTGATCGCGATGTGCGCCCGCAGGTCGGCCGAGAGCTCAGTGAGGGCGACCTCGACCCACTCGCTCCACGTCTCGAGGCGTCCGGACGTACCCGCGTCAAGCGCCTGTCTCAGGGCACCCATCGACTCGAACAGCTCGGCTCTGCGACGGCGCAGCACATCCAAGCCGGGGTCAGGTGCGAATGCGACTGCATCCATGGGGGCCTCCCCGGTGAGGTGGCATCTAGATGGTGGCAGGCGATTCCCGGCGCGTCTACGGTCGGTGAGTAGGCGATTGCCCTGAGGCGTGGGTTTCGATCAACTCGGTCATGCGCGGTGAACCCGGCCACGGCCCGCGTGGCAGGCTGGGCGGATGACCGATCGAGTTCGCGAGATGTTCGAGCTCCGCTCGTCCACGCTTCAGGACATCGACGAGGCGGGGCGGCTGCTGATCGGCAACGACGACTCCGGCTCGATGCAACTGCATGAGCTCACGCCGGACGGGCAACGTACGGTGCTGACCGACCTGGGCGAACCGTGCTGGGGGCGGTACTTACCTGGGCAGCGGGCCGTGATCGTGTCCGCGGACGACGGCGGCAGCGAGCGCGCGCAGCTGTGGCTGCGGTACCTGCACGTCCACGACGCCACTCCGCTCGTGCCTCTCGTGACGGATCCGGCGCACATCCACACCCTTCTGGACGTCGTGGCCGACCGGGTGCTCTACGCCACAAACCGCCGCAACGGTGTCGACTTCGACGTCGTCGTGCGCATCGTGTCGTCCGGCGACGAGCGAGTCATCTGGGACGGCGGCGGCTGGATCATGGCCGCATCGCTCTCACCGGACGGTCGCTACATTGCGATGCAACGCGAATCGTTACTGCCGGCGTCGACGCAGTTGATGCTCGCGGACCTCGACACCGGAGAGGTTGTCCCCATCACCGACGCCGACCAGGTCGGCGACTGGGGCGCACCGCGCTGGCTCGGTGGGAGAGTGCTCGCGTCGTCTGACGCCGGCGCCGAGTTTCACTCGGTGCGGCGCTACGACATCGCCGAGAAGTCGTGGAGCATCGTGCTCGACGCCGACGGGAGCGATCGCGACGCGTGGCCGTCGCCGGACGGGACGCGGCTGGCGGTCGTCACAACCGAAGACGGCGCTGACCGGCTGGCGATCTACGACCTCGACGCCGGCCCGACGCTGCACGGGCATGTCGATGTCGCCCTCCCGCACGCCGGAGTGATCAATTTCCGCGGCAACGAGCCGCACTGGTCGCCGGACTCGAGCGAGCTGGGCTTGACGTTCTCGTCGCCGGTCCAGCCGCCCGAGGTTTATCTCTGGACCGACGGCGCGATCGATCGGCGCACCATCTCCAACCCGCAGCTGGGCACCGTGGGATTGGTGGAGCCCGAGTCGCATCGCGTGCCCACTCCCGACGGTGAGCACGTGCCCGTGTACGTCTACCCCGGCGGTCGGTCGGTGGTGCTGGCGATCCACGGAGGGCCCGAGGCGGCTTGTGTGCGCGAGTGGACGCCCATGCACGCGGCGCTGTCCCTGGCCGGGCACACCGTGGTCGCGCCGAACGTGCGCGGCTCGGCTGGCTACGGGCGCAGGTGGCTGTCGCTCGACGACGTCGAGTTGCGCCTCGACTCGGTGGCCGACCTCGCCGCCATCCATGCCTGGTTGCCGTCGATGGGCGTTGATCCTGCGCGGGCGGCGCTCTACGGCGGCTCGTACGGCGGATATATGGTGCTCGCCGGCCTCGCGTTCCAGCCCGAGCTGTGGGCGGCGGGGGTCGACATCGTGGGCATCTCATCGCTCGTCTCCTTCCTGGAGAACACCTCCGCGTACCGGCGTGCCTATCGCGAGCGCGAATACGGCACCTTGGCCGACGACCGCGAGTTCCTCGAGAAGGCGTCGCCCCTGTCGCGCATCGGCGACATCCGGGCGCCGCTTTTCGTCATCCACGGAGCCAACGACCCGCGGGTGCCCCTGAGCGAAGCCGAGCAGATCGCCGCCGCGCTGCGCTCCCGGAGCGTGGAGTGCGAGTTGCTCGTCTACGCCGACGAAGGGCACGGCCTGGCCAAGCGCGCCAACCGCCTGGACGCCTACCCCCGGGCGCTCGCCTTCCTGGCCCGCCACCTCACGCCCTGACTCCTTGATGATCTTGGACATCTGGTCGCGACTCAGCCAGAACTCCAAGATCATCGGCCGACGAGTGGCGGAGGTTCGCGTGCGTGCCGAGTCTCGAGAGGGTCCCGAGTCTCGCAAGGGTCCCGAGGTTCGCGTGCGTCCCGAGGTTCGCGTGCGTCCCACGTCTCGCGCGGGTCTCACGTCTCGCGCGGGTCCCACGAACCGCGCGCGTCCCACGAACCGCGCGCGTCCCACGAACCGCGCGCGTCCCACGAACCGCGAGCGTCGAGCGGCAGGCGCTCGGGCATGCGGGGAGTCTCGCGGATGATGAACGGATGAGCTTCGCCGATTGTGGCTCGGGCCGGTTCGCGATCGCGTGGAGCGATCTTCCCTGGCCGGTACGGCAAGCCGAGTTCGTCTGCCCGGCGTCGCAGCCAATTCGCGACCTCGGCCACCCACGACGTCCCACGGATCGCCGATGGGGGGTAGTGCGTGAGCGCTAAGCCGACGCTCGTGAGGCGGTTGTGGCGGACGGTCGTCGCCTTCCAATCGGTCTCCGAGAAGTGGAACTCCCGGCCATCGATCTCTAGGACAGCACGCAACTCTCGCCAGAGCATGTCGGCTACGGCGATCACCTCGTTGTCATAGACGATCGGGACGTTCAGCTCGAAGGCCGGAACGCCGTACGCGCGGAGTCGATCGGCCGCGTCCGCTTCGGCCACGGATCGGGCACCGCCGATCGCGTCGTTGAGGGCCCGCCGCAAGACAGCGCTGCCGCGACGGGGCGCGAGCGTCAATTGCGCCCGGCAGTTCCTCAATGGAGCACAGCTCGCGCTGGATCGCCGATGTGACGAGCGCCCGCACGGGCTGAACGCGTCCATCAGCGAGCGCCGTATCAACCAAGGCCCGGGCGATGGGAACCACCCTGGCGAGCGGCAGTAATGGGTCCTCGGCGGCGCTGAGTCGAGACGCGAGCGGAGGAGCAACCTTGCGGATCCAAACCTGCCCGACCCTGCGGCTGCCACCGCGAGTTGTCAGTACCAGAACGGGGCGATGCGGCGGAGCGCGCTCGCCGATGCCGACCATCCGGACGGCGTCCCACCCGCTGAGGGCGGCCTCGGGTCCGGCAATCAAGAGACCCGCCAAGACCCAGTCTGCCCGGCTGGGCGCGTCTGGCCGGGTCAGGACGAGCCCGCGACCAAGAGAGCGCCATCGGCCGCGCCGAATCTCCGTGCGCACCCGCGCGCGGCTGACGCCGCCTGCGGCGGCGAGGATCGGCGTGAGGACGCGAGGAAGGTCGATCGGTCGCACGCATTCAGCCTGGTGCGCGCACAGCCCAGCTCGCTATGCCCGCGACGCATCTGTGGATAGCGGCCTGGGCTGGGGATAACGGTGCCACTTGAATCGCGTGATGTTGGAGTTGTGGTCGAATATCGACCACAACTCCAACATCATCGCGGGCAGCTGCAGCACGGGCGGAGGCGAGGTGCGGAGGCGAGGTGCGGAGGCGGCGGCTGAGACGACGGCGGGGCGCCGAAGGGAGCCCGATCGCGTCACGCGAGCTGGTTCAGGCGGTTGGCTAAGAACTGCCGCTCGACCTCGTTCTCGGTGAGCAGCAGGGCTTCTTCGTAGGCCATCCGGGCCTCGGCGGTACGACCCAAGCGGCGCAGGAAATCGGCGCGCGCGGCGGCGAGGTAGCCGTACCCGGCGAGCTGTGGCTCGGCGCCCAGCGCGTCGAGAGCCGCCAAACCGGCGTCCGGACCGAACGCGAATCCGAGCGACACGGCTCGGTTGAGCGCCACGACGGGCGATGGCCAGACATCAACCAGCAGGTCGTACAGCCCGACGAGTTCACGCCAATCGGTGTCGTCCCAGGTCGGCGCTTCGTCGTGGACGGCCGCGATCGCGGCCATCAGCGCATAGCGTCCTGGCGGTCGGGCGCGCAGCGCCTCCCGCACCAGGCCGACGCCTTCGGCGATGCCGGGTCGGTCCCACAACGCTCGGTCCTGGTCGGCCAGCAGCAGCAGTCGGCCGTCGTCGGCGACCCGCGCCTCCCGCCGGGCGTCGGTCAGCAGAATCAGCGCGAGCAGTCCGGCAACGCCGGGATCCGACGGCAGCAGCTGCCGCAGCATGCGTGCCAGGTCGAGAGAGCGCTCGACGAGATCGCGCCGGACCAGCGACGAACCAGCCGGCGCAGTGTGTCCAGTCGTGAACAGCAGGTGCAGGACGCTCAGCACCGCGTCGATGCGCTCGGGCAACGCCGAAGCCGGCGGTACCTGATACGGAATGCGGGCGGCCGCGATCTTCTTCTTCGCGCGGGTGATACGAGCGGCCATCGTGGGCTCGCTGACCAGAAACGCTCGGGCCACCTCGGCCGTGGTCAGACCACACAGCAGGCGCAGGGTGAGCGCCACCTGGGCCGGCTGCGCCAACGACGGGTGGCAGCACGTGAAGATCAGCCGCAGCCGGTCGTCGGAGATTTCGTGGACGGGCTCCGGGTCGTCCGGGCGATCATCGAGCAGTAACGGCAGCCGCTGCCGCAACGACGCGTCCCGTCGGAGCAGGTCGACGGCCCGACGCCGCGCGACCGTTGTGAGCCACGCGCCCGGGTTGTCGGGAACCCCGCGCTGACCCCACGTGGACAGTGCCTGGGCGTACGCGTCCTGGACGCATTCCTCGGCCTGGTCAAGGTCGTGCGTGACCCGCACCGTCGCGGCGAGGACGAAGCCCCACTCGCGACGGTGCGCCTCGGCGACGGCGGCCGCGACAGCCGGGTCGCTGCGGCGGGCCGGCCCCACCAGCCGATGCTGCGCCACGGGACGCCCGGGCACGCGATCGTCCATCCGAATGCATCACCTGGTCTCATTCACACGGATCAGTCGAACAACCGAGCGGATTAGTGGACAGGGACGGATTAGTCATACACCCGGACCGGGCGAACCTCGACGCCACCGAAGGACCCTGGCACTTCCCTGGCGATGGCGATCGCCTCGTCCAAGTTCGCCGCGTCGACGAGGTAGTAGCCACCGAGGGCTTCCTTCGTCTCGGCGAACGGCCCGTCGGTCACGGTGCCGTCCGCACTGATCGAGGTAGCGGTGTCCGTGCCCCACAGCGCGTTGGCGCCCTTGATCGCGGCCGCGTACTTCTGGCCGAATGCTCGATGCGCGGCCAGGATGGATTCGATCGTGTCCTGGTCGGCATTCGCGTAGGACTTCTCGTCGCCGTAGATCAGGATCAGGTACTCGGACATCATGAGCTCCTCTCAGCTCGCGAGGACAGGTTCGGACGCGGACACGTTTTCTGCGATCTCAGCCGGTCGCGGGCGTCGCGGTGCGAGCAAGGCGGGCAGGACGCCGGCGGCCGACAGACCCACCGCTACCCACAAGGCCAGCGAGAACCGATCGGTGAACGCCTGCGCCGAGCCGAATACACCGGGGTGAGTGAACACAGCGGCCAACACTGCCACGCCGCACACGCCGCCGAGTTCGCGTATCGAACTGTTCACTCCGGACGCCACTCCCACGTCGGCCTGGGGTACCGAGCCGACGACGGCGTTGGCCACCGTTGGGAAGCACATAGATGTGCCGATTCCGGCGATGGTCAGCGCGACCCCGAGTTCGAGATAGGGCATGCCCGGACGGGCGATCGCCGCCACCCAGCCGAGCCCGATGCCTTGTAGCGCCATGCCCAGGGCCATGAACGGCCGGTTGCCGTACCGGTCGGCGAGCGTTCCGGCGATCGGCGCGACGAGCATCGGGGTCGCCGTCCAGGGCAGAATCCGCAGACCTGCCTCGAGGGGCGAATTGCCCAACGCCGTCTGCAGGAACTGCGACATCAGGAACACCGCCCCGAACAGCGCGGCGTACATGAAGAAGCTCACGCCGTTGGCCGTGACGAACCCCCGCCGCCGGAACAGCGGGAGCGGGACCATCGGGCTCGGCGTGCGCCGCTCCCAGGCGATGAACCCGCCGAGAAGCACCGCGCCCACGACGAACGCGCCCAGCGTTTCCGCGCTCGTCCAGCCCACGGCGTTTGCGCGGACGAGCCCCCAGGTCAGGCCGAGCAACCCGGTGCCGGCCAGCACGAGCCCGATCACGTCCAAGCGGCGGGCCGGCCCGAAGCTCTCGCTGAGCCAGCGCAGCGACAGCGGGATGAGCGCCACCCCGATCGGCACGTTGAGCCAGAAGATCCAATGCCAGCTCAGCCCGTCGATGACGGCTCCGCCGACGATGGGCCCGGACGCGACGGCCAGACCAGAGATGCCGCCCCACAGACCGACCGCCATCCCGCGCTTCTCGGCTGGGAAGGCCTCGGAGATCAGGGTCAGCGTCAGCGGCATCACGATCGCGGCTCCGACGCCTTGCACGCCACGCGCCGCCACGAGTGCGCCCACGTTGGGCGCGAGTGCCGCGCCGGCCGAGGCAACAGTAAAGACGGCCAGCCCGACGGCGAACATGCGGCGGCGTCCGAACCGATCGCCCAGCGCAGCGCCCATCAGCAAGAAGCAGGCGAATGACAGGTTGTAGGCGTTCACCGTCCACTCGAGGTCGCCCAAGC
>JBKPQM010000045.1:0-5754 GCA_046734095.1 Actinomycetota bacterium | reverse complement strand
GTGCAGAACGATCTTCTGCCCGTTCCTCAGCGTGGCTGTGGAAAGGACGGAGACGCGATCGTAGCGATTGACCTTGAGGCCGATGTGTGCGAACAGGTCGCGCACTGTCGCATCGGTCGTCGTAACCGTCTGCTTCTTGTGATCGTGAATGATCGTGATCTGCTTCGGGGAACGGATCTCGATGGCAGTCGGTGTCAGCGCAAGCCGCTTGTCACGTGACACCGAGGAGAAGTTCGCAGGCGTGTATCCAAGTTGTGCAAGTGCTTCGGCCACCGTCGGAGCGGTAACCCAGATGTCGCGCGCCTGCCCGTCAACCATCAAATGCAGCAGCCGGCCTCGCTTGAGGACGACCTCGCCGTGGTTGCGCACCTTCGTTTCTGCCGCGGGCGCCACGAGGTCGTGGGGCCCGACCGGGTATCCCGCCTTCTCCAGGGCGGCGCCCACGGTCTTTGCCGTGGTGTGGATCTGCTTCGGCGCACCATCGATTTTCAGGTTCACCGTCTTGCTGTCATCGACGCTGGCCCACGCAACCGTGCCGCCGATGACGCCGGCTAAGGCAAAGCCGCACAGGCCAAATATGACGCTGCGACGCACTTGGGAACTCCTCTCCGCGCTCGCGTTTCGTCCGTACGTGACCTCACTCAGGCGTGACCTGGGCAAAGTCAAGGGACGGTAACGGCGATTTGGAGGCGCCACCAAGTTCGCGGCCGCTTGTGGCCATTAGATTTGCGTTAAATCAAACCCAAAAATCGTGTCCCCGGTCAGTGCCAGTGACATGCAGAGTTCGTCGACCTCCAGGTGCTGGACCGCGGCCAGTGTCAACAGCGTTTGGGCTAGTAAATATGGGGAGTTGGGCCGCCCGCGGAACGGGTGCGGAGCAAGGAACGGGGCGTCCGTTTCGACCAGGATTTGGTCCGCGTTAACGGATGCTGCGGCTTCTCGTACCGCTGGCGCGTTTGTGAAAGTGACCACTCCGGCGAAGGAAAGGACATATCCGGCGGCCACGCACGCCCGCGCCATCTGGGCATCTCCGGAGAATGCATGGAAAACGACACGGTCCGGAGCGCCTTCCTCGGCAAGGATCCGGACCACGTCCTCGTGTGCGTCGCGGTCGTGGATCATGAGCGGCTTGCCCACCCGCTTGGCCAGATCGATGTGCCGGCGGAAATGCGCTTGTTGCTCAGCGGGTTCGGTCCGATCCCAGTAGTAATCAAGGCCCGTCTCGCCTACAGCCACAACCCGAGGGTGCCGCGCCAAGTGCTCGAGTGCGCTGTAGTCGGCCTCGGTCAGGCCGGCGATCTCCGTGGGATGCACGCCCACGGCCGCGTAGACGTCCGGATGCTCGCTGGCCGCCTGCACACACCAGCGCGCCGAGGTCATCGTGTCAGCGACCGTGACGACCCGCGTGACGTTGACGGCACGGGCCTGGGCCATGACGCCGCCGACGAACTCGGCCGTGGCCGCTACACCGGCGCGATGCGCCATCGCGTCCAGGTGACAATGTGCGTCGAACGCCGGGGCGGGCAACGGCTCGACCCGCGGCTTATCGCGCTTGTGGCCGCCGGTACGGCTGTCCGCCGACCGGCGCCCAGATGGGTCAGGCACCAGCCTCGGCGGTCAATCGCGCTAGTTCGTCGTCCACCACAGACACATCGAGCTTTGCGAACACCGGGGTCGGCGGCGCGATCGGACGTCCCGCGTCGAGTGGGGTCGACTCCCATCGCGCGCCGGTGTCGTAGTCGCCGGTCAGCACGTGATACGACGGCGTGCCTGGCGCCGTGGGTTCATCCACCTCGACGAGATCCGGCATAGCCGCCCAAGTACCGGTACCGCCGAGCAGCCCATGCACCTTGGCCGAAGATGACGGCAGGAACGGCGTGAGCAGCGTCTTGCAGTCGTCGACCACCTGCAGGGCGACGTGGAGCACGCTGGCCATGCGCTCAGGGTCCTCGGTGCGCAGCTTCCACGGTGCCATGTCGGAGAGGTACTTGTTCGCCGCCGCGACCACGCCCATCGCCTCGGTGATGGCCGCTTTCTGGCGACTGCGCGCCAGCAACTCGCCCACCGTCCCGAAGGCGGCGCGCGATGTGGCCAGCAGCGCATGATCAGCGTCGGTGAGCGTTCCCGGCGGTGGCACCGCGCCGACGTTCCTGGCCGTCAAGGAGATCGTGCGGTTGACGAGGTTGCCCCAGCTCGCGACCAGCTCGTCGTTGTTGCGGCGGACGAACTCGGCCCAGGTGAAGTCGGTGTCCTGGTTCTCCGGGCCGGCCACCGCGAGGTAGTAGCGCAGGGCATCGGCGTCGTAGCGCGAGAGCATGTCGCCGACGTAGATGACGACATTGCGTGACGAGGAGAACTTGCGGCCTTCCATGGTCAGGAACTCACTCGACACGATCTCGTGCGGACGTTCGAGCACGCCCAGCTCGCCGGGCTCGCCGCCCTGGTCGCCCTCTCCCGAATAGCCGAACAGCATGGCCGGCCAGATCTCGGCGTGGAAGACGATGTTGTCCTTGCCCATGAAGTAATAGGCCTCGGGCCGAGAGCCGTCCGAGCCGGGTTGCCAGAACGGCCGCCACGCGTCAGCGTCGCCGGTTCGCCTCGCCCACTCGATGGATGCCGCCAGGTATCCGATCACTGCGTCGAACCAGACGTAGATCCTCTTGTCCGGACGGTCGCGCCACCCCTCGAGCGGCACCGGCACGCCCCAGTCGAGATCGCGGGTGATCGCCCGCGGCTTGAGATCGTCCAGCAGATTCAGGGCAAACCTTTGCACGTTCGGCCGCCATGTCCGCTGGCTCTTCAGCCAGTCGCCCAGGGTGTTCGTGAACGCGGGCAGGTCGAGGAAATACTGCTCGGTCTCGATGAACAGCGGCGTCTCGCCGTTGATTCTGGAGCGCGGGTTGATCAAGTCGACGGGATCGAGTTGGTTACCGCAGTTGTCGCACTGATCGCCGCGGGCGCTGCCGTATCCGCAGATCGGGCAGGTTCCTTCGATGTAGCGGTCGGGCAACGTCCGCCCCGTGGATGGGCTGATCGCGCCGAGCTGCGTCTTGGGGAATACGTAACCGTTCTTCAGCAGCCCCAGGAACATCTGCTGCGTCACGGCGTAGTGGTTCTTCGTCGTCGTGCGAGTGAACAGGTCGTAAGAAAGGCCCAGCTTTTGCAGGTCCTTCGCGATCACGAGGCTGTACCGGTCGGAGAGCTCCCGCGCGCTGACGCCTTCGCGGTCGGCCTGCACCTGAATCGGCGTGCCGTGCTCGTCCGTGCCGCTGACCATGAGCACGTTCTTGCCCGCCAGCCGCTGATAGCGGCTGAACACGTCGGACGGGACGCCGAATCCGGCGACGTGGCCGATGTGCCGTGGACCATTGGCATAAGGCCAGGCCACGGCGGTCAGGATGTTCGCGCTCATGGAGCCAGCCTAGTGAGCGGTGCGCGGCGAAATACGCCGAGCATTCAGCGCGCGGCGCGCCGGGCGGCCACCACGGCGTCGAAGACCTGTCGCTTGGGGACGCGACATGCGGCGGCGACCGCGGCGATGGCTTCCTTGCGCGTAGCGCCGGCGGCCTCACTCTCGGCGACGGCCGCAGCCAGCTCGTCCGGTGCGGCGGCCGACGCCGCGACGGGCGCGCCACCCACGACCAGGGTGATCTCGCCGCGGACCTCGCCCTGCGCCCAGACGGCCAGCTCGGCCAGCGGGCCCCGGCGCACCTCTTCATACGTCTTCGTCAGCTCGCGGCACACGGCGGCTGGACGCTCGGGACCGAAAGCCGCCGCCAGGTCGGCGAGGGTAGCGGCGAGGCGATGCGGCGCCTCGAAGAAGACGAGTGTGCGCGGCTCGCCGACCAGGGCGCCGAGGGCGCGGCGGCGCTCGCCGGTGCGCCGGGGCAGGAATCCCTCGAAGCAGAACCGGTCGACCGGCAGTCCGGACACCGCCAGCGCGGCCGTGACCGCTGAGGGGCCGGGCAGCACGGTCACGGGAAACCCCTCGGCGACCGCGGCCACCACGAGCCGGTACCCGGGATCCGAGACTGAAGGCAGGCCGGCGTCGGTCACCACCAGCACGTCCTCGCCGCTCGATAAAGCGTCGAGCAGCAACGGCAGCCGATCCGACTCGTTCGCGTCGAAGAACGACGCAATTCGCCCGGACGGGGTCACGCCGAGGTCGGCGCACAGCCGGCGTAACCGGCGGGTGTCCTCGGCGGCGATCACCGGTGCCGACGCGAGCGCGGCGACGAGTCTCGCCGATGCGTCGCGCACATCGCCCAGCGGCGTTGCCGCCAGGATGACCCGCCCGGCCGGCCCGCTCATGAGCAGACCCTACGATCGGGGCCGTGACGGCGACCGCGCAGGCATCCCCGCCCGCCGCCGAGGTGGCGCCGGAGCCGACTTATCGGGTGCCGGCGTCGTTGCAGGGGTGGCGCGATCCGTCGCCGGCGCTCGGCTGGGCGGTCACCGCGCTCGTCACGGGAATCGCCGCGTTCACCCGGCTGTGGGCGTTGGGTTGGCCGCACGGCAAGATCTTCGACGAGGTGTACTACGCCACCGAGGCGCAGGAGATGCTGCGCTTCGGGTACGAAGACAACCGCGGCTACATGTTCATCGTGCATCCGCCGCTGGGAAAATGGCTGATCGGATTCACGTCCTGGATCTGGGGCAACAACGAGCTCGGCTGGCGGATGGCGCCCGCGATCGCCGGCATCGTCAGCGTCTTGCTGATCACTCGGATCGCCCGCCGGATGTTCCACTCGAACCTGTTCGCAGGCATCGCCGGACTACTACTCGCCCTGGACGGTGTCTCGGTCGTGCAATCGCGGGTGGCGCTGCTGGACATCTTCCTGCAGGTGTTCATCCTGGGCGGGTTCGGCGCGCTCGTGCTCGACCGCGACCAGATGCGCGGACGGCTCGCTGGACTCGTCGCCGCCGGCGTCGACCTTAGCGGCGGCGCGCCCACGCTGGGCCCTCGTCCGTGGCGGCTCGTCGCCGGCGTCGTGTTCGGCCTGGCCCTGGCCGTGAAGTGGACGGCTCTCTCGTTCTTCGTCGCGTTCGCGATCATGAGCCTGGTTTGGGATCGCGGCGCGCTGAAGTCGGCCGGAGTGCGCCGCTCGTGGCGCAACGCCGCCCGGCGGTCGTGGCTCGGTGCCCTCGGCACGCTGCTCGTCGTCCCGCTGGCGACCTACCTGATGACCTACCTGGGCTGGTTCGCCGGGGAGAACTCGTGGAACCGGCACTGGGCCGACACTCACTCGGCCAGCGGTCACCTCAACCTGCCCCTCGGCATCCGGGTGCCGTTCTGGTGGGGATGGGTGCCGGCGCCCATCCGCTCGCTCGGCGACTACACGCTCTCGGCGTACCGCTTCCACGAGACGCTCGACTCGCCGCACCCGTACGGCTCCAAGCCGTGGAGCTGGCTCGTGCTCGGACGCCCCGTCGACTACTACTACGACGGCAGCTCTCACGGCTGCGGCGCCAGCCAGTGCGCCCGCGAGGTCCTGCTGATCGGCACACCCCTGATGTGGTGGGCTTTTATCCCCGCGCTGCTCTGGCTCGCGTGGCATTGGCTCACCACCCGCGACTGGCGGGCCGCCGTCGTCTGGGTGGCGTTCGCCGCCGGGTGGCTGGTGTGGTTCCCCGATCTGAAGCGGACGATGTTCCTCTTCTACATGACGCCGCTCGTGCCGTTCCTCATCCTGGGAGTCACCCTCGGCCTGGGCGTCATGCTCGGGCCAGCCGTGCGGGGCACCCGCAACTACC
>JBKPQM010000044.1:0-4943 GCA_046734095.1 Actinomycetota bacterium | reverse complement strand
CGAACTGGAAGTACTGGAAGACGAAGAAGGCGGCCGCGAAGATCGAGCCCGACATCAGAAACGCTGTTGCGTTTCCGGCCGCGAAGTCTCGGATGCGGAGCAGGCGCAACGGCAGCATCGGCTCCTGCGCTCGGCTCTCCCAGACGAAGAAGGCGCAGACGAGGAGTACGCCGACGGTGAGAGTGCCGACGATCTCCGGGCTCGTCCAGCCGGAGGCGGTTGCGCGCACCAGCGCCCAGACGATCGCAACGACGCCGGCCGAGACGAGCACGACGCCCGGCAGGTCGAGCCGCTCCGGTGCGCCGTAACTCTCCGGCAGCAACCGCAGCGAGAGCAGGATCGTGGCGATGCCGATCGGGACGTTGATCCAGAAGATCCAGTGCCAGTCGAGGCCCTGGGTGACCGCGCCACCGACCAGCGGGCCCGCGGCGACGGCGAGGCCGGCGAGACCGCCGTAAATGCCGACGATCGTGCCTCGGCGCTCGGCCGGAAACGCGACGGTGAGGATCGTCAGGCTGAGCGGCAGGACGATCGCGCCGCCGAGACCCTGCACCGAGCGGGCGGCGATCAGCGTCGACGCGTTCGGAGCCAGGGCGCAGGCCGCCGACGCCAACGTGAACAGCGCCACGCCGGCGGTGAAGACGCGCAGTCGGCCCAGTCGGTCGCCGAGCGCTGCTGCGGTGATGATTCCGGCCGCAAAAGAAATTCCGTACGCGTTCACCGTCCACTGCAGCGACGACAAGCCGACATGCAGGTCACGCTGCAACGCGGGCAAGGCCGTGACCACGACCAGCGCGTCGAGCACGACCATGAAGTACGCGGTCGAGGTCAGACCGAGGATCCAGCCCAGGCGGCGCGTGTCTGGCTGCGCTTTCGCGTCACGGTCATACGCGCCCGCCGCACTCGGTGTAGTTGCAGTCATCTCGGTCATGCGTCGCACCTGCGTCCTCCGCGCATCCGCTTACGACGGTAGGTGCGAGCGAGTCCGGGACGAAACACCGATTCCGTATCGGGCTGTAGCGATCGAATATCGGGCGCTGGCGCCCTGCGGATGTGAGTTCGATGGACGTTGTGCTCAAGAGTCATTCGGTGTCTCCTTCGCTTCTGATGCGTCTTGGTCATGTGGACACCACAGGCGGGCAAAAGTGGGCGGACGGGCACCGCCCACTTCCCACACACGCCGGTGTCTGTACAACCGAGGTGCGCAGTCGAAGCGAGGAGAGGTGATGCGAGGATGGCGGGGTGACGAACGAGCCGCTAACGAGCGCGAGAGCGGGCGACACGGATGCGTTTCGCCGGCTTGTCGAGCCGTACCGGCGCGAACTTCACGTGCACTGCTACCGGATCCTGGGCTCGATCCAAGACGCGGAGGATGCTCTGCAGGAGACGCTGGTGGCCGCCTGGCAAGGTCTCGCGGGTTTCGAGGGCCGCGCCTCGCTTCGCACTTGGCTCTATCGGATCGCGACCAGCCGCAGCCTCAACATGCGGCGCGCCGCTAGCCGGCGTCCACAGATGGACGCGTCCGGTTCCGAGCTCGCTCTCCCCGAGCCGAGCCGGCTCGGCGAGGTGCTCTGGCTCGAGCCGTACCCCGACGCTCTCCTCGACGAGTTGCCCGATGCCGCACCCGGTCCGGATGCACGGTACGAGATGAAGGAGGCGGTCTCGCTGGCGTTCGTGAAGGCGCTGCAGCTGCTGCCGCCCCGCCAACGTGCGGCGATCATCCTGCGGGACGTGCTCGGATTTCAGGCGCGCGAGGTTGCGCAGATCCTGGAGACGAGCGAAGAGTCTGTCACCAGCGCGCTCAAGCGCGCCCGCGCGACGCTCCAGCGGCGGCTGGAACCGGAGGACGACCGCGAGCCACCTCCTGCTCCGAACTCACCGGTCGAGCGCGGGGTCGTCGAGCAACTGACGCAAGCGTTCGAGGCGAGCGACGTCGAGGCGATCGTCGCTGTGCTCGCCGAGGATGTCCGGCTGGCGATGCCCCCTTTGCCGTTCGAGTACTACGGACGCGAGCTCGCGGCGCAGTTCCTCATGGCTGTAAGTCGCGAGCGGCGCCGCCGCTATCGGACCGTTCCGACTCGCGCGAATGGACAACCTGCTTTCGGCTTGTACGCGTGCGATCGGGACGACGGGGTCTTCAATGCACTCGGGCTGGTGGTGCTGACCCTCACCGGCAACCGCGTGGGCGAGTTGGTCCGCTTCGACAACGCCGTGCTGCCACACTTCGGACTCCCGCGAACCTTGAGCGGCAACCTGCGCGCCGCGTCACCCGGCGCGAGTTCGCAGCGAGTCGTGTGACCAGTCGGCGAGGATCAGCGCAAGCCCAATGACAAATTCCGCTGGGGCTGTGGCGCCAGGGCGCGCTCGCCACCAGCGTGTCCCTGCCGAAGCGGAGCGCGCCCTGTGCGTGATGTGGTTCGTGATCGATATGACTGATGACAGCAGCTCCATCTGGTTCTACTGGCCCATGCTCGGCTCCGGCATCGCCGTGGCGATCACCGGAATCGTGCTGCTTGGGATCGGTGGACTGTTCGGTGTCGAATGGGAATGGCGGGAAATCGACAAGTATCTCCGGCGTCGAGCCACCGAGCCGGGACCGTAGCGACGGTGCCGGCTAGGCGGCGAGCACGTAGTCGCCGAACGGCTCAGCCCACCTGTGGACCATGAGATAGCCAGACGGACAAAGGAGGCAGCAGTGACGGCGACAAGCGGCGACGGCGTTCACGCCACTGGAAGGATCGAGGTCAAGACGTATGAGCCGATCACGTACGACCAGCCGGCTGAGGGACCAGCGCTGGTGCGTATCCACGTTGTCGAGGATTTCTCCGGCGACATCGAGGGCGAGGGCGTGGCCGAGTTCCTGCAAACCGCGCGGGGTGAGGACGAGGCGAGCTTCGTCGGCGTCGAGCGAGTGAGCGGGAGGATCGGCGGCAAGTCGGGAACGTTTGTGCTCCAGGACCAGGGGTCGCTGAAGGGCACGACCGTCTCCGGCACCTGGTTCGTCGTTCCAGGGTCGGGCACGGGTGAGCTGCAAGGGTTGCGCGGCGAGGGCGGCTTCGAGGCGGAGCTCGGCCAAGGGGCGGAGATCACGCTCGACTACTGGTTCGAATAACTCGTGAGCTCGAGGGCAAGGTCGCGATCGTCACGACGCCGCCGTCGGCATCGGCAAGGCGATCGCGTTTGCCCTCGGTGAGACGGCGCCCGCGTCTTCGTCAACCACCTCGACACACCTACCTGGCGGAAGCTGGCGTCTGCGCAGATCTCACGCGAGGGCGGCGAGGAGTTCGCGGTCGCGGCCGACATCAGTCGCCGCGCGGAGTTCGAAGCGGTGGTGAGAGCGACGATCGATCGCTTCGGCAGCACTCGAACAAGGCCGGACCAATTTGAGCATCGCCACGCTCTGTCGCCCGGTGATCACGTCGCGTACCTCTCGCCGCCCATGATGTGGAGCGAGACGTAGGGCTCGTCGCCGACGACCCAGCTGTCATGGCCGGGCGGCACGTAGAAGAACTCACCCGCTTTCGCGACAACTTCGGTGCCGTCGGCCATCGCGATCACGGCACGTCCTTCGAGGACGAGGCCGACGTGCTCGACCTGGCAGAGACTCTCTCCGCGTGCGGCGCCAACGTGCTCCGACCATTTCCAGCCCGGCTCGTACGTTGCCCGTCCGAGGATCATCGGCCCGACTTCGTAGACCTCGAAGCGACCCTTCTCGAACTCACGGATCTCGCTTGGACTGTCGAAGTCGATCAGTCGCAGATCCATCCGTCCACCTCAAACTCGCCGATCTCGTCGTCGTCGCAGACAAGAACGGCTGCGGACAGCCGTTTCTTCCTGGTCTGCGACCTTGTTCCGTCGCGAGCAGGCAGCTGGCTGGATTGACGCGGCGAGGCGTGATTGCAATTGTGGAGTCGACGAAGGAGGGCGCATGCAACCTCGCGTGCTTCTGGACGGTTTGGCCATGCCCGAGTCGCCTCGCTGGCACGACGGGCGGCTGTGGTTGTCGAATTGGGGAACGAAGGAAATCGTCGCTGTCGACCTTGACGGAAACAGCGACGTGGTCGGCGAAGGCCCGGATGGGCTCGGTTGGGCGACGAACTGGCTTCTGGACGGACGCCTGCTCATCACCGGCCCGGAGCTGATCCGAGTCGAGCTGGACGGGTCGCGGGTCGTGCAGGCCGATCTCAGCCACATTTCGCCGTTTGGCTGGAGCGAGATCACCGTCGACGGACGCGGCTTCGTCTACGTCAACGCGATCAACTTCGACTTCGCCGAGTTCAACGAGGTCCTCACCAGCGGCAGAGCGCCCGGCAAGATCGCTCTTGTCACGCCGGACGGCGAGGCCCGCGAGGTGGCGGGCGAGCTCGCCTTCCCGAACGGGATGGTGATCACGCCCGACAACCAGACCCTCGTCGTCGCCGAGTCCTTTGCCCAACGCCTCACCGCCTTCGACATCGAGAAGGACGGCACCTTGTCGAACCGCCGCGTATGGGCGGACGGGGTCGGCCCGGATGGCATCTGCCTCGACGCGGACGGGTGCATCTGGTCCTCGAGCGGGAACATGACAAACGACTGCGCCCGTATCCGCGAAGGCGGCGAAGTGCTCGACCAGATGGATCTCGGTCGTCCCTGCTTCGCGACGATGCTCGGCGGCCCCGACCGTCGGACGCTGTTCATGCTCACGGCGGACTGGCACGGCACCGAGGGAATCGAGGACGTCGTCAAGGCGAGGACGGGGCAGGTACTCGTCGCCGACGCGCCCGCGCCCGGCGTCGGCTGGCCGTAACCGCTCTCGTCAAGTGTCGCCGCGCCGGCCGAGCTAGCTGCGGCGGGAACGAGGGAGGCGCTCGAAGGCGGCGGTTTCACCCGCGCTGCGGGTCAGTGTCTGCGCCCGCGTGGGTCCAGGTGACGGGCGTGACTTCCCCTCGCGCGCGACCTGAGAG
>JBKPQM010000043.1:0-7570 GCA_046734095.1 Actinomycetota bacterium | reverse complement strand
GGGCTCGCGTCCATGTCGGGCATACCGGGCCTGACCGGGGCGACGCCGGTGCAAAACGTCGGCGCCTACGGCAGCGAGGTCGCCGAGACGATCACGTCCGTCAGCGTGTACGACCGCCATACCCGGGAGGTGTCGTCCTGGACTCCGGCGCAGTGCGGGTTCGGCTTTCGCACCAGCGCCTTCAAGCACACGGACCGCTACATCGTCCTTACGGTGACGTTCGTCCTGCGCCGCTCGCATGAGTCGGTACCGGTGCGCTACCTCGAGCTGGCCCGCCGGCTGGGCATCGAGCCTGGTGGAGCCGCGCCCAACGAACGAGTGCGCGAGACCGTCCTGGACTTGCGGCGGAGCAAAGGCATGGTGCTCGACGCCGCCGATCACGACACCTGGAGCGTCGGCTCGTTCTTCGTCAATCCGTTCGTCGACGCGGTGATCGCTCCGCCGGACTGTCCACAGTGGATGGTGGACGGTCGCGTGAAGCTCTCCGCCGCGTGGCTGATCGAGAACGCCGGCTTCCACCGTGGGTACGGCTTGCCGGGCCGGGTAGCCGTCTCGACGAAGCACACCCTGGCGCTGACCAATCGCGGCGGAGCCACAACTGCCGAGCTGCTCGACCTGGCGCGCGAGATCCGCGACGGGGTGGAAACCAAATTCGGCATCGTCCTCCGCCCCGAAGGGCACCTGGTCGGCGTCAGCCTGTAGTGCGGGCGATCTTGTACGGCGCCGCCTGGGCGAGTGGTTTCACCACGAGTAGGTCGATGTTGACATGCGGCGGGCGGGTCACCGCGAACGCTATGCAGTCGGCGACGTCGTCGGCGGTGAGCGGGTGCTCGACGCCGGCGTAGACGCGGGCGGCCGCCTCAGCGTCCCCGCGCAGGCGCACCAGCGCGAACTCCTCGGTGCGCACCATGCCGGGCGCGATCTCGGTGACGCGGATCGGCCGGCCGTTGAGCTCCAGGCGCAGTGTCTCGACGACGGCGGTCGCCGCATGCTTGGCCGCCGTGTACCCGGCCCCGCCCTCGTAGACGAGGTGCCCGGCGATCGAGCCGGTCAGGACGATGTGCCCGCCGGCGCCGCGCTCGAGCGCCGGCAGCAGCGCCTTGGTCACTCGCAGGACGCCGAGCACGTTCGAGTCGTACATCGCTTCCCAATCCGCGGGGTCAGCCGTCTCGACCGTCTCCACACCGATCGCGCCGCCGGCGTTGTTGACGAGAACGTCCACGTCGGGCAGCGACGCCGCGAGGGCGGCCACGGATGAGTCGGACGTCACATCCAGCGGGACCGCCCGGATGCCCGGGACCGAGGCCGCAAGAGAATCGAGGCGATCGTGGCGGCGGGCCGCGGCCACCACGTCGAAGCCCTCTTCGGCGAGCCGCTGGGCGGTCGCCGCTCCGATTCCGCTGCTCGCTCCGGTCACCACGGCTGTGCCACGTCGGGTCATAGGCATCGATTCTGCCCGGCTGGGCAGAATCGAGGGACAGCCGCTGTTGAGGCGATGGCGGAAGGAGCCCAGAGTGCGACGTGTCGCGATGCTTAGCGTCCATACCTCGCCCATCGATACGCCCGGCGGCGGCGATGCCGGAGGTATGAACGTCTACATCGTCGAGACCGCCAAGCGGATGGCCGAGGCGGGCATCGCGGTCGAGATCTTCACGCGAGCGACGTCCAGTGCGCAGCCCCGGTGCGTCGAGATGCATCCGGGCGTGGTGGTGCGCCATATCAACGCCGGGCCGTTCGAGGGCCTGAACAAAAGCGACCTGCCCGGCCAACTGTGTGCGTTCACCGCAGCGGTGTTGCGGGCCGAGGCCCACCACGAGCCGGGGTGGTACGACCTGATCCACTCGCACTACTGGCTGTCCGGGCAAGTCGGCTGGCTCGCCCGCGATCGGTGGGGCGTCCCGCTCGTGCACACCGCCCACACGCTGGGCAAGGTCAAGAACGCTTCGCTCGCGGACGGCGACGCCCCCGAACCGCTCATCCGGATCGTCGGCGAGGAGCAAGTGGTCGCCGAGGCCGACCGGCTGGTGGCGTCCACCCGATCCGAGGCGGACCAGCTTGTCACTCATTACGGGGCCGAACCCGGCCGGATCGACGTGGTGCCCCCGGGGGTCGACCTGCAGGCGTTCCGGCCGGGGCCGGCCAACCGCGCGGCGCTCGGCATTCCCGACGGCGCCCGCGTGCTGCTCTTCGTGGGACGGCTGCAGCCGCTGAAGGCACCGGACGTCCTGCTGCGCGCCGCTGCCCGCATGCTTGACGCCGACCCGCGTCTGAAGCTGCACGTCGTCGTGGTGGGCGCGCCGAGCGGCACCGATCCGAACTGGCTACCGGGACTGGCCGGCGCACTGGGCATTCCGGTTACCTTCGTGCCGCCGGTCGGGCGCCCGGAGCTCGCTGACTATTACCGGGCGGCTGATTTGACTGTGGTGCCCAGCTACAACGAGTCGTTCGGGCTGGTCGCGCTCGAGTCCCTGGCGTGCGGCACGCCAGTTGTCGCGGCGGCCGTCGGCGGGTTGCCGACGGCGGTGAACGGCGCAGGGGTTCTCGTTGAAGGGCATGATCCGGAGGGGTGGGCCGCAGCACTCGCCCACACCCTGCGGCAACCACCCGACCCGGACCAGGCGCGTGCACAGGCGCAGCAATTCTCGTGGAACAGAACTACAGCCGGGCTGCTGAATTCCTACCAGGACGCTCTGGCGAGCTTCCGCCTAGCGGTGGCTTCGTGACCACTCCTCAGGTCATTGCGGCGGCGCTGCGCGAGTCCGGGGTCGAGTACGAGCGCCCGTCCAGCGGCGCGTTCGTGGTGAATCTGCCGGGCACGCGTCGCCTCAAGACCGCCTGCTGGCTGACGATCGGCGAGCACGCAGTGTCGATCGAGGCGTTCGTCGTGCGCAAGCCGGACGAGAACGCCGAGCAGGTCTATCGCTACCTGCTCGAGCACAACGCGCGGATGTACGGCGTGGCCTGGTCGATCGATGACTCGGGCGACATATATCTGACGGGCAAGTTGCCGCTCGCCGCGGTGACGCCAGACGAAATCGACCGCGTGCTGGGGGCCGTTCTCGAGTACGCCGACGGGTCGTTCAACGCGTTGCTGCAGTTGGGGTTCGGATCGTCCATCCGGCGCGAGTGGGCCTGGCGGGTGAAGAACGGCGAGTCGCTCGCCAACTTGGCCGCGTTCGAGGCGTTCGCCAAGAGCGAATAAACGCTGAAACTCGCGTGCGCTGCGCGCCGCGTGGTGCTCTACTACTGGCATACCGATACGCAGCCGTAGCGAAATTGCGGGAGCCAGCGCATGGACGAGAAGACGGTTCAGCAACGCCGTTGGTGGATCTTGGGCGTACTGGTGATCTGCCTGCTCGTTGTGATCCTCGACAATACGATCCTCAACGTCGCCTTGAAGACCGTGCAGGAGGACCTGGACGCGTCCCAGAGTCAGATGCAATGGGCGGTCGACAGCTACGCGCTCGTCTTCGCCGGACTGCTCATCACCTGGGGTGTGCTGGGCGACCGGCTGGGCCGCAGGAAGGTGCTGCTGTTCGGCATGGTGGCCTTCGGGACGACGTCCGCGTTGTGCTCCTTCGCCGGGTCACCGACGACATTGATCGCGTTCCGGGCGCTGATGGGCATCGGCGCGGCCGCGGTTCAGCCGCAGACGCTGTCGATCATCCAGAACGTGTTCGAGCCGCACGAGCGCCCCAAGGCGATCGGCATCTGGGCCGGAGCCGCCGGTATGGCGATCGCGCTCGGCCCGATCGCCGGTGGCCTGCTGCTGAAGTACTTCTGGTGGGGCTCGATCTTCCTGGTGAACGTGCCGATCGTGATCGTCGGCGTGGCCGCCATCCTGCTGTTGGTGCCGGAGTCGAGGAACCCGCGTCCGGGCCGGCTCGACCCGTTCGGTGTGCTGCTGTCGATCGTGGCCCTGGTCGTGCTGGTATACGGCGTGATCGAGGGCGGTAACAGCAACGAGTGGCTGCGGTGGAACTCACTCGGTGCGATCCTCGCCGGTGTCGCGTTGCTAGGTGTGTTCATCTGGTCTCAGGCCCGCAGCACGCATCCCACGATTGACGTGCATTTGTTCCGTAACCGGCATTTCTCAGCCGGCGTCGGGGCAATTGCCGTGACGTTCTTCGCGTTGATGGGCTCGACCTTCTACCTCGCGTACTTCCTGCAGGCCGTGCGCGGCTACACCGCGCTGGCGGCCGGTGTCGCGCTCGTTGCGGTCGCGGGCGCCGTCATGGTGGCCTCGCCCCTTTCGGCGCGGCTCTCGGCGCGATTCGGTCCCCGGACCGTGACCGGTGCGGGGCTCGGGATTTTCGGCTTGACGATGATGTCGTACGCCTTGGCCACTCGAACCATGCCGCAGTGGGTCATCGAGCTCATGATGGTCGGCTTCGGCGTGGGCCTCGGGCTCGTCATGACGCCGGCCACGAACGCGATCATGAGCGCCGTCCCGCGGGAGAAGGCCGGCGCCGGATCCGCAGTGAACAACACGGTGCGGCAGGTGGCGGGCGCACTGGGTGTGGCGATCCTGGGCTCGCTGCTGGCGGTGGTGTTCCGCGGCCACCTCGGCTCGGACGCCCCGGCGCAGCTCGCAGCCCGGCTCGACCAGCCGGCTTCGATCGTCTCGACGATGCCGGCGAACGCGCAGGTCAGCACCTACGTCAGGCGCGACGCGTCCGAGTCGATCGGCGGCGCACTCGAGTACGTGGGTAAGGCGACCGGGGCGCTGCAGGAGCGGGCCAGGCTCACCGGTGGTCCTTCCGCGGCAGAACGCGCCCAGGCCCAGCAGGCGATCGGCGAATTCGTCGACCACTCGAAGAACGCCTTCATGTCCGGTATGCGCGGGGCTTCGATCGTCGCCGGCGCTATCGGTCTGCTCGGCGCCATCGGAGCGTTCCTGTTCCTGCCGAATCGTCGCGAGCACACCGCACAGACGACGGGCGCTCCGGCGCCGTCCGACGAAGCGGCGTTGGCGCACTGATGGGCACAATGACTTGGACGAGCGCGCCGCAATCCGGCGCCCAGTCCGGCTATGCCCTCGGAGGGGGTGAGATGAGCGCAGCGCCCGAGCGGCGCCCCGGTCGGCCGCGCAGCGAGGCGGCCGACGAGGCGATCCTCGATGCGACGGTCAATCTCCTGGCCGAGCAGGGCTTCCTCGCGCTCTCGCTGGAGGCGGTCGCGGCCCGCGCGGGTGTCGCGAAGACGACGATCTACCGGCGCTGGCCGAACAAGGACGAACTGGTGATGGACGCCGTGGGCTGCGTGAAAGCCCCGCTGCCCGAACCGCCCGGCGAATCGGTGCGGGCGGACCTGCTCTACCTGCTGAATCACATGCGCGACGGCTGGTTCAAGGGGCGGTTCGGCCGGCTGATGGGACGGCTCGCCGCGGACGGCATCGAGCGTCCGGATCTGTATCGAGAGGGCAAGGCCCGGTTCGTGGCGCCCCGCCGAGCAGTGATGCGCCGGGTCATCGAACGCGGGATCGCCGAGGGCAGCATCCGGCCCGACGTGGACGCGGAGTGGGTGATCTCCATGCTCTCCGGACCCGTCATCAGTGCCGCGCTGACCCATCAGGATCCGCTGCCGCGCAGGCAACTGGAGTTCATCGTCGACACGGTGCTGCAGGGCGTCGCACCGTGATCAGGCAGGATGAGGGACATGCCCACGCTCGTACTGCTCCGCCACGGTGAGAGCGACTGGAACAAGAAGAACCTCTTCACCGGATGGGTCGACGTCGACCTCACGGCCGCCGGCGAGGAGGAGGCGCGCCGCGGTGGCGAGCTGCTCGTCACGCACGATCTGCTGCCGGATGTCGTGCACACATCCGTGCTGCGGCGGGCGATCCGCTCCGGCGAGATCACCCTCGGGATGGCCGACCGGCACTGGATCCCGGTGCGTCGATCGTGGCGGCTCAACGAGCGGCACTACGGCGCGTTACAGGGCAAGGACAAGGCGGCCGTCCGCTCCGAGTTCGGCGACGAGCAGTTCACGTTGTGGCGCCGCTCGTACGACGTCCCGCCGCCTCCACTGGCCGACGACGATGAATACAGCCAGGCTGGGGATCTGCGCTACGCCGATCTTCTGGAATCGGTACCTCGTACGGAGTGTCTGGCCGATGTCGTGGTGCGGCTGCTGCCGTACTGGTACGACGCGATCGTGCCCGACCTGCGCCACGGCACCGTCCTGATCGCGGCCCACGGCAACTCGCTTCGTGCACTGATCAAGCACCTCGACGTGCTGTCGGACGAGGCCGTCGTGTCGCTGAACGTGCCGACCGGGATTCCGCTGCGTTACGAGCTCGACCCGGTCACCTTCCGGCCGACTCGCCCGGCCGATTACCTCGACCCGGCCGGCGCCGCCGAGGCGATCCAGGTGGTGGCCAACCAGGGCCGCTGACGGCCCGCGCCCAGCCTCAAATGCCTTACCCGCCTGGGTTCTTGTGCAGCGGTTCGGGCCGCTGGCCGGTCACGATGAACACGATGCGCTGCGCGACTGAGACCGCGTGATCCGCGTAGCGCTCGTAGTACCGCCCGATCAGCGTCATGTCGACGGCCGCCTCGACGCCATGCGTCCAGCGCGGCGAGAGCAGCAGAGTGAACAGCTTGCGGTGCAAAGCATCCATCGAGTCGTCTTCGACCTCGATGGCCTGGGCCAATCCGACGTCGCGCCCTTCGATGACCTGGGCGACCTTCTCGACCAGCGAGTGCGCCACGCTGCCCATCTGCGAGATCACGTCCCGCAGCTCCGGTGGCACCGCGATCTCGGGATAGCGCATGCGCGCCACCTTGGCGACGTGTCGGGCGAGGTCGCCCATCCGCTCCAGGTCGGCCGCCACGTGCACGGTCGTGATGAGCAGTCGCAGATCGGTGGCCACCGGCTGCTGCCGGGCGATCATCTGGAACGAGCGCTCTTCGAGGTCCTCGCGGAGGCGGTCGACCTGCGGATCGTCCGAGATCACGCGCTCGGCTCCGGAGAGGTTGCCGTCGAGCAACGCCTCCGTGGCCCGCTCCATCGCGGTGCCGACTAGCTGGGTCATGGCGACCAGCGTCTTGCCGATGTCGTCGAGCTCGTCATGGTAGATCTCACGCATTGCGACCCCTCGAATGTGTGATCCGAAGCTTAGTTAGTCCGCGCCGGGAACGGTTGTGCGCATATGAACGGCCGGGGGCCAGTGGGTGAACTCCGGGCGTCGGGCGGGTTCGGTGCGTAGGCCTCGGCGGGCCCGGCCCGTCACCGGCCGTACCATCGCCGATGTGGCGGTTGTTGCCGTGGGCTTGAGCCTGGTCGCTCTCGTGCTCGGCCTGGCGATCGGCTACCTGATTGCTGCGCGCCGAGCCGGGCGCCGACCTGCGCCGCCAGCCGACACGACCCCGGCTCCGCCGAAGCCAGACACGATTCTGCCCGGGCAACTCCTCGAGGTGCTCGGTAACGGGGTGGTCGTGCTCGACAGGGACGAACGGGACATACTGGTCAATCCGGCGGCTCGAGCAATGGGCGTGCTTGCGACGGATCGGCTTGCGTTCGACGAACTGAGCCGGCTGATGCGGATCTGCACGGATCGCAAGGTCAC